>NZ_JBGFGN010000006.1:0-936 GCF_041224595.1 Donghicola sp. XS_ASV15 | reverse complement strand
CACCTTCAAATACAAGTCCACGGTGTATATCCCCAAGCCCTCCCGAAATCCGAAAGGGCAAAAGTGGACGACTTTTACGCCGCCCGCGACAACACTATGCCGTCGCTACCGTGGCCGAGTATTGCTCCGCCGTTCACAGCTCGATCGAAATCAAACCCGCGCAATCAAATGTGTCAGCGGCTAGAAAAAGAAAACGGCGACACACCAGGGAGGAGGAGAGGCAGTATCTACATTTTCGGATATGTGATCAAAGTGGATCCTCAGCAAGCGACAATGCTGCAGTGCAGCTATGCGGAGGAAGCATGGCGATGAGAATGCCTAAAATTGTATCATCTAGATAAATCAGGTCCGCGCGCGACAGCTCAGCAAAACTAAGTCGCTCCAGTTTAAGGACTACAGAGGTGGTCCTGGAAATTCGACCAGTTTGCAGCGACTGAGCATTCCGAATAGCAAGATTCTCAGGCACGCAAAGTACTGTATTCAGGGTGACCCGAGTTTCTACCATGGCGGCTTTGTCATGTATGTTCAGAGAAGCAAACAGTGCGCAATTCGAGCTCCCGCAACCAATAATAATTCCTCATTATCATCAATGCCTTGAGACGCCAGCGCGACGCTGGTTCTTGATAGCTTACTCCCTGTGGACCCCGTCGCGAGGTTCAAAAGCGCGCCAAGATCCCCACTCAGGTCGATCGCATACCCGTATCCTGCGTCCGGGATCAGCACAAGCTTCTCGATCAGTCCGCGAAGGCAGAGTGAGGCGCCCCGGGGGGTAGAAGGTCATCCATTTCCGGATGGCGTCTGTGGGTGGCTCCTGCATTGCAAGTGTTTTCTGGTGATTTCTGCGGTCATTTTCGTCAGTACCGTCGTCTGTCCGGCCTGTTTATGTTTTGGCATTGCCTCCACTGGCCCTGATGAGTTCCGCAAGCGAGGTTCCAA
>NZ_JBGFGN010000087.1:0-1037 GCF_041224595.1 Donghicola sp. XS_ASV15 | reverse complement strand
TTGGAACCTCGCTTGCGGAACTCATCAGGGCCAGTGGAGGCAATGCCAAAACATAAACAGGCCGGACAGACGACGGTACTGACGAAAATGACCGCAGAAATCACCAGAAAACACTTGCAATGCAGGAGCCACCCACAGAGGCCTTTGACCCGATGAGCCTATGACGCAGCGCGGCTCGTCAATCCGGTCGTTCGCTGCACCTGCACAGTCCTCCGCGGGCGAATACGCCTCAGCATGCTTCTTGAGGGAAGTCAGACAATCTATATTCAAGCCACACAACCCGAATAAAAAATAACCAAACGATATGACATGAGGCGACACATTTTTGAATGACACGTATTTAGAAATCGCATCTTGGCCAATTGAGGCGCGAGAAGAAAGCGGTAGCGACTATTTCTTTCATTTCAACGACGTATCTTTCATTGAAAAAGGTATAAAAAATTATGTTATTGGGAGGAAGGGGACAGGAAAAACTGCAATTGCTGACTATTTGCACTCACGTCGATCACACGACAAATTCTCGAAACTCCTTTCTTTCAAGAACTTCCCCTTCAATGCCCTATACAGCTTCGCCGACGAGAGTTACAACCGCCCAAACCAGTATATCACAATATGGACATATGTGATTTATCATTACATCTGCTCCATGATGGCGGAAAATGAAAAAGTTTTGTCAAGATGCAAGTTCGATCTAAGGAAAGCATTCCAGTTTGAAGTCAAAGGGGCGCTGTCGCAATCGGTGAAGAACATCACCTCCAGAAACTACGGCCTCACAATACTTGGCACAGGGGGAAGTTTTGCCGAAGAGACAGGTGAGGATCGGTTTGATTTTATAAGAGCGAATGAGGCTCTAAAGGGCTTTATTGAAGAGCATATAGATGACAGCGACTACTTCATCTGTCAACGGCGGAGTAAAATTCGGCCATTGTGGCGGAGCAAAAGTCGGCCAGTTTGGGGCGAGCGCCTTGGAGCGTGCGGCCCTCATATAGCAAGCCCGGTCCAAGGCGCATTGGCCGTCAGGCCAATTCTGTGAGGTT
>NZ_JBGFGN010000083.1:0-217 GCF_041224595.1 Donghicola sp. XS_ASV15 | reverse complement strand
GCTCGAGACCGAGGCCGTCTCTGCTCCAGTGGAAGACGACCCGTTTGCTGCCCTTGAGGGCGCGGAGGAGGAGCAAGGTCACGACAGCCTCCCCCCGGCGACAGAAGACACCCCCATAGAAGCCGAGGTGGCCGTCGAGGCCACACCCGACGCAGACCACTTAGCCGCCACCGAAGAGGAAGACCCCTTCGCGGCGCTTGCTGACGTGGAAGAGCCG
>NZ_JBGFGN010000081.1:0-16549 GCF_041224595.1 Donghicola sp. XS_ASV15 | reverse complement strand
CAAACCGCCAGCCGCTACATGATGGTCGAGGCATTCGCTCAGATCGACAACGAGGAGACAGACCCAATTCTCAGCATAAAAGCCGCCTGATCATGACCTCAGGCCACCCGACAAATTACACCACCTTGACGGACGTGACCTTCGGTGGCCGCTCCTTGGGCTCCGTTTCCGGCAGGCTGATCTTCTCATTCGGAAGGACAATCTGGAGCCGTTTCTTGGAGTTCACTGTCTTCAAGACCGACCGCAGGTGGATGAAGTCCTTGTTCGCGGTCTGCCCCGTCACGCCCTCGTCTAGAATTCGGACCTCCCACCAGTCACGGAAATCGAACATGTCGTCCTGAGTGATCTCGTCGATGGGCTTGTCGCCGCAGACCAGAATGAAGTTCTTTACGGCTTTCTTGCGCGGGTTTATCCAGCGCCGCACCTGATCCGGGCTCTTATTCTGGATATCGAGCTTGGTGAGGTCCCAATACATCTCCAGCGCCTTCGACACCTTGATCTTGGGCCGTTCCACGCCGCCCAGCACCGCATTCGCCTGCACATTGGTGTTCGCCACGCCCGCTTCGATCGCCTCTACCCGCGCGAGGAGATCTTTAATGGGGAGTTCTGCAACCTGAGCGCTGCCCATGTATTCAAAGCCGCTGGCCACCGCCAGCTTCTGGGCTTGCTCGAACTTTTTAACAGAGTCGCCGGTCTGGCCAGCCAGCGCGTCTTCCCACGCTTTCACGAGCCGCTCCCAGACCATGGGAGCTTTCGCATTGGCCATCGTCTCGGAGTCTGTCTTGAGGCTGACATATACCGACGTCCGGTCCTCGACGCTCTTGAATCTGACGGGAACACGCCGCCGCAAATGATACACACCACCGCGTTTGACGACCGACATTCCCCGCCCTCCACACCAGTTCTGTGATGCGGATTGTGTGGCAAAATGTGTGGCAAAACAAGGTTAGCAGCGGACCGAAGAAGCGGGTACGCCAAGCAAGTACTTGATATGTAGAGCGAAATAAATTTTGAAGCCATTCTAAATGGCGGAGACGAAGGGATTCGAACCCTCGAGACGATTCCTCGCCTACTCCCTTAGCAGGGGAGCGCCTTCGACCACTCGGCCACGTCTCCGCCGATGGGTCTACATTTCTCGGGGGGCAGGCACAAGAGCAGATTGAC
Organism: Donghicola sp. XS_ASV15; assembly: GCF_041224595.1. Taxonomy (NCBI): domain Bacteria; kingdom Pseudomonadati; phylum Pseudomonadota; class Alphaproteobacteria; order Rhodobacterales; family Roseobacteraceae; genus Donghicola; species Donghicola sp. XS_ASV15. The sequence goes on along the minus strand of NZ_JBGFGN010000081.1, from coordinate 15,385 downwards.
GCTTTGGTGACAGTTTTTTCCGTCGCCAAAGCGCCGCAACCTGTTGTCAGGTAAAGATCAAGTCGGACTCTTCAATGAAGACGCCCGTTCCGACGAGTTCGATGGTCAAATCCCCCACAACCATATGAACAATCTCCGAGAATTCCGGTTCGGGGGCACCTTCGGCCCAATCGATCACTGCGGTTGCAAAGGTAACGGAATCTTCGAATTCAGCCATGCCCTCGAGAACGATGGTATCGGTGCCAGATACGAAATCGAGGATCAACGCGCCTTCGTCCGTATTCTCGAAGACAAACTGATCCGCGCCGTTGCCACCTGTCAGCGTATCAGCGCCCGGTCCCGCAAGGATCGTATCCCGTCCACCGCCGCCATAAATTTCGTCATCGCCAGCACCGCCCTCAATCGCATCATCACCGCGACCGCCGCGGATGGTATCCGCGCCAGCGCCGCCGGTCATCGTATCGTTGCCATTCCGACCATGCATCTGGTCCGAACCTGCGCCGCCATCAAGCAAATCACCAATGTTGCGTGAAACAAGTCTGTCGTTTCCTACTCCGCCATACAGTTCTGTGGTGGGTTCATAGTCCGAGTAGCCATAGTAGTAATCATAGCTCCACGCAGCATAGAGTTCGTCATTTCCGGCCCCTCCATCGAGTATCGTGGAAATTCCACCATCACCCCAGAGGATGTCATCACCATCTTCGCCGTAGAGTTCAGAGATGCTGGAATAATACCATCCGCCCACCATGTAGTCGTTTCCATCCCCGCCATACAGGAGATCATATCCGTCACCAGCATAAAGGGAATCAGCCCCTGCGCCGCCATCAAGTATGTCGTCCTGAGCTCCACCATAGAGGTAATCCTCGCCCGCACCTCCCGTCAGGGTATCGTTTCCCATGCCTCCTTCAAGGTCGTCATTTCCAGCCCCCCCCATGAGGGTATCGTTTCCCTTGCCTCCTGTAAGGTCGTCGCTTCCAGAACCCCCAACCAAGGAATCGGCACCTGCTCGACCATAGAGTTGATCGTCGCCCTGCCCACCGTAGATGCTATCTGCGCCGCGTTTGGCCTTGACGACGTCATCGCCCCCATAGCCGTAGAACAGATCATCGCCGTCAGATCCGATCATGCCGTCATCACTATCAAAGAGGACAGCGGACATGTCTTCTGCTCCCACCTCGAGGTAAGTTGCGACGAGATCGTCAAAACTAAGGTCAGACTCGTCGAAGGTCACAATCCAGCGTTCGTCGGTCGTGCTGTCGTTAAATGTCAGTGCCGTGACCCGGGAATCGAACCAGTAGGTCGCGCTACCGGTAGCGTCCAAATAGTTCCCGAGGATCGAGTATTGTTCTGTTCCTTCAGTGAAAGAAACGCGATCCTGGAAGTTCAAATCGGCGTAGCTATTGCTAGGCGACCAATAGTAAGGCTTCAAACCTAAAACCCTAACACCTTCGATAATACCGTTTTCACCCAAAAATGTCTCGGAAGCACCATCCAGAAATGTCCAATCAATTTCGTTCGAGACGCCTTCGCCCCGACTAAAATCCCAATTTTTTTGCATAAAAATCTCCAACAAAATGATCCTCGGACCAAGAATCGACTTGGCCGTTCAATGTTGTGGAGTGTTGCGCCGAACTATCCAAAAGATAAGTATGGAATTCAGCCCAGGCAGAGAAAAAGCGCCTCCCGAGAAACCGAAGGCGCTTTGCCATTCTCAGAATGAGGTGATTTAGGCGTTAAACAGGAAGTGTAGAACGTCGCCGTCTTTGACTTCGTAGGTCTTGCCTTCGACCCGCATCTTGCCCGCCTCTTTGGCGCCGGTTTCGCCATTGCCCGCGACGTAGTCGTCATAAGCGATGGTTTCTGCACGGATGAAGCCACGCTCGAAATCGCCGTGGATGACCCCAGCGGCCTGCGGGGCCAACATGCCCTTGCGGATAGTCCAGGCGCGGGCCTCTTTGGGGCCGACGGTGAAATAAGTCTGTAGGCCCAGCAGGTCGTAGCCCGCACGGATCAAACGGTCCAAACCGGGCTCTTCGAGGCCCATCTCGCCTAGGAACATCTCGGCTTCGTCTTTGTCGAGCTGGCTGATCTCTTCTTCGATCTGCGCGCTGATGATGACAGTGCTCGCGCCCTGCTCGGCCGCCATTGCCTCGACCTTGGCGCTAAATTCGTTGCCGGTTCCAGCAGAGCCTTCGTCCACGTTGCACACGTACAGGATCGGTTTCGACGTCAGCAGCTGGAGCATTTTCCAAGCTTTCTGATCATCTTCGTCCACCTCGACCGTGCGGGCGGGCTTGCCGTTCTCCAGCGCTTCGCTCGCCATTTTCAGCAGGCGCTCTTGGGCCACGGCCTCTTTGTCGCCGCCGCGGATTTTGCGGGTCAGGTTGGCCAGACGCTTTTCGATGCTTTCCATGTCGGCCAGCATGAGTTCTGTCTCGATCACTTCGGCATCCGCAATCGGGTCAACGCGGCCATCTACGTGGGTGATGTCGTCATCTTCGAAGCAGCGCAGAACCTGTGCGATTGCGTCGGTCTCACGGATGTTGGCCAGAAACTGGTTGCCCAGACCTTCGCCCTGCGACGCGCCTTTGACCAGACCCGCGATGTCCACAAAGGTCATGCGCGCGGGAATGATCTCTTTCGAGCCTGCGATGCTGGCCAGTTTGTCCAGACGTGCGTCGGGCACGGCCACTTCGCCCACGTTGGGCTCGATGGTGCAGAACGGAAAGTTTGCAGCCTGCGCAGCCGCGGTCTTGGTCAGTGCGTTGAACAGAGTGGACTTACCGACATTCGGCAGACCCACAATCCCCATCTTAAAGCCCATAATGCGGCGCTCCTTGTGCTTGATCGGGGGCATCTAGGGTCTGTTGGGGGGCTGGGTCAAGGGCGACCGTCCGCAAAGCCCCGCTTCGCGCGAAACTCCCGATCAACGAACCCGGCAGCCGGTGCCGCCGCACTCAAGGCAGTCGATCTAACCGCTGCTGTGCAGCATTCACCGTTGCCGCCCCTTGAATGTAAGGCGAAACCGCAATGACTTTGCCTCTCGGCCCTTGTAACATTGGCTATATTCAACCTGCCGGTCATCGGTCCCTTATTTACAAAAATTATACAGAGCAGTCATGGAAAGCACCCTCATCCACCTGTGCAACGGGTTCATCAAAGAAGAGTATTTCAGCCTCCTTGGCACCATCTCGCGGATTGACGACCGTCTTTTGTTAGTTTCGCTATGGTCTATCACGGGTGGTTTGGCCCTCATCGCGCTTGCCTTTTACTTCCGCGCGCGCTCCATCTTGTTGGTTGCGATTGTGGCCAGTCTGGGTTTCTGGATCATGCAAGGCTCCTTGACCATCCAGCAGGCCCAGTACGAACCAAGGATGCGTCAAATCGAGAGCACATGCTTCGAAACCGCCAAAGGACCGGGGATCACATGGGGTCTGGCTGCGGCTTCGGAACTCGAGGATGCGCCGGATCAGTCGATTGTGGGCACGCCCTTCTCGGATCGTATCGCGCCCCAGACCACGATGGTCTCGCCTTACATCCCCGTCGAACTTGGTCCGCTGGCGACCGCACTGACGGACGAAGCGATTGCCCTGCCCCACCTTTTGCAAATCGCGCTGGCGCTGCTTGGCCTGCTGTTTATGCGCCGTGCAAAAATGCGCGAGCCTGATCCCGCGCCTGTGGTGAACGTGACTGTGCCCACTCCGGCCGCACCGCCAGAGGCCAAGCCCGCTCTCCCGGCCAAGGTCCCCGCGAAACCCAAAAGCAACCCGCAGGCCGCCTAAGACGGCCCGCACTCTGGCATCCCTACCGCTCTTCGGGCGGGATGCCGGACAGCATTTTGCTAAAACTCTCGACCTCTTCGGGTGTCCACTGGGACGTCACGCGCGCTGTGCTGGCAGGATGGTATCCCAGTCCCAGCTTCTTTTGCGGTCGGTGATTGGTTTTGGGCCGGATCGGACGCGGCACCAGACCGCCCCCGCAGGTCGCACAGACATTATGCAGCACCTCTTCGACACATGTCGCGCAGTAGGTGCATTCATAGCTGCAGATCCGCGCGTCCAGACTATCGGGCGGCAGATCACAGCCGCACCATTCGCAATTCGGGCGCAATTCCAACATCATAATCTCCTTGAACCAATAGAGTCAGATCAGCGCCGCACCCGCACCAAGTCAATCTGGAAGTGCGCGCCCCTGCCCGTCTGGCCGCCAAACTGCCACCGACAGCCCGCAATCAGGGCGTAGATGCTTGACCTTGCCCCCTGATCCGCGCAACACCTTCCCGAACCATTTACGGACGGGAAGAACATGACTCGGATCGACGCCAAATTTGCCGCACTCAAAGAGCAGAACAAAAAGGGCTTTGTTGCCTACATCATGGGTGGCGATCCCGATTACGACAAATCCCTTGCCGTGATGAAGGCTCTGCCCGCAGCCGGTGTGGACGTGATCGAACTGGGTGTGCCCTTTACCGATCCCATGGCCGACGGCCCAACCATCCAGCTGGCCGGTCAGCGCGCCCTTGCGGGCGGCATGACGCTGGAAAAGACCCTGCAGATGGCCCGCGACTTCCGCGCCGAAGACACGACGACGCCGATCGTTCTGATGGGCTACTACAACCCTATCTATAACCGCGGCGTGGACAAGTTTCTGGATGACGCGGTCGAGGCTGGCATCGACGGTCTGATCATCGTCGACCTGCCCCCCGAAGAGGATGACGAGCTCTGCATTCCCGCGCAGGCCAAAGGCATCAACTTCATCCGCCTCGCGACCCCGACCACCGATGACAAGCGCCTACTCAAGGTTCTGCAGAACACCAGCGGCTTTGTGTACTATGTCTCGATCACCGGCATCACAGGCGCGGCCGAAGCAAACGCGACCACCGTCGCCCCCGAAGTCGCGCGCATCAAATCGCAAACCGACCTGCCGATCATCGTCGGCTTCGGCGTCAAATCCCCCGAGACCGCGAAATCCATCGCGGGCATCGCGGACGGCACCGTGGTCGGCTCGGCCATCGTGAACCAGATCGCCGAGGGCAAATCGGTCGAAGACATCGCCGCCTTCGTCAAATCGCTGGCTGACGGCGCCCACGCGGCCTGATCCCAGCCAATATCGCATTTCCAAAGGGCCCCTCGCGGGCCCTTTTTCGTGCTCTGAAACATCCCCTCACGCCTTTATAATTAGGCGGATCAGCCCGGCCCTCGTACCATCAGCCCATAGCATTGATGTATTCCGAGAGAGCCGATGACCGACGAACCCTACATTGTCCGCGCCGACGAGATTGCCCAGATGGAAGGGCTGCACAAAGCCCACTTCCTGAACCCCAACGCCCAGCGCGTGAACAAGAGCCTAGGCGATCTGACGGGCCTAACCGGCCTCGGCTTTCACATCATCGAGGTCGCACCCGGCTGCGACACCACCGAATTCCATGTCCACCACCACGAGGACGAATGCGTCTACGTGTTGGAGGGCACCGCCACCGCCCATATAGGCGAGGCCTCGCTCCCCATCGGCCCCGGCGACTTTATCGGCTATCGCGCAGGCGGCCTGCCCCACGGGATCACCAACACCGGCGAGACAACCCTGCGCCTGATCGTTGTCGGCCAACGCCTGCCCCACGACGTCGGCGACTACCCTCACCAAAGAAAACGCATCTTCCGCAACACGGGCCTGCCGTGGACCGTGGTGGATCACGACCACCTCACAGAACCCAAAGCAGGCGCCAAGAAATAGCCTTGCCGCGAACCGCTCCAATTGGTAAAACTTCCATACCAATTGGAGCGATTTGTAATGCCTGTCATCACGTGCATCGACGATTTAAAGAAAATCCACGAACGCCGCGCCCCGCGGATGTTTTTTGATTACTGCGAAAGCGGCAGCTGGACCGAACAGACCTTCCGCGAGAACGTCACCGATTACGACAAGATCCGCCTACGCCAGCGCGTCGCCGTGGACATGACGGGCCGCAGCCAGAAAACCCAGATCATCGGAACAGACGCCACCATGCCCGTGGCCTTGTCGCCGGTTGGCATGACCGGCATGCAGCACGCCGATGGCGAAATCCTTGCCGCGCGCGCCGCTGGCAAATTCGGCGTGCCCTACACCCTGTCCACCATGTCGATCTGCTCGATCGAGGACGTGGCCGAGAACACGGAAAAACCCTTCTGGTTCCAGCTCTACACCATGAAGGACATGGACTATACCAAGCGACTGATCGAACGGGCCAAAGCCGCAAAATGCTCGGCCCTCGTCATCACGCTCGACCTGCAAATCCTTGGCCAGCGTCACAAAGACCTGAAAAACGGCCTGTCCGCTCCGCCGAAACTCACCCCCAAATCCATCGCGAACCTCGCCACCAAATGGGCGTGGGGCCTCGAGATGCTGCAAACCAAGCGCCGCGTCTTTGGCAACATCGTCGGCCACGCCAAAGGGGTTACTGACACCTCCTCCCTGTCCTCGTGGACGGCAGAGCAGTTTGACCCCGCCCTCGACTGGGGCAAGGTCGCCAAGCTGATGGAAATGTGGGGCGGCAAAGTCATCCTCAAGGGCATTCTGGATGTCGAGGACGCCAAGCGCGCCGCCGAACTGGAGCCCGATGCCATCGTCGTATCGAACCACGGCGGCCGACAGCTGGACGGTGCCCTCAGTTCAATCCGCATGCTGCGCCCCATCGTGGACGCGGTCGGCCACAAAACCGACGTGCATATCGACAGCGGCATCCGCTCGGGTCAGGACGTGCTCAAAGCCCTCGCCATGGGCGCCAAAGCGGCCCACATCGGCCGCGCCTACATCTACGGCCTTGGTGCCATGGGTGAAGCGGGCGTCAGAACCGCGCTCGAAGTCATCCAAAAGGAACTGGACACCTCGATGGCGCTCTGCGGCCGCCAGACCATCGACCAGATCGATCCCTCGATCACCCTCATCCCCGAGGATTTCGAAGGCCGCTGGCACACCACCTAGAAGCAAAAGCGCGCCCCAAAATACGGACGCGCCCATCGCTTCTTTTTGCCCAAAATACTCATATCACGCCGCCCACCAGCGGCGTGACTCATTTCTAGCGCTCATCCGCGCCCAAACGCCCCCTGCGTCCGGTTCGCAAAGGCCACAAGCGACAGCATCACCGGCACCTCGACCAGCACGCCCACCACGGTCGCCAAGGCCGCGCCGCTGTTCAGCCCGAACAAACTGATCGCCACAGCCACCGCCAGCTCAAAGAAATTGGACGTCCCGATCAACGCACAGGGTGCAGCAATCTTGTGTGGCACCTTCAACGCATAGGCGGCCCCATAGGCCAGCGCAAACATCCCGTAGCTCTGAATGAGGATCGGCACCGCAATCAGCGCGATCACCGCCGGTCGGGCCAAGATCACCTCGCCCTGCAGACCAAACAAGATCACCACCGTCGCGATCAGCCCGATCATCGAAAGGGGCTTCACCCGCGCTGAAAACGCCTCAATCGCGGTATCGGATGCCAGAACCTTGCGCGTGATCATCCCTGCCACCAACGGCAAAACCACGTACAGAACCGTCGCCAGCACCAGGGTCTCCCACGGGACGACAATCTCGGTCACCCCCAGCAAGAACGCCACAATCGGCGCAAACGCCACAACCATGATCAAGTCATTCACCGACACTTGCACCAGCGTATAGGTCGCGTCCCCGCGCGTCAGCTGCGACCAGACAAAGACCATTGCGGTGCACGGCGCTGCCCCCAGCAGGATCAAGCCCGCCGTGTACTGCGCCGCATCCTCGGGCGAAATCAGGGGCGCAAAGACGACCTCAAAGAACAGAACGGCCAGCAACGCCATGGTAAACGGCTTGATCAGCCAATTGACCGCTAGGGTCACCAACAGCCCCTTGGGCTGCCGCGCCACCCCCGCCACAGCGCCGAAATCCACGTTGACCATCATCGGATAGACCATGGCCCAGATCAGCACCGCGACCACCAGGTTGATCGAGGCCACCTCGGCCCCCGCCAGCATCTGCACCAGTCCCGGTGCCATCACTCCGATCGCAATCCCAGCCACCATGGCCAGCGCGACCCAGACCGTCAACAATCGCTCGAAAACACCCATAGCCTGCCCCTTTGACTTGTTGTGGCGAACCACGCCACACGAAAAAAATGTGCACGGACCAATCGGCCCACGCCCCTGTTCATCACACGCAAGATGTGGGCACTAGGCCAGATCTTCTGCCGCTGTCGCTCCGATCTCGTCCACCGCAGATTGTAGCGCGATACGATCCAGACTTTCGACCGGCAGCGCAACGAATGCCGCAATCCGGTGCTTCAACGCACCATAAGCGTGCTGAAAAGCCAGTGCCTTTTGCGCATCGGTCCCTTGGACTTTGACCGGATCAGGCATTCCCCAATGGCCGCTGATAGGTTGACCTTCCCAAACAGGACATTCCTCAGCCGCGGCCTGATCGCAAACAGTAAACACAAAATCCAGTTGCGGCGCATCGGGGCCCGCGAACTCGGCAAAGTTCTTGGCCCGCAAGACCGACACATCATGGCCCTTGTCCTGCAGCACCTGAACCGCGAACGGGTTCAAGTCAGACGATGGGCGCACCCCCGCGGAATAGGCATTGAACCGATCGCCGCCCAAGCTGCGCAGCAAAGACTCGGCAAAAATAGAGCGCGCCGAATTTCCGACGCAGATGAAGAGAACATTGAACTTGCGGTCTGACATGAGAGTCTTCCTATGCGAGTGGTCGTGCAAACTGGCACGGTTCTGGCAACACATGACGCACAGGTTTGTAACAACACTGCTGACCTGCGCCCGAACCGGCCTCTCTGACGTGCAAGATCGCTCTTCCACGCCACTTATTCCTTATTTCATAAATAACCGAAATAATAACCCGAACGCACGTGAACTTTTCATGACAGTTCGATGACAGAAACGAAGCTCGAGCCTTAGCTCTCCCACGCGGGGTAGAACGGCTCGGCATAGAGCAGGCGCTCCCCCTCGACCGGCAAAGCGGCCTGGAACGCGGGCCGCGCGCTGATCCGATCATACCACGCGGACAAAGCCGGAAACTCGGTCAACCGCGCAAAATGGCGCGACATGTAAATCGCCTGCCCCACGCTGACATCCGCGGCCGAGAACCCGCCGTCCAGCAAGTATGTCCGGCCGTCCAAACGATCCTCCAGCGCGGCATAGCACTTCTTCAGGCGGGCCGCCTCCAGCTTCATGATGATGGGCGACCGCATGCTGTCCTCATAGAGCATTACATGCTGCTGGGTCAGCGCTGCCGAATGCTGGCTCACCGTCTCGGAAAAGTGCACCCAGACCAGCCAGTCACGCCTCTCAGGATGACCCACAGGCCGTCCCATGGCGCTATCAGGATAGCTCTCGCACAGGTACTCGGTGATTGCGCCCGTCTCGAACATGGTGTCGCCGTCGATCTCCAGCGCGGGCACCCGCCCCGCAGGCGACATCGACAGAAAGGCGTCAGACCGCAGGCTCTTGTCGAACCCATGGGTCACGACCTCGAACGGCACCCCCAATTCATTCAACAGCCAGAGCGTCCGCATAGAGCGGGTCTGCGGGCAGTGGTGCAAACGGATCATGCGGCGTCCTCCTCGCTCTCCTCAAGGCGGATCATTGCGACACCGGCCTCGATCTGGTCACCTTCGCAGACCAACACATCTGCCACGACTCCATCGCGGGGGGCGCAAAGCGTGTGCTCCATTTTCATCGCCTCCAGCAGCGCCATGCGCATTCCGGCCGAGACAGGATCCCCTGCCTTGACGAGCACACCAGAGACAACACCGGGCATTGGCGCAACCAAAAGATGTGCCTCATCTGCACCATCAGAGGCACGATTTAGCGGGTCGTCAATTGCAAAATTGTAGGTATGGGATGCGAAGACGGTGACACTCTCCCCCAGTGCCACCGTCTCGCCGATGCGGGCCCCTCCTGCCCGCCAATGACCCTCGCTGTCTCGCTCAAGCGTGACCTGCTCCTCCCCCAGATCTACTGTCACTGCGCGAGGACCATCAATTTTCATGCATACGGTCCACACTTTATCCCCTTGTGTCAACAGCACAAATCGCCGAAGCCCCGACCAAAGTGCGAAGCCGGCATGTGCATCTGCAGCAATTTCGTCAGAAATTGCAGAAATTGTAGCCAACGCAACCACTTCAGGCGATGCTGCAGGTGCAAAATGCAGATCCCCCAGCGACCTGGCAATCAAACCGGTGTCCACGCGCCCCTCTGCAAAATCGCAATGACTTGCCAGCGATTTTAGGAAGTCGAGATTCGTTTCCGTTCCCGCAACCTGAGATTGCATCATGCCCCTGCGTAAACGTGCTAGCGCTATCGCACGGTTGGGTCCGTGGCTGATCAGCTTTGCAATCATGGGATCGTAGTGCGGGCTGATCTCGTCGCCCTCGCGCACGCCACTATCAGCTCGCAACTCCTGTGCAAAACGCAAACGGTCCAAACGTCCCGTCGCGGGCAAGAACCCAGCCGCCACATCTTCGGCATAGAGACGCACTTCAAACGCGTGCCCGTTGATCGACAGATCCTCTTGCCGCAAGGGCAAAGGCTCTCCCATGGCGACCCGCAATTGCCACTCGACCAAGTCCACACCCGTGATCGCCTCGGTCACCGGATGCTCAACCTGAAGGCGCGTGTTCATCTCCATGAACCAGAACCGATCGGGCCGCAGCCCGTCTGACCCATCCACAATGAACTCCACCGTGCCCGCCCCGCGATACCCGATCGCCTCGGCGGCGCGCACAGCAGCAGCGCCCATCGCCTCACGCATCTCGTCCGTCATGCCGGGCGCAGGAGCCTCCTCGATGACCTTCTGATGGCGCCGCTGCAGCGAACAGTCCCGCTCGAACAGATGCACGAACCGCTCACCATCCCCAAAGACCTGCACCTCGATATGCCGCGGGCTGCTCACATACTTCTCGATCAGCACCGCATCATTGCCAAAGGCCGTCCGCGCCTCGGCCCGCGCACTGGCCAGCGCCTCGGCAAACCCTTCGACGCTCTCGACCAAGCGCATCCCCTTACCGCCGCCGCCAGCGACCGCTTTGATCAACACCGGATAGCCGATCCGCGCAGCCTCATCGGCCAACAGCGCGTCCGACTGGTCCGCCCCATGATAGCCGGGCACCACAGGCACCCCCGCCTCGGCCATCAGCGCCTTGGCCGCATCCTTCAGCCCCATCGCCCGAATGGCCCCAGCGGTCGGCCCGACAAAGACCAAACCAGCCGCCTCCACAGCCTCCACAAACTCGGCATTCTCGGACAGGAACCCATAACCGGGATGGATCGCCCCCGCGCCAGCCTCCAAGGCCGCCGCGATAATGCGATCCCCGCGCAAATAGCTGTCCGCGGGCGCATTCCCCCCGATCCACACGGCCTGATCCGCCATGGCCACATGGGCCGCATCCCGATCCGCATCGGAATAAACCGCCACCACGCGCAAGCCCATTGCCCGCGCTGTCCGCGCCACACGGCAGGCAATCTCTCCACGGTTCGCAATCAACACGCTGTCAAACATGACCTTCTCCCCTCGGCCGCTGCTCTTTCTTGGCGAAAATACCCCGGGGGAGCGCCAAAGGCGCGGGGGCAGCGCCCCCATCCCCCACCCGCACTCACATGCGGAACACGCCGAATTTTGTCTCTTCAATCGGCGCATTCAGCGCCGCCCGCAGGCTCAGGGACAACACCGCCCGCGTCTTGCGCGGATCAATGATCCCGTCGTCCCACAGCCGCGCCGTGGCGTACAAAGGATGGCTCTGCCGCTCGAACATCTCCAGCGTCGGCTGCTTGAAGGCCGCTTCCTCCTCGGCACTCCACGCTCCGCCAGCCCGCTCGATGGCATCCCGTTTCACCGTCGCCAGAACCCCCGCCGCCTGCGGCCCGCCCATCACCGAAATCCGGCTGTTGGGCCACGTCCACAGGAACCGCGGCTGGTAGGCCCGGCCGGCCATCCCGTAATTCCCCGCGCCAAAGGACCCCCCCACCAGCATCGTGATCTTCGGCACCGAGGTGCTGGCCACCGCCGTGACCATCTTGGCCCCGTGCCGCGCGATCCCTTCGTTCTCGTACTTCCGGCCCACCATGAACCCCGTGATGTTCTGCAAAAACACCAAGGGGATCTTCCGCTGCGAACACAGCTCGATGAAATGAGCGCCCTTCACCGCCGCTTCGGAAAACAGCACCCCGTTGTTGGCGACGATCCCCACAGGGCACCCTTCCACATGGGCAAAACCGGTGACCAAAGTCTCCCCGAACCGCGCCTTAAACTCGTCAAAGCGGCTGCCGTCCACCACCCGCGCGATCACCTCGCGGATGTCATAGGGGGTGCGCAGATCACCGGGCACCACGCCCAGAATTTCGTCCGGATCATAGGCAGGCTCTTCGGCGGATGCCCAATCCACCGATCCCGCAGGCGGGCAGTTCAGGTGCCGCACAGCTTCCCGTGCCAACGCCAAAGCGTGCGCGTCATCCTCGGCCAGATAATCCGCCACACCGGACAGCCGCGTATGCACGTCCCCGCCGCCCAGATCCTCGGCGGTCACGATCTCTCCGGTTGCGGCCTTCACCAAGGGCGGCCCCGCTAGAAAAATCGTGCCCTGCTCTTTGACGATGATGGAAACGTCAGACATCGCAGGCACATAGGCCCCGCCCGCCGTACACGACCCCATCACCACGGCGATCTGCGGGATGCCCTTCGCGCTCATCCGAGCCTGATTATAGAAAATCCGGCCAAAGTGATCGCGGTCGGGAAACACCTCGTCCTGATTGGGCAGGTTCGCGCCGCCGCTATCCACCAGATAGACACAAGGCAGCCTGCATTCCTCGGCGATCTCTTGGGCCCGCAGGTGCTTTTTGACCGTCATCGGGTAATAGGTCCCGCCCTTTACAGTGGCGTCGTTGCAGACAACCATGACATCGCGCCCGTGGACACGACCGATGCCTGCAACGACGCCTGCACAAGGAGCGGCTCCGTCGTACAACCCGTGCGCCGCCATGGCGCCAATCTCTAGAAAGGGTGAGCCCGCATCCAGCAAAGCCCCGACCCGATCGCGCGGCAGCATCTTGCCGCGGCTCAGATGCCGGTCGCGGGCTTTCTCGCCGCCGCCCGCTGCAGCCCAGTCAGCCGCTTCACGCACCTCGGCCAGCATCGCCTCATGGGCGGCCAGATTGGCTTTGTAAGTTTCCGATCCGGTCTGGACCTGACTTCTCAACCGCGCCATCGGCGCTCCTCCCTTGTTGTTTCTGAACAGGCCCGCTCTCCCCTTCGGACCTGCCGCAGTTTGGCGCTACTGGGTGTGCCCCTCGCCCGCCAGATAGAGCGCTTGCTCAGCGGTCAGCCGCATCATGCATCCCGCATGGGCTGGTCCCGCGCCTGTCCCGTTGCTCCACTTGGACACCTCATAGAGGCACGTCCCATCCCGAAACCCGATCCACGCGCGCTGCATATCCCGCAGGGCGCCGGCAACCGAAGGCACCTGCATCCACGCCATCTCCGTATCGACCTGCTTCGATGCCGCCATCACGCGCTGGTATTCACGGTTCAGCACCGCATCCCACCACGCGAACTCCTCGCCGATGCAGGTGTTCATCCCGTAGGTGCTCCACCCGCCCTCGTTCTGTGCCATGCACAGATCGGCCGCGCTGCCCACACAGTCTTGCGATTTCCCCGACACGGCGTTGTCGTAGCACTGCTGAACCAGCGCCTCGTGAAAGACAAACTCTTCGTCCGCACTTGCTTCCGTCGCCACCAAGGCCAATGCGATCATCCATCCGCGTGTCATATGCGTTGCTCCTGCGATACGGGGTCTATGCGTTCAACATACACGAGCTGCCCCCACAGCCCCGCGCCAAAGCGCCACTCGCGCCCCGCAGCGTTCCGGCAAACCACACGCAGCTTGATCCAAGGCGCCTGCCTCGTCTCTGCATGGCAATCCGTCAGCGCCGCGCCCTGCCCAGCCTCTTGCAAATAGGCCGAGGCGTAACGCTCGATCACCTCGGTCTCGGTCAAGGTCGCCGAAATCCAGCCCAGCCGCAGGCCGATCACCGCCACGAGGGCCAGAAAAGCCCCCAGCACTGTGAAAACGACCTGCCTCAAGCTCACTTCATGGTTCCCATCAGTTCGCGCCCGATCAGCATCCGGCGGATTTCACTGGTGCCCGCACCGATCTCCATCAGCTTGGCGTCGCGGAACAGGCGGCTGACCACACTGTCATTCAGGAACCCCGCGCCGCCCATGGCCTGCACGGCCTGATGAGCCTGCTTCATCGCTTCTTCACTGGCATAGAGCACACAGGCCGCCGCATCCTGCCGCGTCACCTGCCCGCGATCACACGCCTTGGCGACCTCGTAGACATAGGCCCGCGCACTGTTCATCGCGGTGTACATGTCTGCGATCTTGGCCTGCATCAGCTGGAAATTCCCGATGGGCTGCCCGAACTGCGTCCGCTCGGCCAGATAGGGCATAATCTCGTCCAGACAGGCCGCCATGATCCCCGTCCCGATCCCCGCCAGAACCACACGTTCATAGTCGAGACCGGACATCAGAACCCGAACGCCCTTGCCCTCTTCGCCAAGGACATTCTCAAAGGGCACTTCCACGTCCTCGAAAATCAGCTCGGCGGTATTGGACCCGCGCATCCCCAGCTTGTCGAAATGCTTGGATGTCGAAAAGCCCTTGAACTCTTTCTCGACGATAAAGGCTGTGATCCCCTTGGACCCCGCCTCGGGATCAGTCTTGGCGTAAACCACCAAAGTATCCGCATCCGGCCCATTGGTGATCCAGTACTTGTTGCCATTCAGCAGGTAATACCCGTTCCGCTTCTCGGCTTTTAGCGTCATCGAGACCACATCGGACCCCGCCCCCGCCTCGGACATGGCAAGAGCACCTACATGCTCCCCACTAATCAGCCGCGACAGGTATTTCTGCTTCTGCTCCTCGGTCCCGTTCAGCTTGATCTGGTTGACGCACAGGTTCGAATGGGCCCCATAGCTCAGCGACACCGACGCGCTCGCCCGCGCAATCTCTTCGACAGCGATGGTATGCGCCAAATAGGACATCCCCGCCCCGCCATATTCCTCGGCCACAGTCACACCAAGCAGTCCAAGCTCCCCCATCTCGCGCCAGAGCTCGTTCGGAAAGGCATTCCCCTGATCCACTTCTGCCGCAATCGGCTTCACCCGCTCCTGCGCCCAACGATGCACCATCTCGCGCAGTGCGTTGACCTCTTCCCCCAGATCAAACGTCATCGAAGACATGAACATTGGCGATTCCTCCCAGATCAACCAAACCCCTTTATTGAACACTTGTTCATAAACAAAATCATGTCAACACCCTGCTTTCTTCCTGGCCCAAATACCCCGGGGGAAGGCCCACAGGGCCGTGGGGG
>NZ_JBGFGN010000076.1:0-628 GCF_041224595.1 Donghicola sp. XS_ASV15 | reverse complement strand
GCGGATCCCATCGAGGCCAGAAGCAACCGAAATGCTTCAAGAAAGGCCGGATAGATTCACGCATCCAATGCCGCTGCTACTATCGTGAAAAACACCTTGCGCGGGGGGCGTCCATAGATCCACTCCTTGGTGGTTACGATGTGCCAGAAACCCTCTCTTATCAAATCAACCCAAACTGTCCCATTGGCGCTGACGTCAGACACTTGTAGAACGTCGCCGTGCTCAGGCCGTGCTTGCGGCACAACTCAGCCGTCGACATCCCGGCCTCCTGTTCCTTGATCATCTCGATAATTTGCGCCTCGGTGAAACGGCTCTTTCTCATGTGTCTGCTCCTTCAGAGTCGGCGCAGACTCTACATTAAGGTGAGGGATTTCGCGGGGGGCAGGTCACGGGCGACAACCTCAAAAGTTGCTATAGGAGTTGCCTGCGGGCAACTCTCTACTAAAAAGCGTAGCGTTAGGTTAATGCACCCGATCAGAAGAGGAAATTGTCTTGGCTGTTGAGCTCTGACAGCGATGCACCGCGCACCAGAATCTCGACATCGCCGTATTCCACCAGCACGAATTTGCCGCTCTTGGAGAAGCTCAGGTCATCGAAAGACACATCAGCCTGCGCCAGATCGATCAGA
>NZ_JBGFGN010000075.1:0-3068 GCF_041224595.1 Donghicola sp. XS_ASV15 | reverse complement strand
TCGACATGCGCCACGAGTTGGTAAAATTGTCCGAGCTGATCGATTGGGAATGGGCAGAATTCTTCCCCTCGAAAGAGGGGCGCCCGGCAACGCATCCTAGGCTGGTCGCCGGGCTGATGTCTACAGCACGTGTACCGCTTGGCCGATGATGCCGTTGTCGCGCGGTGGGTCGAGAACCCGTACTTTCCGCACTTCACTGGCGAGACATTCTTTCAGCATAAGCCACCGATCCACCCATCTTCGTTGAGCCGGTGGCGGGATCGGATCGGTGAAGACGGCGCGGAATGACTGCTGACCAAAACGATCGAGGCGGGGCGGGCCGCTGGTACTCTGGATGACGTCAGCCTCAAACGTGTGGCCGTGGATACGACGGTCATGGAAAAGGCCATCAACCATCCAACGGACGCGAAGCTCTTCGAGAAAGCACGCCAGAAACTGGTCGCTTTGGCGCATGAGGGTGGTCTAAGCCTGCGCCAGTCTTATGCCCGGAAATCCCCTCGGTTGGCGCAGCAGGTCGGGCGCTACGCCCATGCGCGCCAATTCAAACGCATGCGCAAAGCACTGAGAGCATTGAAAGGATACACGGGACGCGCGCTGCGTGACATGCGTCGGCAGATCGACGTCATCCCACAAGGAGCCTATCGGGAGCGGGCCCTTGATATGCTGGTTTTGGTAGCTGTTGCACCAGACGCCGAAATCCAAGGGTAAGATCTACGCTCTGCACGCGCCAGAGGTGGACTGCATCTCCAAGGGCAAGGCACGGGTCCGCTACGAATTCGGCACAAAGGTCAGCATTGCGACGACCCTCGCTGAGGGCTTCGTGGTTGGCATGCGTGCAATTCCGGGCAACCCTTACGACGGGCACACCTTGGCCGAGGCGCTTGAACAGGTCGAAACGCTCACCGATCAGCGCCCCGGCCTGGCCGTGGTCGACCGCGGCTATCGCGGGCATGGCGTCGAGAAAACCATGGTTCTGATATCTGGCCAGCGTCGCGTCCTGACACCATCACTCAAGACCTTGCTGCGACGGCGCAGCGCAATCGAGCCGGAAATCGGACACATTAAAGCCGATGGTCGTCTCGCCCGTTGCCCCCTGAAAGGAACTTCTGGCGACGCGATCTTCGCCGTGCTGTGCGGCTGCGGTCACAACATCCGCAAGATACTCGCCCACCTCAGGGCGCTTTGGCGCGCCCTCATCACCTGGGTACTGGTGGAACTTCTCACGCAAAAACTCCAGAATACAGGCCCTCAAACCGCCTGAGTGCGTTGTCCAATGCCGACTAGCGTAGGATTCTGCACTCTCCGGCATCAGACCCTCACTTGGGTGCTCGGCAGGATCGCCGACCACAAGATCACGCGACTGGACGAGCTAATGCCTTGGCGTTACGCTGCACGTGCAGCATAACGGGCCAAACCGGAACGGCGCCAGAGCGCCATCATCGGACGGTCACCCAGCGGGTAAGGAAAATGAAGAGAAAACTCGTTATTCACATCGGGCTTAGAAAGACCGGCAGCTCTGCGCTCCAAGAAATTGTCGCCCGTGAAAGCAATTTTCTCTTGGAATATGGCATTCACTACCCTGATCGGATAATAGGATTTCCGGCACATCAGGAGCTTGCTTGGTCATTGATGTCACCACCACCGCCGTACTTTAACGAAGAATTACCTCGAGACGAGGTTTTCGACCATTACTGCACCGTCATAGACGCTAATTCTGAAAAAGGCCTTACAACGGTACTGTCGTCCGAAGATTTTTCTCTTTTGACCTTCAATTATGAAGCGCTTGAGTACCTCAAGTCGCGTTTGGCGCAGTATGAACCGCTGGTAGTTTTTTTCGCACGCAACCCGATCTCTTACCATATCTCGAACTACAAGCACTCGCTCATATCGCGGCGCGAAACCCGTGCATTTGTGGATTACGTATTCGACGTCGAGGAGCTATTGTTCGCGAGCTCACCGATTATCCAAAATATCTGGGCTGGCATTTTTGGATCCGATCGCATTTTGGTTCTGAAATACGACCCTAGCACATTTCAGAAGAAAAGCATCTTCGCGTATTTTCTAGAAAAGGTATTTGATCTGGAAATCGAAGATCACTACAAGAATTTCAGAAGCAATACAGGTATTCCGAACGAAGCCGTGGATTTTGTTCGCGCACTCAATCGTTCGGAGATAAACGACGACGAGCTAAAAGAGGCCAAGGGCGCCGTGTCTCGTATCGGGCTACCGACTGACGATGAAGCCTTCCTCGTCGGTCAACTCTCACCGGAAGAACTCGCGATTCTCAGAAAGTTGCACGGTGCGAGTTGACCTGCTCCCGGCTTTGATGATGTGATCGCCCCCCAACGGCCTTGATGTGCCAAGGTGGGTCTGCGGTGATCCACAAAGGAGGACGGCGTCGCGGTTGACCATGCCACGCTGAACCGTTGGGTGGTGAAATTCGGGCCCCTCATTGCCGATCGGGCCCAGGCGAGGAAGCGCCCGCCGGCCAAATCCTGGCGGATGGACGAGACCTACATCAAGGTGAAGGGCCGCTGGACCTACCTCTACCGTGCCGTTGATCGCGACGGTCAAACGCTTGATTTTATGCTCTCCGAGCGCCGCAACTTGGCTGCCGCGCGGCGGTCATTGGCGAAGACGCAGCAGGTGTGGTGACGTACAACAGGTCACTCGTGGCCTTGCTGACGCATTACGGCGCTGCCCCTAAGGCCTGTAAACCCTATCGTGCAAAGACGAAGTGAAAAGTTGAGCGGCCTTTCCGGTACATCCGCCAAGACTTTTTCCTGGCACGCAGCTTCCGCAATTTACAGGATTTGAATGCGCAGTTCTCCGCATGGCGGGCAACCGTTGCCAACCCGCGTGTTCATGCCACCACGGGCCGCGTCGTTGATGACGCCTTTGCCCTAGAGCAACCAGCGCTGATCGCATTACCGGCCCTGCCGTATGATGCTGTGCTCAGTGTGGAGCGCCGGGTCAGCAAGGACGGCATGATCTCGGTCGATGGCAACCTTTACAGCGTACCGGATACAGCACGCAGACGCACGCTGGAGGTCCAGAACCATACGCGG
>NZ_JBGFGN010000072.1:0-1577 GCF_041224595.1 Donghicola sp. XS_ASV15 | reverse complement strand
CCTGCATTCCCCAAGTGGCGTGTCGTTTGAGGTGAAGATCGCCTGTATCCGAGCGCTAGACAAGGATTTTCTGCCGCAAGCGGCACCTGCGGTCGCGCAGACTGCTGGATCTGGACGGATCAGACCGCGAAGCCGCTGTTTCCTTGCCCAGGGGCGGCGTTTTTCAGCGCAGCGGACAGATCTGTCCAGCCGCTTTCGTTCAGTTTGAGCGTGGATCGCGATCATGCGCATAGCGGTGGCGCTCGCAATCGGCGGATAGCGGCGAGGATGGCGCGTACCATCGTGCCGGTGACAGCGACCTCGGCCAGCTGGAAGGTGATGGTGCGGGCGTGACGGACCACACGTGCCCCGATCTTGATCAGCTTCAGTTGCAGGCTGGTCAACGACCAGTCGGCCATGGCCTCGGGCAGCTCGATGCAGTGCAAGAAGGTGGCCAGGTTGTACGCCAGGGCGTGCAGTTGCAGCCGCACCTCATTGTCGCGGAACTTCCGGCACGACAGCCGCGTCCAGCGAAAGGCGTATTTGCCCTCTTTGATGTGCTGCTCGGCGGTGCCGCGCTGGTTGTAGAACCGCACCACCCAGTCCGGCTCCATCGGCAGGTTGGTGACGATGAAGCCGACACGCGGGAACAGTTCGCCCGGATGCCATTCGATCTTGGCGATCACCCGGCGTTCCTTGTCCCAGGACGCCGCCTGATACTCGAATTCCTCGAAGAACCGCTTGACCTTGGTCAGTGACGGCCGCCCGACAGGGCGCGTTAGCCGATGCGCGATCTTGTCCTTGAGGACCGCGTTTGCGGGCAGCCGGATGGCGTAGAAGAACCGCGCTTCTTCCAATCGCTCATAGATCGCCGGGATCGCGTAGGCAGCATCGGCCCGGAAGAACCTGCCACCAAGGTCGCGCTCCGCGTAGCGCGCAATGACGGGGTCGAGAACATCACGCCAGCCATCGGCGCTGTGGACGTTGCCATGGCGCAGGGCGCAGCGTTCCAGCATCCCGAACTGGTTGAACAGAAAGTTGGGGTGATAGCAGCTACAGTCGAAATGGCCATTCCAGGCGGACCCTTCCTGGTCGCCATGGGTCGGGCTGACCGAGCTGTCCATGTCCAGAACGATGTACTTCAGCCCGTTACGGTCATGGAACCGGTCGATCCATTGCCCGTTCAGGTCGGCCAGCGCGGCACGGTTCCCGGCCAGAGCCAGCGTCTCGGTCTCGAACCGTCCCATCTGCGATGCCGAGGCCGCTTGTGCATCGACCGCTCTGCCGCCGACAACTTGGCGCATGACCGGATCGCAGGCGAGACGGTTGGCGTCGTTGACATCCTCGTATCCGGCCAGCCGCCCAAAGACTGATTGCCGGAACAGGCCGTCGAGCCGATGGACCGTGTTCTTGCCAGAGCGAGTATCGCGCAGCGCCGCTGACGCCAAATCGGACAACCCGAGCGCGTCATCAAGCTCGCGCATCACCAGAAGGCCGCCGTCGGAACTGAGCTGCGTGCCGCGAAATTCCAGCCGCACGCGAGGGTCGAAATCCACCCGATCTGCCCGTTGCAAGCCCGCACCCTCTGGGTGATCCAT
>NZ_JBGFGN010000071.1:0-21893 GCF_041224595.1 Donghicola sp. XS_ASV15 | reverse complement strand
GTCTCGACTGTTCGTCAGACCTTCTGGCGCATATCTCGCCCCTCGGATGGGCGCATATCCTGCTCACAGGCGAATACAGGTGGAAAACCAGGTGATCTCCGGTCTTAGGGTGTCATTCTGCACTCAGCCGGAGCAGACCCCATGATGACGTTTTCCTGAGCGTCGCCGCGCAGAGCGAGACCTTCGGTCGCGCCCGAAGCGTCGATATCCGCGTCGTAGTTAACGCTAAGAGGAATTTCCACGGTCATGGTGTTGCCGTCTGCGTCGGCGATGACGGTGGTCAGAGTGCCATCGGTGATATCGTCGGCAGCTGTGCTTGCATCACCAACCATGTATCCCGCTTCAGCAACTGGTGTGTAGGTCAGAACCCACTCGTTATCGACATAGGTCACAGCGACGGTGCCGCCATTGGTGGTCGCGAAGGACGTCGGCTGGTTCGTGCCGCCATAGGAGACGCCGTTGATCTGGACCCCAGCTGCCTGATCTGCAACCAGAGTCGAGATCACGCCAGTGGACGCGGTGTACGCCATTGCCGACAGAGTGGTGCTCACTGCATCGCCGTCATCCGAAGTCAGATCATTGTCGCCGCTGCCAAAGATAGCATCTGCGCTCAGGTCTAGCAGGTAGTCGCCGTAATTTGCGACTTTAACGTATTCGACGCTGCGGAGGCTGAACGTGACGCCGTCGATGGCGCTGTCATGATCCTCGCTGTTGACGAAGGTATCGCCAGCACTCACGGAGGCCACAAGGGTATCGTCGCCCGTGCCACCATCAACAAGGTTGTTGTGCAGGACACCGGGAGTGGTCAGCTCATAGGTAAAGGTGTCGTTGCCTGCACCAGCAAACATGTGGTCGTTGCCAGCCCCGCCGATGAGCACGTCATCGCCGTCGCCACCATTTAGAATGTCGTCGCCGCGGCCACCCTCAAGGGTGTCATTACCGCCCATGCCATTCAGCGTGTCGTTGCCATCATAAGCATAGATGATGTCCGCTTCGACACCGCCGGTCAGGTGATCGTCGCCGGTGGGTGTTGCGGCGTCTTGTCCGTTAATTACAGCCATTTTCTCATCTTCTATCTGAAAATCTTAAATAATCGCACGTCAATGCGCAGGAACGCACTTTGGTGGTGAGGCTGAGCTAGCAGTCGAAAAGCAGAGGTGTCAACTTAAAGTTGCGGTACGGATATGAGACGCACTCAAGAGATGATACTAAACCTGTTATTGCTTTTCGCCATCGTTACCGGAAATTCCCGAGGTGTTTGCGAGGGTCCGGCAGAGGCATCTCTGTCGGACAGGGCATTGGAAATAGGCTGTGATTTTGGCGGGTGATTGGGCGGATTAGCTGACGCTTTGTACGAGAGATCGCCCGGATATTTTGGGGGGGTGCCTGCCCTGTCAACGCCTGTGCAGCAGCAGGCGCCAGGGCTACGCGACAATCGGTTTCGATTTCTGGGACAGAAGCGTGTGCTGACCACGCTACAGGGAAATACCCGAATTTTATCTATATTTTTTAGGTTGTTGTGGATAGCGCCGCTGTCAGGCGGTGATGCTTCTTATGTGGTGCGCTTATGATGTAGGCCATGGAAATTGTATGCGGGGTCGAACTGGGGGCGCCAGAGCTGCGATATGACACAGCCCTTTGTAATGGTGTCTGCTGTGCAAAGCAGCAAAGGGTCCGGACTACGCTGTAGATCAGGCAGGTCCAAAGCGCCAAGGCGGTGCGATTCTCGGGGCAGTGAATGTTTCAGGAGGCGCCGTTCGTAAAATCCCAACTTGTCGCAAAAAGCGAAAGAAGAGGCACTGTTTTTTGCAGTGCAGCACAGGCTGATCAGGGCGGGGATCTGTTTGCAGGGCTGTCAGGTTCGGGGATTTCCGGAAATGGCGGGTATGGTTTTCCGGAATGCCATCGCTTGGGGGAAGGGGACTCGGCCGGGTTCCATCAGAACCTGCGCTGCGCATTGGGACCGCGCCTGTTCTGAAATCAAACAGGCCAAAGAAAAAGGGGCCCCGAAGAGCCCCTTTGAATATCGCTAAGCGTTAAGCTGATTAGACCATGACCCAGTCGTCGGTTGCTGCTTGCAGTTGCGCAGTGGTCAGGTTGGTCAGAGTGATGGTCTGGCCGGGTGCGAGTGCGATGGTTGCAATGCCGCCAACATCCGAAGTCGCGTCCAGAACAGCTGCGGTGTCTGCAAAGCCGAAGGCCGACAGATCCAGAACGTCGCCTGTTTCGCCGGTCACAGCGCTTTCCAGATCAAAGAACGAGATGGTGTCGTTGCCGTTGCCTGCAACAAACGCGAAGACGTCATCGCCATCGTCATTTGCGGCATTGATCTGGTCGTTGCCTGCGCCGCCCCAGATGGTGTCAGCACCTGCACCACCGTCAATGGTGTCGCTGCCTCCGCCGTTGAAGATCAGGTCATCGCCGTTGCCGCCTGCAATGGTGTCTTCACCAGCACCTGCATAGATGGTGTCTGCGCCTGCGCCACCGGCCAGGCTGTCATTTGCGACGTCCGAACCAGCAAACAGAACGTCATCACCGTCTTCACCGTTAAGGGTGTCTGCGCCTGCGCCGCCACCGATGGTGTCGTTGCCGGTGCCACCGTCTACGGCAGAGTCATTACCCTCACCAGCCCAGATCACGTCGTCGCCCGCGTCACCGTCAAGGTCGTCTGCGCCTGCGCCACCGTATATGGTGTCTGCGCCTGCGCCACCGTCAACGGTGTCGGTGCCGCCGCCACCCGCGAGGATGTCGTCGCCTGCGAGACCATCGATGGTGTCGTTCTCTGCGTCGCCTGCGCCTGCCCAGATCACGTCATTGAATGCCGAACCGGTCATGTTGTTGGCTTGGGTGTCACCTTTGGAGGTGATGCCAGCAGTTGCCGCAGTTGCGTCGAAGTTCTCATTCAGGTTCAGAGCCAGCGTGACCGAGACGTCAGCGGTTGTGCCGTTTGCGTCATAAATGGTCGCGACAAGCGCTTGATCAAGAACATCGTCAGTCGAATCAGCAGTAACACCAACAGCGTAGAGGCTGGTCGCTGCGGGGGTGTATGCCAGCGTCCAGTTAAGGGTACCGGCATCCCACGCAACATTCACGGTGCCGCCAAGGGTGCTCTCGAAGCTGTCGCCGTCAACGTAGGTTGTGCCACCGATGGTGATGCCCTTGTTCTCGTCTGCTACGAAGCCGTTTCCGGCCACTGCACCGGAAGAGGCGGTGTAGGTCTCTGCATCAACGTCGGTCGCCGCAACAGCGGCGGTGTCAGCGGTGGTCAGGGTCTGGTCAAACGCGAAGATTGCGTCGTTGCTGAGGTCCAGCATGAAGTTGCTTGCGTTGCTGACCTGAACGAATTCAACGGTGTTCAGCTCAACGCCGGCCACGCCCCAAAGGGTCTCGGTGCCCGCTGCTTCGATCAGCTCAACGCCGGCCACGCCCCAAAGGGTCTCGGTGCCCGCTGCTTCGATCAGGTCGTCGCCGTCTGCCAAGCCCGATACGAGGGTGTCGGAGCCTGCGCCACCAGCGATAGTGGAGGTTCCCAGGTCAGCCGCTTGCGCAACGGTGATGATATCGTCACCTTCGCCGCCGTCGATGTTGTCGTTGCCTGCGCCACCGTCAATGCTGTCGTTGCCAGGTGCACCGTTGATGACGTCATCGCCAGCGAAGCCGGTGATGACGTCTGCATCGTTGGTGCCGCCGAGGTTTTCACCGGCCTGTGTTCCGTTAATTACAGCCATTCTTCTCATCTCCTACTTGAGAATCTTCATAATCATCCTGCAGAGCGCATAGTAGGCTCTTTAAGAAGGTTGAGCGGAGCTAGCAGCGGTACAGGTAAGATGTCAACGTTCAGGTACAGCCTACAAATAGGTCTGCTGCCACCGCGTTGTGTGTCTGCCTGTTGCGTGCTTCTCTGCCTCTCGTTCTGAAAATTACCTTACGCCTGCACGTGTCGAGACTAGAAAGCAAATTTCACCGTGGATCAAGACGCACTTTCATTACCTTTTCACTCTGGCCGTCGATAAAGGGAAAGTTGGGGCCGATTGAGGCCGGGATGCAACAGGTCGCGAGAAAAGTCGCGCAATATATCGCATTCTGAAACAATCAGACCGCAAAAACAGGGGTCTACCGGGTGTTTTCGAAAAAGAGAGTTTCCTGGGGTGCTAGACGTCTGATGTTTTTATTGGCCCTTGTTTAGCGTTTTTAGTAGTCATCCTGCTGCTGTGCGGCAAATTTGTATGGTGCCTTAGAATCGGAGAGAGGCCGCTTTGGGGCGGCAGAGGGCGGAAACCTAGTCATTCGGGGAATTGCGCTATCTTTGGGTCATGGCCGGGGCTGTGCCAGGTACGGCAGCGATCGATGTTTGTGTCGGGTGATCTGGTAGCATCCTGCAGTTAAAGTGCATTATTGTTATGTGCGGTTTTACATCTTTGGGTGGTTTGGTGTGCGCGCGCCGCTTTCGGAGAGGGGTCGACCTAGGGCAGCGTAGGTCTCGCTAGATCTTCCTGGGGTTGAGGGTGCCCTGTTTCCGCCAAGCTATATATGCAAAAGCCGGTGTTTCTATCGCCATCTGAGCACTGACTCTCTAGAAGAAATAATAAAATTGATCCACAACCAGTAGTTGCATTCGTGGTGCATCTATATCGGCCGAAAAGGCGGCGGCAGGTCTTTCGGGATGCGTTTTGTGATGTGGTTGTTGATGGCAATCATTTGAATTAATCTGTCATTAACGCTTCGTTTCCTGAGGGGTCTCCATACTGATAGGAGGTCTCGGATGATGCGGGCGAGATGCTTGGTCGGTGAACCCTCGTGCCGCAAAGAGTTATGTAATCTAATCTCTTGTGGAGGATCTTGGAGCGGCAAGGGCTCTTTGAGCATCGCGGCCCGTTGCTCTTGCTGGATTAAAATATCAAAAAGATATTTAAACTCGAAATTCACGTAAGTCCTTGTGCTGTGGGGTGGCCCAAGGCCTCTCTGTCGTCAGAGCGGGGTAGGCTTTGTCTGGCGCAAAAGGTGGGCATTCTGTCACTGATGTGACCAAAACCTACGGACGTCTAACGGGTGCAGACGACAAACTGGTCCGGTGGCCTAAAATCGCCCGCATGGTGTCATGACAGTTCGATCAAACTGCGCTAGGATTTTTGTGGTTCTCGAGACGCTGGAGAGCTAATGTCTTGTGAGTATCATCTGCTCAGCATGATTTGCTGGGGGGATGTGTGTTTGGTGAGGCTCTTGGCCATTACGTTAGATGTGCGTGGCTCCTACAGACGACCATTGAAAACCTTTGCCTGAGAGCCTCACCAAGCTGTCCATGGGCGCCGCCTCCCTTGGAATTGCGCGCAGGCGGTGTCCGGAGACATGATGCACATGCACGGGTGCGTGCGCTCTGGTTGAAAGCAGCCCAGAATGATTGCGTCACGCGCTTTATCCGGCTAGGCCGCTAATGCCGTTGGCCTGGACTATAAATCTGAGAACGGCCCTGACTGGAATTTTTCATTCGGAGTGCTCTGCGTGGCGTCGACTGCCTCAATACAGGTTTCAAAGAAAACAAATCTTTCGGGTAAAGTATTCTTGGAAAACCCCTCTCGGATTTTCCCCCGATGCGACGGTTTCAAATTTGCGGCTCGGCGCCTTTTCGTATGTGAGCCCGAGAACCGCTCTGCATAACGTGGAGATTGGGCGTTATTCTAGCATCGGGGATGGTGTTCAAACGCTTTCTCAACATCCTGTCGACTTCCTAACCACATCTCCCGTGGCCTATGAAGCTGTTTTCTCGGGTGAATTTGCCCACACCCCGCCCGAACAGAACTTCGAAAAGATGCCCAAGACCACCATCGGGAATGATGTTTGGATTGGCGCGGGCGTGAAGCTCATTTCCGGAGTTTCGATTGGAGATGGAAGCGTTATCGGCACGGGGGCCGTCGTGACAAAAGACATCCCACCGTTCACTGTTGTCGCGGGAGTTCCAGCGCGTGAAATCCGAAAGCGGTTCCCGGATCATCTGGTCGAGAAGATCACTGCCTTAAAGTGGTGGAACTACAATCTGATCGGGGCGAATATCACGTGGGACACACCAGAAGCCGCTCTTGCAGAGATCGAGCAGAAAGTGCGTTCAGGTGCCGTCCTTCACCATCCGAAGCGGTTCCATGAAATTTACAAGGAAGGAGAGGGGCTCGGCCTGCGTGAAGAGGCATATGCCCCGTTTTCAAGGCGCTATGGGCGAACGTCACGCAAGCCCTTTGGCGTTGATGTTATATTGATAGGATTATAGGCTCTCGCGTCTGGCGATATTCGGTTAGTGGGGCGCCGAGAGATCATGCGTAGTACACAAGACATCCTCTGGCTCGGGGCGCATAAGACCGGCACGACCTATCTGCAGGATATTCTGGCGCGGTCCCGTCCGGCTTTGGCGCATGGCGGGCTGCTCTATGTGGGGCTTCAGGCCTTTCGCGGCCGATATACCAAACCTGTGCTCTCGCCTGATCTGGCGGGGCCCAAAGCGGCTCCTCCCTTGAGGCCCATCTCGGGCAGCGCAGGGCGCCATCTGATCTTTGACGAGAATATCCTGTCGCTGGTGCAGGACGCACTCGCGCCTCAAGGTCTCTATCCAGAAGGAGAGGAGCGCGCCCTGCGGATTGCACAGGCGGTGGGCCTTGCAAAGCCGGTTCTGGTGCTGGGTATCCGGAATTACGCGGGTTTTCTGCCCTCGCTCTATTGCGAGACGCTCAAGGCGCAACCGTTCCAAACCTTCGAGGCCTTCCAGAAGACCGGATTTTCCGCGCTGTCTTGGTGTGATTTGGCCGAGCGGTTGCTGGCGGCGTTCCCCGGTGCCCGCCTGAAAGTCTACCGCGCCGAGGCCCTGCGCAATCGCGAGGCCGAGCTGTTGAGCTGGGTCTGTGAGACAGTCCGCCCTGACCATTGGATGCGCGTGCAAGACGGGGTCTCTCGGCGGGAAGGGTTTTCCCATGACGCGATGATGGCGCTGCATGATCTGGCCGCGGCCCGCGGTCCAGAGAGCGTCACTGCGCAGGATTTGACCAACGCGCTTAGTACCCATCCGCGAGAGGGCGGGCAGGCTTATTCCCCTTGGACGCCCGAGGAAAAAGAGGCCCTGACCCTGCGCTACCGTGCCGACATCGCGGCGATCAAGGCGCTGCCCCGCGTGGATATGTGGTCTCTGCCAGCCTGATTGGTCAGCGCCCGTCTTTGCGTGTAGGGCGCAGGGCCTTCAGCGCGTCGAATTCCTGCACCGCAAAGAGGCCTTCGGTCATGTGGGTCAGGTGACCCAGCCGCGCTGCGGTCTCGTGTTCTGTACGATCGAGCCGCTCTTCCAGATGGTCCAGGCGGCGCAGAACGGCCTGTTGCTGCCAGGCCGAGACCACACCCGCCAGATCCCCGCGGGCAAGTAGACGGGCAGGGCCCCACGCGCGCAGGGCGACAGGGTCGTGGCGCATCGCGGTCCAGTCCCCTTCGGCGATGCGGGACAGGGTGTCTTGGGCGCGGAGGGCATAAGGCCAATAGGCCGAGGGTGCCATCCGGTCGATGTGCCAGGCCATGTTTTCCAAGAGCCAGCGCAGGGCGTCAGGACGGTGCTTCGGGCCGGGCAGTTGCGACACGATCCGGTCGTAGTGGTCAAAGAAGACCGCCAGTTCCATGCCGGTCGCGGCCATGGTTTGGCCCGCCCGCGCGACACGGTGGCTGCAAACTGTCTGGTTCAAAAAGGCGATGTCTTGCGCGGCCAGACAGACCTGCCAGTGAAACGGGTTGTCCTCGTAAAAGAAGGGGCCTTCGGGAAAGCGAAGGCCATGCTTTTCCAGAAACGCCGTGCGGTACATTTTGCGCCAGGGCACGCCCACCATTTGCAGGGCCAGATGGCGGCGCTCTGCCGGGGTGGCGGCTGCGGGCACGCGTTGCCAGAGAGGGGTGTCGGGGGGCGCAGAGAACCGATCTTCGGTATCGTGATAGACATTGTAGTTGGCGATAAGGACATCGCAGGGTGTGGTCTCGAACCGCTGGCGGGCGGCGTTCAGGCCGGCCGCATCCACCCAGTCATCCCCGTCGACAAAGAAGACCGCATCACCGGTGACCTCGGACAGGCCGATATTGGCGGGGATGCCGACGCCGCCTTGGGTGTTGGCCCCTAAAAACACTGGCAGCAGATCGACACCGCACGCGGCCAGCATGTGGAAACGGGCTTCGATTTCCTCGCAGGTGCAGTCATCAGAGCCGTCATCCACAAGGATCACCTGATCCCCGGGCCGCAAGCAGGGGATCAGACTGTCCAGACAGGGGCCGATATAGTCTTCGATGTTCCACGAGGTGACGATGAATGACAGCATCATGCCCATCCCCTGCGGATCAAGCTATTGATGTGGCGCGCCAGTCCGGGGTCCTCGGCCGCGATGAGGGCCATGGTGGTCGGTGTGTGCTGGTCGAGAAGGAAGTCCGCCACCTTGTGGTAGAAGGTCTGGTGATGGCTGCTGTCCAGGGTCGTCAGGATCCAGCCGAAGAGGCGGGTGTAGAAACGCGCCATGGGCAGCAGGAACACCGTCTCTTGGGCGGTGTCGTGCAAGACATCATGAAGTGGATCCAAGGCTTCGAACACCCGCAGCCGTTCTTGCCCGCGCTGGTTGGTCAACCGGTCCCCGTGCTTGTGCACGAAATGCTCGCAGCACAGGCGGGCAGAGGCATAGATGCGCTCGGCTTTCAAAAAGCCGGTCCAGTGCAACTCGATGTCGTTATGGACGGGGATTTCCGTGCACCGGATCGCGGCCTCCTGGAGGAAGGCAGTCCGGTAGATCTTGTTCCACGGATAGGCCGAGATCATGACAATCTGCGCCGCTTGGGAACGGTCGATCAGAAAGGGCGTGTCGGACATGAGGCCTGCCTGTTCCCACAGGTCCTGATCCGAGGGCATCGGACCGGGCGTGCCCTTGTCCCGTTGGCGGCTGTCGATATGCCGGAATATGCAGAAATCGAACTCATGACCCGTCAGATCGGCCAGCAGCAGGGGCAGATCGTCCGTCAGTAGGTCGTCGGAGTCAAAGAACAGCACATGATCGGTTTCGAGCGCCCTGATCCCCATGTTGCGGGCATGGCCCGCCCCAAGGTGGGCGTCGCTACGCAAATAGGTGATGCCCATGCCTGCCTCGTCGAACCCCAGATCAGCGGGACGGCACGGGATGTCGCTGGCATCATCGCAGACCAGAATACGCTCCGCGATCTGCATCTGCGACAGTTGCGTGAGCAGACGGGTCAGTCCGTCAGGGTCATTCCGGACAGGGATGACGACCGAAAGCGTCATACACCAAAAAGAGCAAGGTCTTTGAGAGAGATCTGGCGCACGTCAGGGGGCAGGAACAGCATCAGCTCGCGCCAAGGCGCCTGTGCGGGCACGTCATCGCGCTCTGCCAGCTTCATCAGGTCCGCATGGGTGCTGGGGGCCGAATACGAGATCACCCGCTTGCCAAAGAAGGCATCCTGAAATCCGCCCTCATGGCCGCTGCGCAGGCAGACGCGAAAGGTCATGGTCGCCTCGGAGGTGACTTTGCACATGAAGCCCGCGATGTCGCGGCCGGTCAGATCGCATTCGCCCATCTGGATGTTCAAAGACAACCAGCGGCCGGGGCGGCGGGTCTTGAAGGACAGGTCCAGCAGGGTGCCGGGCTGGCTGGTTGCGTGAACCGAAGTATCGCTTTCCTCGTCCAGCAGAACAAAAACGCCGGGGGAAAACTGTTCGCCCGAGGCGACTTTGCGGTCAAAAGACTGAGCGCGGAGCACCGCCAGTGCGTGGTTTGCTTGCGCTTCAGCGCCGAAATCGAGGTTGTGTTCCATATCTGCCTCTAATCTTTGAAATCCGGTGCTTCAGAAACACGCAAGTCATACTGTCTGGTTTGTTTAGACGGGTTTGGCGCGTGGTTTCAAGGTCAACTTCCTGTGGCGCGGATTGGTGCCGAGGGGGCGCTAGCGCCGGCCCAAGAGCCGGTCCTCGTGCAGCCCGCGCAGGGTCTTCAGCACCTGTTCGGCGCGCTGGTCGACTCTGTGATGCAGCATGACCAGACGGTGCAGGGCCGCGGCCTGTTTCAACCGCTCGTCTTCGTGCGCAAGATAGTATTGGGCCGCTTCTTTGACCTCGGCGGGATTGCGGCAGGTGACGACCTGTCCCATCAGCGCCTCTTCGCCGGAGAAGTGATCCGAGATCACCATCGCCCCGGCCATGCCTGCATCCATGATCCGGTTCGACACAAACCCCAGATCGGCCATATCTGCCCAATGGTCGTTCAGAACGATCCGGGCCGCGCGGTAATAGGCGGCGAGCCGATTGTTGGGGACATGGGTGCCTTTGACATATTGCGGGGGGATCAGCCCCTGCCATTCGGCGCCATAGATGGCCACGGGCAGGCCTTGGTCGACGCAGGCCTGCGGCATCCAGCGGGCGGTCTTGCGCGAGTTGCCGACGAACAGCAGGTCGTGATGGGGCACGCCGGTCAGATCGACCTCTGGATGAAAGCGCTCGGGGTCCGCGCATTGCAGCATGACCGAGGCCTGCATTCCCAGCTGTTCGATGATCCGCGCAGCCTCGGGATAGGCGCTGACGCAGACATGATCATAACCGCGCATCTCGTCGAGGGTGACGCGGGCGGGATGGCTGATATGCCACATCATGTTGATATGGCGCGGGTCGGGCGTATAGGGCGTGACACCGCGCAGGACGATCACCGCGTCATCTTCGGGGTGATGGGTGTACCAGTCCGGTAGAATGTCGACCCGCGTGCGGCATCCCAGACGGTCCAGCGCTTTGGCCAGACTTTCCGCCAGATGCAGATCGCCCCAGCGGTGTTTATAGGCGGGGCGCGGGGCAGGGATTTTCAGCGCGATCTGCAGGCTGTCCTGCTGCCAATACAGCCGCTCTGCCCTGTGTTTCAGACGGACCCCATCGCGGCGCGGGGCCGCGGGGCGGCGTCCTTGGTCAAGGCAGGCGCAATAGCTGTGGTCCAGATGGAGGGGCGCCTGAGTGTGCGTGGCCCGCAGGATAAAATCCCATCCGGCCTCTTCCTTTAGATCGGGGGCAAAGCGCAGTCCGGTGTCGGTCAGCTGCCGGCGGTGGGCAAAGACCGTCAGATCCATCAGGTCTTGGGCCAGCATCGTGGGGCGGTGTGCCCCCAGCAACCGTAGCCTGCCCGCTGCGCTGTCCTGTCCTGCCGGGGCGCCCTGCAAATTGGTATAGAGGCTCATGGCCTCTGGAGCCTTCCGGAAGGCCGCCCGCAGCTGCGCCAGATACCCGGGCGCCCATATCCGGTTTTCGGTCTGATAGGCCAAGATATCGCCCTCGGCCGCGTCCAGAGCGAGGTTGTAGCCATCGGCGCGGATCACCCCCGAAGGCGCAATGAGTTTCAGCTGCCCTGTGGCCAATTGGGCAGGGAACCGCGCCATCACCTCGGTCAGCACGCGGGGTCCTTCCGAGATATCGGCGAGGATCACCTCTGTGGGGGGCGGGACTTGATCCAGAGCTGACGCCAGCACGCGGGGTAAGTGGTCTTGCCAGCGGGCGACGGTGCAGAGCACAGAGACCGAGGGGCCTTTTTGCAGGGCGAGATCGGGCGTCAGCGGCGATGGTGTCAGTGTCCGGCGCTGCTGGCCGGCCTGTTCAAAGGGCACATCCACGGAAACCATCTCGAACCGCTGGCCCATCAGTCCGGGCATCTGCCCCAAGAGCCGCTCGATCGCATGGGCCAGCGTGCCGCAAATCTGGCCTTCTTCGGCGGGGAAATCCTGAAACCCGAGGTTCAGATCCAGAAGCGGTGTCAGGACCGCCGAGCGGCAGCAAAAGAACCCGCCCGCAGGGAAGTCGGGACAGATGTCGGGCAGGGGGATCCCCATCCGCGCCGTCAGATGGCGGCAGAGGTCCTGCGACTTTCCATAATTCGGAGCGCGGCGCAGCATCTGCCAGTAGCCCGGCGCCACCATCCCCAGATCGGGGTACTTGGCAAAGAGCGAAAGCATCTGCCGCGCCACAGCGGGCGAGCCAAGCAGGCTGTGACCCAGAAACTCGAACCAGCCGCTGTGATAACTGTGATGAGCGGATTTCTTGCCATGAAGATGCAGGAACAGGTCCGACTGCCGGATTTCGTCCTGAAAGCAGACCAGCCAAGGCGACATGTCCCGGCCGCGATTGGGCACGCCCCGCACAGTCACACTCCGCGCAAGGGGCAGCAGGGCGGAGAGTTGCGTTTGCAGAGCCTCTGTATCGGCGTCTTCTTGGGTGGACACGAGCAGGTCAAACCCGCAGGGCAGCCGCCCGATCAGGGTCGCCACAGGCCCCAGCATCTCTGTATAATAGAGATGAATGTGCACTGCGAGCCGTTCTGGCAGGGCCTCTGGCTCTGCCGCGCCCTCGGCCGCAAAATTCAGAACGTGCCGGATCGGCCCGTACTCGTAACGGCCAGAGCGTTTCAGGTCAGGATGGGTCGATGTCCGGTCCACAAAGAAGGGCATGGGGCGACGTCCGGCGTCCATCCCCGTTTCCAGATAGTGCAGGAACGGGTTGATCCCCACCTCGGCCAGTTCCGGATTGTCCGCCAGATAGCCAAGGGTGTCGAACCAACGGCAGGGGGATAGCCCCAGATGCCAGCCTGCCGACAGGAAATGCCCTGCGGGATCAGCCTCGGCAGCCTCTCGTAGGTCCCTAGCCGCCCCGTGGGTCAGTTGAGACAGGTAGAACCCATCATCGAACTGCTCTGAAAACAGCTGCTGCGTGCGGACAGAGAGTCCCGCAAAAGAGCTGGATGCCGACATCGCGTGGATCACTTCACCTGAGCCTGAACCCAGTCCCATGTGTCTGCAATGCCCTGATCCAGATCGATGGAGGCCTGCCAGTCAAAGGCCTCTTGGGCGCGGGTGGTATCCAGCACAACCCGCGGTACGTCATAATTGCGCTTGTCCTTGTAGATCGGTTTGACGTCGCCGCCGACCAGATCGCAAATTTTCTGTACGACCTCGGCCACAGAGGCCCCTTTTCCGCTGCCTGCGTTAAAGACACCGGTCACGTCCGACACCAGCGCGCGGTGACAGAGTTCGGCCATATCCTGCACATGAATGAAATCGCGCACGATGCTGCCATCGCCCCAGATTTCGATCTGTTCCTTGCGGGCCAGACGCCACAGATGGGTGCCGATCAGACCCTGAATGCCCGTATGCCCTTGGCGCGGACCATAGGGGTTGGACGCCCGCAGGGCCACATAGTCCAGCCCGTGATGCTGCCGCTCCATAAAGAGGTAGTTCTCGATCGCGACCTTCACGATCCCATAGGAGCTGATCGGGTTCAGGGGGTGGTCTTCGGCCATGGGATCGGTCTGCGGCACGCCATACACCGTACCGCCCGATGACAGATAAACCATCTTGCGCACGCCCGCGGACCGCATGACCTCGAGCAGGCGCACAGTCGCGATCAGGTTGCCGTTGATGTCTCCAACAGGATCAAGGTTCGAGGTCGAGGGCACTGTGGTGCTGGCCAAGTGGATGACGGCATCCACGCCAGAAAGAGCCTCATAAATCTGAGCGGAGTCCGACAGATCTCCTAATATGTATTCCACGCCGGGCAGAGGGGGCCGGAACATTTCAGCGCGGCGATCCAGAACACGCACTGACACGCCTGCCGCCAGAACCTTGTCCACCACATGCGAGCCGATGAAGCCGCAGCCGCCGATAATAAGAGCTTTCATAAAATCCGTCCCTTCCGAGGTATCCATCACGTGGCCGATACATACATGTCTTGCGTCTATCTGCCCCCTCCGGCTGTGTCTATTCCTTGGCAGGATTCAGAGGATTAGACCTTCTTGCCCGGATGGCTTGCTGCAAGAAGAGCAAGCCATGTTTTTGTCATACCAAAACCTGCGTTTGGTTGCTGCTTCTGAAGAGGCAACGGGTATGGTGGATCATTAAATCAGGTGTATTTTTAAATTTCTGATTTTAAGGGTAATATTGGATCTCCTATTGTTGACACATGCTTTCCTACATCCGCAACTTGAGCGCGGATGATTGCCTATAGTCCGTGCTCGGCATGAAATAGGATTAGAAGTTAGAGAAAACGCAAACGGTGGGCGACTACCGGAATCAAACGCAGCAGACAGTGCTGTCTCTAAACTTGCGAAAGACGAGTACTGCTAGTTCCTTCTCAGAGAAGCCGCGACCAACCCTCTATGAGAGCGATGGCGCGCCGCTTACTCTGTGTGTTGTCTGGAGCGGCTTCGCATAGGGTCTCTATGTGATAAGGTCGCGCAGGGCGCTGGCCTGAGTGCTGATGCGCTGGCTCATCAATCTCAGCAGTGTCATATCCCGAAGAGACTTGCGTTTGAGTTCTTCATAAACCGGAGTGCGTGCGCAAAAATCCCACCACGTCAGGATGCAGCTATTCTCATACCCCGTAAAATACCGCTGCGGTGTCTGGGTCTTTGGGTTGATCGTTTCGACGGCCAGCTCCAGCCGATCAAGATCCTGCGGGCTGGTGAAGGGCACTTGCCAAGGTTTGATATTGCCGAACATCGCGTTGAGGTGAATTGATTTTGGGTTCATGTCCGGTGTCTGCCCGTTCAGATCCACTACTTTTACGTTGTAACGGTTCTTCTTCTTGATCTTGCCGATCTCGCCCGCAAAGAAGGCCGTTAGAAAGCCTTGATCCCCGACATAAAGCACCTCTTTGCCGGGGATGTGCGCCGCCCATCGCTCGACATAGTTGGCGTAATGCTGCGGGCGCAGGCCGCGGGCTCGCAGCCGCTCCAGATTGATCAGGATATGACCTGAGTTGAACCCACCTCCGAGGTGTTGAAATTGATCGAAATCCAACGGGTCTTCTGGTAGCCTCCAATAGGTGGTGACCAGCAGCGATTTGTCTTTGAAATCCCGAAAATAAAACCCGTAGTCATCGCTGAGAAACAACACATCACCAGTATCAACATAGAGCACTCGGTCAATGTCTTTGGGCAGGAACAAGTGACAGGCCGCATCAAAGAACCGTTCGATATCCGGTGCGCGGGCGTAGCGTGACATGCTCTCAAACATTGCACGCTCGGTCACATGCACGTTGTAAAAGGTCAAATCGAGCCCATCTGCAAAATCCGTCAGCGCGGCGAGTGTGGGCTCTGAGATTTCTGACTGCATGAGATAGAAATGCACATCATAGGTCTGGCACAGGATCTCGTGGATATTGAGAAGGTTGACGAACACGAGCCGTGCATATCTGTCATTGCAGGAGGTGGCGATATTCATACGTTTCTTTGGCATTGACAGGGATTTCCCTTGTTGACCGAGGATATCTGCAGGCCGTGCCATGCGTCCCTACTCTTCATAGGGCAAGACATTTTGCGGCTGAATGCTTTTCTTGGGCCGTGCTTGCATTCATCGTGTTCGTGCCGAACTGAGGATCTCAGAACGTCGCGCTTGTCGCGTTCTGCGGCAGCATGATCCACGCAGCGGAAGATGCAAGTTGGACACCTCCAGAAACCTCTAGCTGCTGTTCTTTCGTCGTGATTCACTGCTCATGATGGGTGGAGGGGATCATGACCAAGCAAGCAGGGTTCTGGAGTGTCGACGACCGGTTGGCGAGATTTCGGCGGGTGGTGACCCGCTCGAAACCCTGAACGCCACTGTGATTTCGAACGTTTCCGGCCGATCATTGAACGCGCGGCAGTCCACTGATGGACCTTGTCCGCGCGCTTGCCGAAGACATCCGCGCAGCGATGCTGGCGGGGCATACTCTGACAGACATCGTGGCTGCCCTGAACGCTAACCGTGACGCAGATCAGCAGATCAATCTGCAGACCTTCCGGAACTATCTCCAGAAGGCTCGAGCCGAACAGGGTCTCGCGCCGGTACAACCCAAGCGCGCGCCAGCAGCGCAGCCACAAGCTTTCAAAGCCACCAACGAATTTTTGCGACCTGAGCCAAATGCTCCGTGGCAATCCCGACCTGACGCACAATCACCGCGCCGGACTCAACCTCCCAAAAGAAACGGTCGAAACATGAAAGGTGACCTATGAAGAGTGTACTGTTTATCCATGGCGACAAAGGGGGCGTGGGCAAAACCCAGTGTGCCACCAGAACCGCGGCAGCTTTTGAAGCAGTGGGGCGACCGCTCACACTGGTGGACGGAGACGTCAAAAACCCCGGCCTTGATATGCTGTTTGAAGACCGGACAACATGCGTGGACCTTCGGACCGCGGCGGGCATCCTGACACCGGCGACATCTTGGGCTTTGAACAGGCTTGGGAAAAGGATGGCATCCGCAACACCGCACGCTTTGCCAAAGGCGGGGTAAAGACCGTATCGGTTCTTGGCGATCCAAAGGGCGCTACGCGTATGGTGGTGTTTGAAGGCGGACTGGATGCCTTGGCCCTGGCCGAGCTAGAGGCGCGGGGCGACACACTCTACGTTAGCACCGGCGGCGGCTTCGGACAGAGGACAAAGCGGGGCCTGAAAACCTTGGCAGACGGTCGTCAAATATTCTCGGGCTTCGACAACGAACCAGCGGGTGAGGCCCTGCATGCACAGCTTTCGTGTCTTCTCCCCG
Source organism: Donghicola sp. XS_ASV15 (assembly GCF_041224595.1). Classification (NCBI taxonomy): domain Bacteria; kingdom Pseudomonadati; phylum Pseudomonadota; class Alphaproteobacteria; order Rhodobacterales; family Roseobacteraceae; genus Donghicola; species Donghicola sp. XS_ASV15. The sequence goes on along the minus strand of NZ_JBGFGN010000071.1, from coordinate 5,341 downwards.
CCATTGAGCGCCACGCGCCGCCTGCGCGCATCGTAGGCGCCACCCGGCCTTGCAAGGACTGGCTCGATGCCCTGAACGCCATGGCAGAGCGGGGTATCGTGGAGCCAGAATAAAAAGCATATGGGCCTCGCAGGAATTGTCCGTCCCGTGAGGAGGCTGCTGTGGATCGAAGTTGGACTCTCGGGAGCATAGTCATGCCCGACACCTCACGATGGCGTCGGCGGTAACGTGACAACACCTTCAGACTAGTGGCTGAAACTGAGCAGAAACCGCTGGGTCAATACATCTTTTGCAAGGGTGGAATACATTGGGAAGCGACGGCAGTTCTCCATTCCATCATTATCCATGATAACCGATATTTATCGGGCTAAACGGGCGGCTGCACAAGGAAATCATCATATGCGGATAACAGCAAAATACGTGCATTAATTTATTATACATACAAGATATATTGGCGTTAGAGGATGCCCATTATCTTTGATCCAGAGCGGCGCTGATGATGTAACCGCCCCCCGACGGCATCGATGTGCCAAGGTGGGTCTGCGACGATCCACAAAGGAGGGCGGTTACATCATCAGCGCCGATCCGCCTCTGAATTTTTATTTCATGAAAGACCAGAAGGCCGATTGAAAAGGAACTTAGATGCCAGCTAAAAACAAGAGATTCTTTAAAGCGCCTTTGGCCATCAACGATTTGTTTAAGGAACTTAGATGCCCGCTAACAACAACAAACTCTTTAAAGCGCCTTTGACCATCAGCGATTTGCTTGATGTCGAATTTTATTCGAATGCACTCAAGTCCGATAATGTGTTTCAGCTTAAAGAAGCCTATGATAGTTATAAGGCAGATGGCTGGAAGCTTGGATGCCAACCATCGGCATATTTCGATGGCGCATGGTATATACAAGTCAATCAGGATGTTGCCTCTAGCGGCATCTCTCCGCTAGAGCATTACCTGTCTTTCGGGCAATTCGAGGGGCGACGTCCCAACGCGAAGGCGGAGCACACGCAACGTCTGAGCGAGGAAGGCAAAGCCCTTTATGCCAAAGTAGCGCCCTATGTTGACAGATCCGCCTATTTTGAAACGCTATCGGCGGATCATCTCGCCGAAGCGACTGATTTAGATCCGGTCCTGCATTATATTTCCTTCGGCCACACACAGGGAAAAGTGCTAACCGACCGGTTTGACGCGCAGTATTATAAAGCGACCAACCGCGACGTGCGTGAGGCCGGTGTCGATCCACTTACACACTATTTGGAGTTTGGGTATCTAGAAGGGCGTAAGCCACACCCCCAAAAACCTTGGCTGTTGCCTCCGTACGATCAGTTGATGCGCGCGGGAATGATTCGGATGCACCTCGACCCTGAGGTTTACCGGCGTGAATTTCCTGAGGTTGAGGGCACGACGACCGACATAACTCATCATTACATCCGTTTCGGTGTGTCGAATCGGTTCAAACCCAACTCATGGTTCGACCCTTTTGCCCCGTCGGTGAATTTGGGGAGCGAGCTTGACCATCTGACACCACTCGAACGCCACCTGATCGCCACTGGACAAATACCGCTGTTGCCCTGCCACAGGCACACAAGCGTGACGGCCGGTTACTACGCGAATCAAAAACTCGTCCACCTGCTCCCGCATGAGGACTGGGACGAGGTTCGCGGGCGCAATGGTTTCGATGTCGAAGCCTTGCGTCTTTTCGGAGATCAGCAGACGTTTTCGAGCGAAGATCTCGCGCTGCCCTCAATACAATCTGATCGAGCGTCGAGCCTGGAAGCAGAAAACCCGCGCGATGAAGCTTTCATCAAGCTGCTGCTGAGCGAGGGGAAAAACAAGGTTCTGTCCTGTGATATATGGGATACCGTATTGCGCCGCAGCTGCCAGCCTGACGAAACTAAATTGCGCGCGGCGCGGGCGCTTTGGCTTCGGTCGCGCAATGTCAATCTGGACCTTGCAAAGCTGCATCCTGTGGACGTGATGCAGATGCGCCGAACCGCCGAAGCCATAGCTTCCGACGAGGTTTACGAATTTCGTTTCGAGGACATGTCAAAGGTCTGGCTGTCCTTGTTGCAACTTTCCGAATCCGAGTTCGAGGCCAGCGTCAAGAAGACCGAAATCGCGATCGAAAAGAGCGCTTCCTATCCTGACGCAACGGTGCAGGCGATTCTCGAAGGATTCCCCGGGCGTAAGATCGCCATTTCTGATTTCTATCTCGGAAAAGAAGATCTCAAGGCGATCCTGTACAACAATGACCTGCCGGAGTTTGATCAAGTTTATGTGTCCTGCGATCACCTCGCAACCAAGCGCAGTGGCGATCTCTATGACACGGTCCTGATGCGGGAAAACGCCGAAGCCGACGGCATTTTTCATATAGGCGACCGCTTTCAGGCGGACGTTCAGGAGGCGCGCAAGCATGGGCTCAACGCCGAACTATTCAGTGTTCCGGCACACAACCAGAGGATCGCGGCCCTCGACAAGGCGTATTATGGGCATCTCGCAGGCAATTTCACCGAACATGCCCGCAATCTCGCACAGCTTGTCGGTTTCGACGAGAGCGAGGCGACTTGCCCGGCCAGCGCTCTCGCGATCGTCTTTGGCGGGTTCGTCCTGAACATCATTGAGGAAGCGGAGAAAATTGGCACCGACCGAATTTTCTTCTTTTCTCGAGAGGGGGCTTTCTTCAAGGAACTCTACGAACTCGCGGTGAAATTAGACGTCTATGATTTGGGATCCTATGCGGATTCTCAGATGCTTTACGTCAGCCGTCGCGCCACCTTCGCCGCGTCTCTGGCAGACCTGACGCCCGAATACCTTATGCGCCTGTGGAGCCAGTACTCGACCCAGTCGGTTCAGGCCCTCGCGGTGACGCTGAACATCGACCCGAAGGTCTGGGAAAAGGCGGCCACGCGCCACGGGATCAAGCTGGACGTGCCGGTGAAATATCCTTGGCAGAACGACAAGGTGATCGACTTCCTCAACGATCCGGAAGTTCGCGACAGCGGCCGCCAGAGTATCTGGAAGCAGCGCGCCGCCCTAGTCGATTATCTCGAAGGTGCCGGATTCGACCCGAAGGCCGAAGACAAGCGACTGATCGTTGACATTGGCTGGCGCGGGAGCATTCAGGACAATATCGCGCTTGTTTCCAATGGTGAGGTGCACGGAAACTACCTTGGCCTTTCCCCCTTTCTGAACCCCCAGCCGGCAGGTTGCACAAAAATCGGCTATCTTTTCGATGCCCAAAGAGGTGAGCAAGAGGCGATCAACGAATTTGCCGCGTTGGAATTCCTTTCCAATGCGCTCGGCGGATCGGTGATCGGCTATGAAAAGTGCGAACCGCTGCGCGAGGTTTTCGCAAGCGAAGAGGCATGCATCGCGGATCATGTGGTTCCGCTGCAGAAAGAGCTACTCGCTTCGGCAAAGAAGGTCTTCGAGTATATCCGGCGCCACGGTTTGGTCTCGAGCGACCTGCGCCAGCTCGCCAACCTCATCGCCGAGCGATTCATGACTTCCCCGGAGTTCCGTGTCGCCGACGCTTTCGCCGCGCTCGAACACAACGAGACCTTCGGCACCGGTGAGCTCGACACCATGAACGAAGAGGTCAGCACAGTGCTCGACGAGACGCTGCCCGATTATGAAATGCATTACCACACTGCCAATGGATTGTTTGACCGGCGCTGGCCCAGTTCTTTCCTGAATTCGAAAGAATATGCTTCGCTCTATGACGAACTGTCGGTCCATCAGAGGCTGGCGATGTCGCGGCCCGGGGGAGTTGCTGCGGTTCCCGCGGAGCTTCGAGGAAACAAGCACAAGATCGCGGTATACGCGCCCCATCCGATCTGGGGGTCAGGCGGCCATCGCACGATCTACAATCTCGTCAAAGCCCTTTCCCGCGCCGGACACGAAGTGCATTTGCTATCGGAGGGGCGCGGCGATCAATACGGCTATGTCGAGCAGGAAACCGAGAACAGCGCTGCCATCCTGCACGACCACTGGCAAGTGGACATCAAGCCCGATGCGGCGATCGCCACTATCATGCACAGCGCCGAGTTCTTGAACAAGAAATACGATGAGGACGTCAAGAAATTCTATCTGGTGCAAGACAACGAGGCCGAATTCAACATGCTGTCCGATGGCTATGTCATCGGCGAGAATTCCTTCGCTCAGGGGCTAAACCATCTCTGCGTCGGCCACTGGCTGCCTCATCTCATCCAGTCGCGCTTCGGCGGCATGGCGATCGGTGCGGGGCTGGGTGTCGATACGACGGTTTATCGGCCTTTCGAAGATATCAAACGTCGCAAACGCGTCGCCGTTCTGTTCCAGCCCGACAAGCCGCGCCGTATGCCGCGGATTTCGCTCGAGGCGCTCGCCTTGGTGAAGCAGAAGCACCCGGACCTTGAGATCGTGACCTACGGTTCGGCTCCGCGCCCGGATTTGCCCTTCGAATTCGAGCACCTCGGGATGGTCAATGACATTTCCCACCTCAATGGGCTCTACAATAGTGCGCAAATCGGCCTATGCATCAGCCTGACCAACCCCTCACGTATCCCGTTCGAGATGATGGCCGCGGGCTGTGTTCCGGTGGATGTCTATCGCTACAACAACCTGTTCGATTATGCCGATGGCACCGCTCTTCTGGCCTATCAATCCGCGCACTCGCTTGCGGCGGCTTTCGACCATCTCCTGAGCGACCCGGAAGCCCTAGCCGCGCGCAGCGACAAGGGTGTGGAGATCGCGAAGATGCGGTCTCTGCAATGGGAGACCGATATTCATGTCAACGCCGTGGAAGCCGTGTTACGTGGTGAAACACTCGACGATGTCACTCTCCCGTCGCTGAGCTACAGCGACCCGGCATTCGTATCAATTGAGGATGATACGAATGCGGTGCAGAGATTTCTGGCATGGCAAAGAGAGAATGCAAATGCGCATACATTTACGGCATATCAGCCCATCTCTATGAGCTTGGGGCCGCGGCAATTAAACGCGGTTTAAGCACATCGTGAGTACATAAATATACTTAGTCGGCTTTGAACAACCTCCAAGTTTCTGAATTTGTTTGAGAAATCGGTGATTGTATTGGCTTTGTGCTGCAGGGTTTCATAGGATTCCTTCAGAAACCCTGCAATTTGGGACTGCTGCCACGAAGCACCGCTCCCGCGCCACGGAACAAGACGATCTCTTGCGACCTCGACTGGTCGACATGATCGACATGCGCCACGAGTTGGTAAAATTGTCCGAGCTGATCGATTGGGAATGGGCAGAATTCTTCCCCTCGAAAGAGGGGCGCCCGGCAACGCATCCTAGGCTGGTCGCCGGGCTGATGTCTACAGCACGTGTACCGCTTG
>NZ_JBGFGN010000051.1:0-1680 GCF_041224595.1 Donghicola sp. XS_ASV15 | reverse complement strand
GTGGCGAAGCTCTCTGCGGCCCGCTCTCTGGCGAGGATCAACCCGCCGACGAGTGCGCCGATGGTGAGTGCGTCGATCATGAACCTGGTTCCCATCTTCCTGCCCTCCTGTTCCCGATAGGCCGTGTCGGGGCAATGCCCCATAAAAGGGATTGTTTAAAGAATTCCTAAACGTTGTCGGGAACACAGCTGTCTCCGAAGTTTTTGATGCTTTCGATGGTGACTACGTCCCCCAATTTTTTGTGCGAAAGGGACGTGAAGACATTGTTGTGCCGCATCTTGGCGACTTTGAAGCTGATCCCACTCCAACTGACTACGATCTGTACTTCCAAACGACCTCCACATTTTCAGGTGGCTCTAGCGGCAGCAACTACGTAGTTTTCGCACCCGATGATGGAGCGAGTGCATCACTTTCTGCAACCAACGGAAATAATGCGTTAGTCGGAAACACTAGTAATGATAGCCTTTCAGGCGGCATGGATCGAGACGTATTGGTTGGTGGCGCAGGCGATGACGTGCTCAACGGTGGCGGTGGGAGTGATACGCTCTATGTCGGCGCGGGGAACGACACGTTTATCTCGGGTTCTCGAGACGCAGTTGTTTTTGGTGGCGTTGGACACGACACCGTCACCTTATCATTCTACAGAGATTCTGATCTTAGCTACAACGCAGCCATCATTGATACACTGGGTGATGGGGCAGGCGCAGCGGAACGGTTCGATGCTGTTCGAGGCGATTTGCCAAGCTTGCTGGAAAGCGGTGACCTGGTTATCAATACGAACCCCGGAACGATAAAAGAGGTTGAGGCGGTTAATATAGACTTTTCTGCCGACGATTATAGTGACACCTCGTACTACGAAATCGATTATTGGTACCTTGGTGGAACTGAATATCTCGGTCGCAATTTCCAATATCAGCATGGAGATAATTTCTTTGCGGACTGGAGCGACCAGACTGATGCGATAGATTGGACAAGTGGCCGCTCGTCTCTCATGACACTCGCAAACGGAATAACCGTTGGATACATGGACCGCATCCACGTTTATCTCGGCGAAGGGAATGACAGTGTAACTGCCTCAACAGGCACGGACTTCATCGACGGTGGCGCAGGCGATGACGTGCTCGACGGTGGCGGTGGGAGTGATACGCTCTATGGCGGCGCGGGTTCGGACATCTTGTCCGGCAGTTTCGGGGACGGCACCATAGTGGGTGGCAAAGGGTCCGATGTCGTGAATTACAATCATCGGGATGGAGAGTAAGGCGTGGTCGTGAAACTCTCCAAAGGCTTTGCCATCGACGGGTGGGACTATCGAGATAAACTCCGTCAGATCGAGGATGTCGTTGCCCCTGCTTTGGATGACAAGCTGATCGTGAACAAAAAGAGCAACGTTTTCTGCGGACTCGCCGGTGCGGATACGATCAAAGGCGGCGGGGGTGACGATTTGGTGGATTACTCAGCTGACGAAATAAATGGCGGCTCTGAAGGCGTCACAGTCAAGCTGGCCAAAGGATTTGCGATCGATGGTTTTGGAGATAGGGATACGCTGAAATCGATCGAAGATGCGTTCGGAACAATCTACAAAGACAAGCTCGTTGGCGACGGCGGTGAGAATTTCCTAGCCGGACTGGAGGGACGAGACACTCTGATCGGAGGCAAAGGGAATGATACCCTGAGCGGCGG
>NZ_JBGFGN010000044.1:0-28204 GCF_041224595.1 Donghicola sp. XS_ASV15 | reverse complement strand
TTGCGCGGGTCCCCCTCCTGCCCTCGCCGGGAGGCAGGCTTTCAGGAGAGGGCCGCTTGCAGCGGACCTCGCCAGAAACCCCGCCCCGATTTTCGGCACCAAGACCGGAAGGGGCACACCACAAGGAGGCCACAAATGGCTGCTAAATTCGATCTTCACGCCCACGTCACCGACAGCATCATTGCCAGCATCGAGGCAGGCACCCCCGCATGGCGCAAGCCGTGGACCGGCGAAAAGGGTGGCGCACCGTTCCCGCTGCGCAGCAATGGCGAACCCTATTCGGGCATCAACGTGCTGATGTTGTGGCTTGCCGCCGACGCCAAAGGCTACCGCGCCCCCCGCTGGTTCACCTACCGCCAAGCGCAGGAAGCTGGCGGGCAGGTCCGCAAGGGCGAGAAGTCTTCCACCGTGGTCAAGTATGGCACTTTCGAGCGCGAGGACGAGGCGACCGGCGAAGAGCGCCGCCTGCCCTATCTGAAGGCATATCGGGTTTTCAACGCCGAGCAGATCGACGGCTTGCCCGCCGAGTATTACGGAACCCCCGCCGAAGAGGCCCGCGACCTTGGCACCGAAGCCAACCCCGAGCTTGACGCCTTCTTTGCAGCGACCGGCGCAGAAATCCGCACCACCGACGAGCCGCAGGCGTATTACATGCCGAGCGAGGACTACATTCACATGCCGCCGATTGCGACCTTCCACGACGCGGCAGGCTACTACGCCACGCTTGCCCACGAGGCCACGCATTGGACCGGCCACAAGTCCCGCCTTGATCGCTTTTCCCGCTTCACCGACCGCAAGGCTTATGCGTTCGAGGAACTGATTGCCGAGATCGGCAATTGCATGGTTTGCGCCCGCCTTGGCCTGACGCCCGACTTTGGACAGTCTGGCGCTTATATCAAGGGCTGGCTGCGCGCGTTGAAGGATGACAAGCGCCTGATTTTCAAGGCCGCGAGCGAAGCCCAGAAGGCCAGCGACCTTTTGGTTAAGGGCGAGAACCGTGAAGAGGAAAGGGCCGCAGCGTGAGCGGCCCCCTCACCCTGCCCCGCCTGTCCTGCCGCAAATGCGGCAGGACTAGCCCGCCGGTCTATTTCGCGCCGGTGACGATCGAGGGCGAGGGCTCTTGCATCTGCTACGCTTGCGCCGAGGCGCGGCAATGGCTCGACCCAGACGGCAATTTGCGCCCCGGCATCGAGCTTTGATCTTTTCTAGCCCCCGCCAAACCGGCGGGGGTTTTCGCTTGTCCAGGTTCCAGATTTGACGGGGCCGGGACCACGCTTGCGCGCGGCCCCGGCCCCGCCCGGCGCTTCGCGCCGAGCCTGCTATCGCAGGCGGATCGGATCAGAGGCAGGTGAAAGGCATCGGTTCGCCCAGCTCCACTTCGACAGCGGCTTCGCCGCGCGATACCGTCACTGTCTGATGGACGCGGAATCCGTCAACAAGGGTTTCCCAATCCACAGGGTTCGCCGTGGCTTTCCCGAACCGGCCATGAACCAGCGCCGCATTGACACGGTTTCCATCAGGAAAACTGAAGCCCACCTCAGCCGACAAGTCAGGATCGCCGCCCGCTTCGAGCAGCACCGCACTTTCGGTCGTGCCGTAGACGGTGTTGGGATCACAAACCAGCGAGACAACCATGTTGCCATCGGCGGCGCGGTAGAGATCGACGCCGCGCTCGTTCTCATGCTCCCAGGCACCCGCCATCGCGGACGATGCGGACAGGGCAATTGCGCTGAAAATCAGTGTCTTATGAAATTGCATAGGCTGCCTCCATTCGGGAGACAGCCTATCATTTTCAGCAGGTAAACGGAAGATTATTCAATGGTTTCGGCGGTTTCCGCCCACTTGTCCTGCCAAACATCGAAGGAGGCAATGGCTCGCCCCTCCGGGTCTTTCAGCGTGACCTCGCCGCGTGTCTTCGGATCGCGCATGTAGGCCGCGCCGAAATCTCGCAGGGTATCGGAGCTGGTAGAGTAGACTGTTCCCAGGTCGCGCCCCTGATCCTCGGCCGAGATCGAGAACATGGCTGCCTTACTCATAGATCACGTTCTCCCTGCGCCCGTCTTTCCAGCGCGGAAGTTGCTCGCCGGTGTTCCATTCATAGAGCCAGCCGACAACCTCGCGCGTCGTTGCATCGAGGATGCGTTTTATTGCTTTGGCTTCCAGTCTTTTCTGTCTCGGCATGATCTTCACTCCGCTTTTTCTGCATCACGGAGCGCCCCGTTCCCGCGTGTCCTTCAAAATTGAAGGGAGGGTAAGCGCCCGCTTACCCCTGCCGAGCGGCGAGCGTGAGAGGATGGGGGTGAAGCCAAATCGACAGGGTTGGTGCGGCCCGCAGCCGAAGGCGAGGACACGGCCCTGTCTATTTTGCTTCAGGGGGAAGGAAGCCTAAACTCCTTCCCCCTTCTAGGAATAATGGGACGCGGCTTGCCGCGTCTTCTAGCTCTTCTTCAGTCGAAGCTCTTCGATCACTTCATCAAGGCAAGTCCAGAACAAGGGTTCAAACTGGCCTCGGACCATCGCGCTATCCGATTGCAGTCTAAGCGGATCATGCTTTTCTCGCAGATCGTCTAGGACGTTTGCCGAAAGCCTTTTCGTGGTGTGATAGCCTTCGCGCATCGGGAGCCGGTCGGCCTCGGGCTTTTCAACGAATTTCGCCTTCAGCTCGAACCGCGCTGTAGCGCGGCGACCGGCCAAAGTGATTGCGTCGCGAGCTGCGACCCCCTGCACTTCCAAAGCATCGAGCTTTGCGCCCTGCTCAACCTTCACCGCAGCATCGAGGCGGGTTTCCCGCTTGCCCTCAGCCTTCACTTTCGGCGCGGCTTTCTCTGTCGCTTTTGGCGTCTTTTGCGGCTGGGGCTCGCTGATCGCTTGCTCTGCGCGGGCCGGTGTTGCCGCTTCTATTTCGGGAGCTGGTGCCGGGCTGATCCCTTCCGGCTCTTGCGCTTCTATCTCGGCGGCGCTGGTTTCGGGTGCCGGTGCCGGTGCCGGTGCGGGCGACGAAGCCCCCGCCGCGAATGTGCTGGTTCCTTCGCGGGCGCTGGTGAAGTTGGTGGAGTAGTCTGGGTTATGGCCTTGAATGTTGGGGCGCTTCTTTCGTGCCATCACACACCCCCGAGAATATCTTTGAGGATCGCTTGCGCCTCTTCGAGAGCTTCATCGTAGAGCTTTGCGTGGGTCCGCAGCAGAGCGACTTCATTGTTGCGCCGATCTTCGGCCAGATAGTGCAGGAACCCTTGGCTGGCCGCATCCTTGTGCTGCTTGCGCTCCATGAAGTAATTTTCGATCACGGGGAAGGATTGGACCGCCTGCACTTCCAGCTCTTTCTCGGTTTTGTTCATCCGGGCGGGGACGCTTGACAGAACGACATGGAAGGCCGGAAGGTTTTCGGGGTCTTCGGTTCGTTGACGAAGATCGCGATACCACCCGTAGGTGTCTTGCGTGATTTCCAGGTCATCGTTCGAGAGCATCATCGGGACCACCAGAACGTCACTGAAAGCGGCGAGGTCATCGGCCCAAGCACCGGCAGCGCCAAGGGTGTCAACGAAGACGTAATCAATCGAACCCTCTTCCCATGCCTCTTCAGTCCGAGCCTCGAACGCTTCCGGCGTAGTGAGCTGTTCAATCGAGAAATTGGGATCGCTTATTTCGAGTTTCTTCGCCCAGCGGAATAGGGCTTGCTGGGGGTCAGCATCCAGAACGAGGCATTTTTTGCCTTGGCTCATCGCCGCGCTTGTTAGGGCGCGGGTCAACATCGTTTTCCCTGCGCCACCTTTCCGCGTCATGACCGTGATGACCTTCATGTTCTCGTTTGGCATTGCTCGCCCTCTCATCGCTTGTTGCTTGTCCGGGGTTGCGTGTTCAGTGTTGCGTGTCCCGTGTTCTGTGTCCTTTGTCGCTTGTCGCGGGTTTCCGGTCAAGTGTTGAGTGTCCGGTGTCGCTTGTCACCTGTCCTTTGTCCGGTGTTACCTGTCGCTTGTCCGGTGTCGTTTGTCCCGTGTTACCTGTCGTCTGTCCGGTGTTGCTTGTCCGGTGTCGCTTGTCCTGTGTTGCTTGTCCTGTGTTGCTTGTCGCCTGTCGCTTGCCCGGTGTTGCCTGTCCTGTGTTGCTTGTCGCCTGTCGTTTGTCCGGTGTTGCCTGTCGTCTGTCGTCTGTCCGGTGTTGCGTGTTGCGTGTCTCTGGCGGTCGGTGTGGGTCAAAGTCGCGGATCGGGACAACGCTGACGCCATCCAGGCCCCGCCAGTCTGCTGGCGCGGGGTCCGTCGCGTCGATTGCCCTGCCGACGACAAGGGGGGTGGTGGTGCCTAGGAGCGCCAGAGCGAGCCACTGAGGGGCCATCTCTGAATTTCGAGGGGGGTTGCTGCGGAGAGACGCTTGAGGCGTCTCACGGGCGATTTTTGGAGGGGCGGGCCGGAGCGGCCCGGATCGAACCGTGGGTTCGATCACGGCACGGGCAAGCCGTGCCTGAAGCGGAATACAGCCGAACTTAACGGCTTCGACACTCGACACAATCCTTGATTGCGTCGAAGCCTATTCGTCTGTATGAAGGTGGCAGGAAATAGGGAGTGATTGTTCAGTATGTCCGCGCGCCGCCGCCTGAGCCGTGAAGACCGCCTCGTCATCATCCGCGAGCGGAAGAAAGGCGTGTCTCACAAGGCACTTGCGGAACGGTTCGGGGTGACGGAACGGGCGATCTACTACACCGTTCGGACTGAAAAAGAGCGCCGCCGTGAAACCGGGCATCGGAGCAAGACGATCACCGTCACCGTCACGCCGGAAGAGGCCCAAGCGTTCGATGCACTTCTCGGGAAGCACGGCATCAACAGCAGATCGGACGGATTGCGTCGTCTGATCCAGTGCGCGAACGGCGTTTTTCAGCCCGACGAACATATGGTTTCGGAGCTGAATGCTTTCCGGGCGGCGCTCAATCGCGTCGGTAACAACGTCACTCAGATCGCCAAAAGGATGAACGAGGCGAACAAGAAAGGGATGCGCCCGAGCTTCGGAGAGGGCAGCTTGGCTCAGATGCGGAGCCTTGCCGGGTTCGTCCTGGACTTCGCAGATCAGGTTCATTCGCTGGCGGAACGCCGCCGTAGTCACCTGACCCTTACCGTGAATGCTGCATTGAGGGAGCTGGCCGATGGCGAGAAGTAACGCTGTCGCCCAGGTCACGGGCGAGCTTTTCGAGGATGGTTGGAGCAAGGTCCGAGGCTCGATGCAGGGCCTTGGGGCCAAGCGGCAGCAGATGGTCCGTGCTGCGCGTGGTGGTCGGTCGGCGGTTTTCAAGGCGATCCGGTCGGGCGGCACCCATACCAAGGGTCAGCTCATGAACCAGCTCGAATACCTGACGACCAAGAGTTCGCACATCGTTGACAGCCGGGGTGTCCTAGATGGGAAGACCCGGCTTTCGGCTGACGAGATCAAGAGTGTTGCCGACCGCTTTACCGAACGCTGGGACAAGGGTTTCAATCCGAAGATGGGTCACACGACCCATCTTCTCATGTCGTTTCCCGTCGGCACTCGGGGCGCGGATGTTCGAGACATTGCCAGCGATGTTGCGGAGCGGTTTTTCGCAACCGAAGACCGGAATTTCGATTACCTGATCGCAGTTCATGAGGACCGGGCGCATCCTCACGCCCATGTGGTCCTGAACCGCCGTTCCCAGGAAGGCGAGTTCTTCTATCTCGGCCGAGATCATCACTTCAATTATGACGATTTCCGCACGGCGATGGTCGAAGAGGCTGAAAAGTATGGCGTGAGCTTGGAGGCTACCCGCCGTCTTGATCGGGGCGTCGTGACGTATACGCCGCGGACCCGCGAAATCTACGCGGCGAAGGAGCAGGGCAGGGAGCCGGTTGGGCGCGTTCGGATCGGGCGCGACCTGGACCGGGCGCTGGCCGAGATCGCAAGCAACACGAAGGTTTACCGTTCGCTGGCCGCCGAGGCGTCGGCCGAGAACCGGGAGGATATTTCAAACGCCTTGTTCCGTGCTGGCGAAATGCTGGCGCGGGGTGGGCAACTTGAACAGACAGGAGAAGTTTACATGGCCGACCAACAGTCCTTTGACGACCTGAAAAGCAGTTTTGCCGAGCGCATGGAGCGCGTCGAGGCGATGGTCGCCAGCACCCCCGAAGCACAGCGCCCCCAAGCACAGGCTCGCCTCAACCAAATCTACCGTGGCGTTGAGCATATGCAGCCGCTTGGCACCCGTTCCCACACTCTCAGCGAGCCGCCCACCGAGGGGGGGATCTACACCGAGGACAACGTGAACAGGGACGCGCTGGATCGGCTGCGCGAGCCTCAGATGCGCGCGCAGATCGAGACTGCCTTGAGGGGCACAGGCATTTCGTCCGAAACCCTGGTTTCCCGGATCGAGACGACCGCGAACAATGCCGCGCTCGAACGCCAATGGCTGTCTGACGATTTGCAGAAGATTGCACAGACCAACGGGCTCAATCTCGAACGCCGGGAAGACCTTGAGCAAGCATCCGACCGGCTCGACCAAATCCATGTCCAGCTCAGTCAAGCGTTGGAGCGTGGGGAGGTGTTGCGTGGTAATGACCTTATCGACACCGATGCGACAGATGATGAAGTCTTCGCAGAGGTGATGCGTGAGCAGGCGGGCGCAGAAGACTACCGCGAGCGGATCGCAGAGCAATTGAACGCCGAAGCCGGTGTTCTTCGCGCCGAGACAGAAGGTATCGCGGCGCGTGAGGCCGAGGCTGTTGCCGAAGTGGAGCAGGGGGTTCGGGCCGAGTTCGACGGATCGGGCTATGACTACGCCAAGTTTGAGCCGCTGGTCATTGGCCGGGATCGTGTTGCACAAGGCGATAACACGGTCAGCGCCAATGCCGAGCTGGCAACCGCCTTCACCGCATTGGCGAAGGAGCGCAGCGACGGGTCTCTGTCGGTTGAGGATCAACAGCGGGCCGACGCGATGTTGCGCGATACGGCCAATCGTTACGGCGAGCAGATGCGCGATGGGTTGACCCGAGAAGACACGCGCGAGTTCCAAGCGCACGAACACGAGGACTTCGACGGCTACAGTGCCCAGGTCGAACGGTTCGAGCAGGAGCGTCTGCGCGAGTTCAACGACGCAATTCGGCCTTACGCAGTTGAAGGCGATAGAGAAGGCGGGGTTTCCCATCAGGCCCATATCGAACAGGCCAGCCTTGATCGCATGAGCAGCCGTATCCGTGACGAGCTTATGTCCGCCGACCAATCGGAGGACTTCGATACGCGCTATGATCGGGTCCAAGCCATGTCTGAGAATGGTCAGATCGAAGCGATGGCGCGGGAGCGGATCGCGACCGAGCAGGCCGACTATCTGCGCGATAAACCTGAAATCCTGACTTCGCCTGACCTGATTTACAGTGACCAGCCCTATCAGGAGGCGATTGTTGATCGTGACCTTTACGACCGTATCGAGACGGAGGCACGAGCCGCAGGAGCCGACGATGCAGCCGATGTGAAGGTGGCTGTCGCGGATGACTTCAAAGCCCGGTATCCCGACATGCCGGATCACCTAGCGCGTGGTCTGGGGCAGACCTACGCCACGGCCATGAGCATCCGAGACAGCGAGCGGGTTTCCGAGTTTGCGGATCAACGCGAGCTGACCAGCACCACGCACAGCCCGGAGATCGAGCGCGTCATCGCGCATGAGCGGGACGACAAGATCAACCCGACCTTTGCAGATGAGGCAGGCGGGCGCGCTTATCGCGAAGAGATCGAGCGGGAGCTGGATGACGACCAGATCGCCGCGCTGAAGGAAGGCGATGCAGATGCCTTGGAGAAGGTCATTGATGACCGGCTGGAACGGCTCTACGCCGCCAAAGCCTACCTTCAGTCTGATGAGGCCACCGCAAACAGCGAGGCCACTCGCGAGGTCATTTCCGAGATCGCAGACGAGGAATATGACGCGCACCGCCTGAAGCACGTCCAGAACCACAGCGAGAAGGGGCAAACACATGGATAAGGGAAAGCTGGCCCTCGGGCTCTTTCTGGTCACGCTGGTTTTCGCCATCATCGGCTATGTGGCGGCGACGGCGTGGCTGACCTACAGCGCCAGTGGGCTTTCGGGCCTGTCGTCCGAGATCAACTTTTTCTGGCTGGCACAGAACTACCTCGACATGCGGGTGTATCGGCCTGACGACTTCGAGAAGGTCAACCTCATCATCGGAGGGTTTACCCTCACGGGCCTCCTTCTGAGTGCTGTCCTGTCCGGGACCGCGCTTACCCGCTTCGGCAAAACCCATTGGCAGAAGGCCGGGGAAATGGGCAAGAACGGGTTCTTTGGGAAACCTGGAACCGGGTTTATCCTCGGGAAGATGGGGAAACCAAAGTCCCGGCGGAAGCTCATCACGTCGCAGGTTTTCCCTCACGCCCTGATCGTCGCGCCGACCGGCCGAGGGAAGACAACGGGCTTTGTCATCCCGAACCTCTTGACCTTCAAAGGGTCTGCCGTGGTGCTGGACGTGAAAGGGGAGAATTTCGAGAACACCGCTCGCCACCGGGCATCGACCGGCGACAAGGTATATCGCTTCGCGCCGACTGATTGGCATGATCGCCGGAGTCACCGCTACAATCCGCTGTTGAGGATCTTCGAGCTGGATGATCCTGACCGCAAGCAGATGGAGCTTCAGCTACTCGCTTCGCTCTTTCTCCAAGCGGACAGCGACCGGGTTCAGGGCCTCTTGAAAGGCGGTATCGACCTGTTCGTGGCCGCCGGTCTTTTGGCGTTCGAGCGGAAGCGGCCAACCTTGGGCGAGATTTACCGCATCGCGGCGTCGGGCGGGAACAAGCAGAAAGAGTTCATGAAGCGCCGCGACGAGGTGCAGAACCGCGCCGCCAAGCTCATTTTCGAGCGGCTGGCTTCGACCAACAACGACACGCTGACCTCTTATGTCTCGCTGTTGATGACTTCGGGCCTCGATCAATGGAGCAACCCGGCAATTGATGCGGCGACCATTGAATCGGATTTCGATTTCCGTGCGATCCGTAAGAAGCCTTTCACCGTCTACCTGGTCGTTGCGCCGAACATGGTGAAGCCGATGGCGCCGCTGATCCGGCTGTTCTTCTCCGACCTGATTTCCTCGCTGCAAGACAAGGAGCCGGGGAAAGACGAACCTTGGCCGGTCATGATTATGCTCGACGAGTTCAACCGCCTCGGAAAGATGCCGATTGTCGTTGAGAGCATCGAGACGCTGCGTTCCTACAAGGGCCACCTTGCTATCGTCACCCAGACCATTCCGGCGCTGGATGAGATTTACGGGGAGAACACCCGGCGCGCTCTGCAAGGGAACGCAGGCGTGAAGCTCTATCTGACCCCATCGGACGAAAAGACCGTGGAAGAGTTGAGCAAGGCCGTGGGTAAAACCACGAAACGGGTTGTGACGCGCTCGCGCTCGATTGGCCGCAACCCGTTCGAGGGGCGCAGCATGTCGGAACGCACCGAGGAAACCTCGCTGTTGCCGGAGGACGAAGCCCGCCGGATGCCACTCGATGACATTGTGATGGTCGTGGATGCTCAGATGCCGATCCGGGCGAAGCGCATCAAGTATTACGATGACCCCTTTTTCAAGGCGATCCACAAGGCGCAGTCGGGAGAGCTGCCCTTCCCAGAGCGGAGCCTGAAGTCGAGCGAGCCACCAGCAGCACCCGAGGCCGAAGCCCCGGCACCGCAAGACCCCACGCCGCCCGCTCCCGCGCCCCAGGCAGCAGAAGCGTCCACACCAGTGCCCGAGGAAGCGCCGGCACCCGCTACCGCTCAGGAAGCGTCCGAGAGCCTTACGGTGAAGCAAGCCAGCGACAAACCGCACCGCGAAAAGCTGAAGACCTCGCGGCGGAAGAAGTCGAAGGCAGTAACGCAGGCCACGCGGGACATGGACGAACGGCAACGTGAGTTCGATCTTTCCGAACAGCAGCGCCTCAATCTGCCTGACCCGTCGAAAGTGACCGATGCAGATGTTGAGGCACTAACGAAGGCCGACGCCGAGCTGGCCGAGTTCGAGGCCATCCTTTCCGAAGGACAGGGCGGGGAACGAACAGCAGCAGTCGGCTGACATGAGACTTTCCCGAAAAGAGAAAGGCCCGCTTGCGCGGGCCTTTTTCATTGCTTGAGACGTTCAGAGCGAGCAATCATCCTCTGGATTTTCGCCCCCGTTGAGGCCGCGACCGTTCGAGTTCGCATCCCGGCCAGCTCCGCGCCGGTTGCCGTGCCCACCAGAGAGCGATTTTGCGCTTGGGCGCTGCCCATTGCGGCGCGGGCAAACTCGTAGCCTCCACCCATACCGGCGGTCATCGCTGGCATGACAATATTGCCGGAAATCCCCCTGACGATGAATGGCGTGGCGACGATAAAGCCCTTCGCCATGAGAACCATCATGAAGAAGGGGATCAGCGCCCCGATGCTCGATGCGTCGGCGGGATCACCGAGGCGGGCAATCAGAGCTTGGGCAACACCGACGATTGTTGCGAAGATGCCCGCGATGACCACCGGGTAGATCGCGAAAGAGATCACGGCAGAGAGCCACCGGGCGAAGTAGTCTTTCGTCACCTCGAACATGGTCAGGAAGATCATGACCGGGGCCATGCCGATCAGCAGCGAGATCATCAGGCGCGAGGCAACCATAAGAAATGCCGCCAACCCGCCGAGGATCGAGAGAAGAAGGACGCCGAGGGTGTCCAGCAATGCACCGGCCATCCAGTTGAGGTTCGAGCCTGCCGCGTTGAGGTATTCCCCCAGCTCTTCGATGAGCTGGTCAAACTCTTCCGCGAATGTGCCGGAGGGGCCAGGTTCGCCACCCCCGACCGATGCCACGAGAGAACCCGCGATGCTGTCGATCCCGCTCAGGATGCCGTCAGCCAGCCGGTTAAATTCCGTCCAGTTTTGGGCGAAGAGGGCAATCAGCGTGAGCTTGACCATCAGCCAGAATGCAGTCCTGCCGTCGATAGTCCGAACCTGAAAGATCATGTTCAGAAGGATCATGATGATGACCAGCGTGGCCGACACGGTGAGCAAAGTCCCTACCGTTGCCGCGACCGCGCCGAACTGAGTTTCTGCCGCCGAATCCAGATAGTCCTCAGCGGTCGAGACGAAGAAGGTGACGATGCTCATGTGTCGTCACCAGTTGCCTTGTGCTTCGCAGATGGGCTGTGCTGCCCGACGATGCACGTTCGCGGTCCTGCGATAGTCAGAGGTCCGGTCCAGAATTTCGTGACGGCCGAGGCCCGCGTAGTTGGCGAAATAGTAGTCTGAAGCAGCGGCCCAGGACGGGAACCGGGTCGCGCAAGTGCAGTCGCCGCTTTCCACGACCGCGCGGAGGCTCTGCGCCCGATACATCTCTTCCACCAGATTGACCTTGTGCGCGTCCTTCACATTGAAGTTTGTCATCCAGTCAGGTTTCGCGGGACGGTCGGGGCAGATGCGCGGGGCGTTGGTCAGCGTGGGAACGAAATCAGCCGAGGCAATCGAAGGGATCAGGACGGCCAGTGACAAGAGGGCAGGTTTCATCATGCCGCTTCCTCCCGTGGCGCGGCACCTTCATCGAGCTCGCGTTTCAAGAAGACCATCAGCTCGCGGCCCCCCAGGTCGCACGGAACAACCGAAACGACTTCCCAGCCAGAAAGGCCCAGATCGCGAAGAGTGGTCTGCATCTTCGCCTCGTCACGCTTGGACCCGTTCTTGAAGGTCTTCACCTCATTTTCAAACCGCTTCATTGCTCGCTTCCTCCTGCTCTCTGCCCGGTAGGTAAAACTCCGTGATGCCCCGCTCGCCGTTGTGGCGACCGGCTTGAATGATGACGTCGATCGAGCTTTCAATATACTGGATCATGTCAGCGTAGGTCATCGGCACGTCCGTTTTCAGTGCCGCGATAGCAAGCCTTTGCACCGCCAATTGCGGCGTCTCGGCATGAAGCGTCGTCATCGAACCGCCGTGGCCGGTGTTGATCGCTTCAAGGAAGGTCATGGCTTCCCGACCCCGCACCTCACCCAGAACGATGCGATCCGGGCGCATCCGAAGCGTGGAGGTCAACAGCGTGTCGGCCGATTGCATTTCAACGTCGCGGTTGGAGATCAGTGTCACCACATTCGGTTGCGTCGGTAGCAGTTCTGCCGCCTCTTCGATGGTGACGATCCTTTCTTCCTCCCCGACATAGGACAGGATTTTCCGGGCCGCGACGGTCTTCCCTGTCGAGGTGCCGCCCGACACGATCATGTTCAGCTTGTTCTCGACGCAGAATTTGATGGCGGCGTAAATATCGCCGCTCTTGACCACCTTGCGCAGCTCTTTGTTCCGCTCTTGCCGCACGCCTTCCAGGCTCCGCTCCGCACCGTAGAGATATTGCAGCTCAATGCTGTCCAAAGGCAGGGTTGAGAAGAAGCGAAGAGAAATCGACGTGCCGTCCTGCACCGCTGGCGGCTGGATGACCTGCGCCCGGATAGGACGGTTCCGGTAAATGATGCTGACCGAGACAATCGGCTTATCCTTCCCGATGCGCGAGTTCGCGCCCCCGGCAATCTGGTTGCCGAGGTCACGAATTTCCGTCTTGGTCAGGGTTACATCGAGAGGGCGCATGAAGTGATCGCCCTGAAATTCGCCCCACACCCGGCCATCCGGGTTGATGCAAATTTCGATCACATCGTCCCGTGCCGCGTCCGGCAGCTTGTCGAGCGATGCTTGAAGATAGCTCGAAGTCGTCATTCAGAAAATCTCCACGTCACGATCCACCATGACCGTGATGCGCGACCCTTGATCGACATAGATCACCGGGCCGAGCGAGAGGTAGTCGCTCATCACGCTATCGGTCGCGTCTTGGAGATCATCGCCAACGTCTTCAGCCACGTCCGAGGTGGTGTCATCGTCAATTTGCGATGCGGCGACAGTCGGCACCGCGCCGAGCAACGAGATCAGAGCCGCCGAGCCGAACCGTTCACCGAAACGAGTGTCGACAAAGCCCGTCACGCCGGAGCGCCCGAGTTCATCGCCACCAAATGAGCTAATCGTTACGGTCTGGTTGTTCGGCAGGATGATCCTATCCCACGCGACGGTGACGCGCTGTTGGCCCACATCGAGGCCCGAGCGATACCGCCCGATAAGACGGGAGCCGCGCGGGATCAGCACTCGCGACCCGTCATAGGAATGCACATCCTCGGAAATGATAGCCCGCATCTGACCCGGCAGAGAGCTGTCCAGGGCGGTTTCCGTGACGGCTTGGATCATCGTGCCTTGAACCACGGTGTTGCCGGGGTTGGCGATGACTTCGGCCTGCGTGACTTGCGAAGGGGTTGCGCCATTCATCACGAAGTCAGTCACGGCACCGAGGGTTCGTTGCGCCATTTCGCTGCCGTCGCCGCCCGATCCGCTGTTCCCGAAGGCGACCATCGGAGAGTTGATGCGCGCCTCTTGGAACGCTGCCGCTTCAGCGCGACGACGCTCCAACTCGGCCAGTCGGGCATCTTCATCCGAACGCCCCGGCCCCATCGGGTTCTCCTGATCGAGCCGTGCGATTTCCAGCTCGGAGCGGAGGCGCTGTAGCTCACGGTCGCGTTCCGCCATGTCCGCCTGATATTGATTCTGGGCTTCCTCGGAGGCTGCTTGCAGAGCCTCCATCCGCGCGGTCAGAGCTTCCATTGCGGCTGTTGCCTCGCTGTTGTCGGGCGCAGGGGCATTCCGCATTTCTTCAAGCTGGGCTTGCAGCGCGGCAAGCTGCTCCTGAAGGGCCGCATTCTCGGAGCTTTCCACTTCGACAATCTCCGGTTCCGGCGGGGCAGGGGGCGCGAAGGGCGCAATCTCACCGAACCCATCCCCCTCGGCCTGAAACTCAGCCGGTTGCGCCGTCTGCATCGCTGGCTCCTGATCGTCGGAGGGCAGAGCCAGGTAAGCGATAAGACCGATTGCCGCGATCCCTGCGGCACCTGCGATTGCCACCTTGGGCGAGGGCTTCTCGCGTTTCTTGGCGGTGCCCCCGTTGTCAGCTTCGAGCGCGGCAAGCCGCTCTTCAAGATCCTTGTCTTCGCTCATGAGCCCGTGCCTCCTGCGGTGTTTTCCTCAATGCAAACGATGGTGTCGCCAAGGCGCAGCACCCATCGACGGTTCACCCCAGACACGCGAAGAACGCCATCTTCGACCTGTTGGCTGTTCACCGTGCGCTCTCGACCTGACGAATATTGGAAGACGGCAGGGACCGGCGCGTTCGGCGCAAACCGGAAGTAGGTGAAGGTGCCATCATCCCAGACCGTAACCGGCGTGATTTCCGTTCTGCCGCTCGCTGCATAATTATAGTTGGGCGCTCGCTGCGCGACGGCGTTCGTCGGGCGGGCACGGGACTGAGGATATTGGAATTGCACAACGTAGTAGGTGGGCGACGACGACTCCGTGACGTTGAAGTAGTAGCTGCGCTGGTTGGTGTAGACGGTGATGTTCGTGCTGACGCCGCGCGCCAAAGGTTTCACGGCGAAGGCGCGGCCCCCAGGAACGCCGTCGAGCTGAAAGCCCTCGGTGTCCCCTGCGATGATCGAGCGGATGGTTTCGCCCTGTCCAAATTCGACAGAGGTAACATGCGTCAGGCTCACGCGAAGGCGATAGACCTGCCCATCGGTGTAGGTGGCGATGCGGACGCGGCTATCGTGGCTGCCCGCCCGCGGGTTGCTTTCCGCAAAGGCCGGTGCGGTTGCCAGTGCGAGCGCGACAGACAGGAGGCTGGTTTTGAGCAGTTTCATGTTAGTTCTCCAATCTGTCCGAGCGGATCGCGTATTCGGTGACGGTGAAGCCGAAGGGGTTCGTCCAGACCTCATCAATCTGGCGGCGCTCTTCGGGCCGAAAGTCATACATCATCGTCACGGTGAAGAGGCCGGTTTGCGTCCCCTGCTGGGACGCAAGACGCTTGCGAAGGCGCACGGTCGCACGGTTATTGCCGATCCGGTTGATGCTCAGAATTTCCACATCGAGCCGGGCATCCGCGCCGTAGACGGTCGGCGGATAGTTCGAGTTCGCGCTGTTCCAGAGGGACCGCAGACTTGCTTCAGCATTGCCGTCTGACATGGCGAGGATGCGACGCACCCGCACATCGTTGTCGAGTTGGTTGTAAGTCTCGCGCTGCGTGACATAGCGGAATACTTCGGCCTCGATCACGGCCTGATTTTCCGTCACCCGCACCGCTTCAACCGCTGCATTCGGCAAGGCCATGCCGGTGTTGGGGTCATAGGGGACAACAACGGGCGGCGGGTCCACGTCGAGGATCGCGACAGTCGCGGCCCCGAGGCACCCGAGAACACCGAAACCCAACCCGACAAAGGCCAGCTTCTGCCAAAGCTGTTCCCGACGCCGCGCGCCGAAAATCAGCTCTTCCTCAATGATTTCTTGATCCTTAGCCACTTGCCTGCCTCGCTTATTCTGCCGAGAGATCGGGCATGGTGAAGTCCATGAAGCGATCTTCTTCTGCCCGGTCTGCTGCTTCGATGACGCCAGCTTGCCCTTCACCCACGGCACCAACGGCCATGAGCTGGGTAAGAGCGACCAGAGCGATTGCGTTTTCGGCGGTGACACGGGTGTTCAGGTCGATGCTGTCTTTCAGCGTTTCCATGTCCCCGATCATTCCGACGAGTCGATCAACCCGCTCAAGGGACTGGCCCGCCTCGTTGTAGCTGTTCTGTCCTGCGGCCGAGACCATCGCTCCGGTGGTGGCTGCCGTCGCAACACGCTCCGCTCCACCGTTGCCGCTGCGAGCCATTTCCGAGAGAGTGTCTTCATCGAAGCCAGCTTCGGCCAGGACGCGCTCCATCTGAGTGCGGATTTCACCTGATCCCGATCCGGTCAGTCCCGACCAATCGCCGTTCTGGATCGCAGCAATCGTGTCGGTAATGTCGCCAAACTCTTGATCGAGCAGGCCGTTAAGCCACTCTTCCATTTCCGTCTGGATGACTTCGGGAAGGTCCATCAGGCCGGTGAGCGCAGCGTAGGTTTCCTGAAGCTGGGTGTATTGATCTTGGAGCGTCTGGAACTGGTTTTGCAGTTGTAGGAGCTGATCGTTCTGAAGAATTTCATCTTCGATCATCTGTTGAAGCTGACGAATTTCCTGCGCGATATTCTGGGTGTCTACTGTGGGCACCCCTTGCGCGTAGGCGGCGGGGGCTGTGGTCCCGAGAAGCGACACGGGGGCAGCGGCCAAGCCGAGGCCGAGGAAACCGGCGGTTGCGATTTTGCGGACAAGCGCGTTGATCTTCATCGACAGTTTCATCAGTCCAAATCCTCCATGTCGAAATTCATGTATTGCTGTTCACGCTGCCGTTCGGCGGCGAGAGCAACGGTGTGGGCGCTGGCCGTGCGGTTCCGCGCGGCCCGAAGACGGGTCAGATTGGCGACGAGCCGTGCAACTTCCGCACGGGCATAGCTGTTGAGCGCCATAGCCTCTTGAACGTCCTGCGTTTCACCGATCCGCTGGACGATGCTGCGAAGACGGGCAGCCGAGGCTTGAACAGTCGTCATCGAGCTATTGCCGTAGAAGGTCGCGTTAGCCCCGGCGAAGGAGAGGTTCGAGTTCGCCATCAGAGCCGGGTCGATTGTGCCGACCGCATCGCCGCCGCCGCCAAGGGCGAGATACTCATTGTATTTCGCGGGGATCACCTGGACGTAATGCTGGGTTTCCTCAAACGGGGGCACCCCGCCGTAGTTCTGCACGTTCCCCGGTCCTGCGTTGTAGGCGGCAAGACCGTTAATGATGTTGCCGTCGAACATGGCGAGCATCTGGGCGAGGTAGCGAGCGCCGCCCTCAACCTGCAAATAGGGGCTGTCGTAGTAGTCCGGGTAGATGCCGAGATCGCCAGCGGTTGCGGGCATAATCTGCGTCAGACCGAAAGCCCCAACCGGAGAGCGAGCGCCAATCGAGAAGCGGCTTTCCTGCCAGATCAGGGCTTGGAGCATGTAGCGCCATTCCCGAACGGAGAAGCCTGCTTGGGACACGCCCGACAAGCCATGTGTCTCGGACGCGACTTGAATAATCAGCTCTTCGACGTTCTGCGCTGCATCCCCGAACATCTGCGCACCCGCCGGGTTGCTGTCTTCGGGATCAAAGACCACATCGGCCGATTGCTCAGGCTCTTCCCCATCTTCGAGGTCGGCCACCATTTCGGGAATGCCCTGCCCGCCGATGCTGGTCTGGGCATCCAGAATCTGTTCCAGAACGGCAAGCTGCTGCCGCTCGATTTCGTTGATCGCCTCTTGCACCGACAGGGTTTCTCGCTGGGTCGCGAGATCGCTTTCCCGGTGGGCATTCGACGCCTCGTTGCGAATAATCAGGGTGCCATCCACAGTGGGCACACCCTGCGCGAGCGCCGAGCTGGCCCACAGCATAGCCGTGAGGGTCAGGGCCGCGCTTTTAGCCATCGCCAAGGCCCTCCGGCCCGCCGAGGGGCGTGAAGACGCAAGGGGCCGATTTCGTAGAAATACGAGCGGCAGGCGAGGGCTCAGGCGACGCCAGGAACGCCATGCTGTTCGAGCTGCGCGTCACCCGGTCAAAGCAATTCGCTTCGGAGGGGCGATATTCTGCACAGCCCGCCAGCCCGAGACCTGTAATCAAGAAAAGGATTGCGGTGGTTTTCATTCGACCCTCCAAAAATCTTCGCGCTGGCGGTAATCGGCACCCACCAACTGTTCACCTTTTTCCATCCCGCCGAGGACGGTTAGGAGCGGCCCGAGGGCGCTCAGATTTGCGTTAATGCAGACCGACCCTTGGTCATCACGCACCAGCCCAACCCGAGAGGCAGGGCTGGATTCCAGCAGCACGGAAAGCTCTTTCTCGTGCAGGTTCAGCATTTCGTAGTCTGATGCTTTGGCCCGGATGTTCGGGAGCAGGATTTGCGTCGGGACCGCTTCAACGATGGTCTTGCCCGTCCGCGTCTGTTCGAGCTGACTGGCGTATTGCGTCATCATCACAACGACCGCGTTTTGCTTCCGGGCCGTCACGAGCCAGTTGGAGAGACGTTCCGCAAAATAGCCGTTGTCGAGAGCTTTCCACGCTTCATCAATGACGATGATCGTCGGCTTGCGATCCTCAATGACACGCTCCACCCTGCGGAACAGGTAGGACAAAACCGCCATCCGCTCTTTCTCGCTTTCGCTGTCGAGAATGCCGGTCAGGTCGAAGCCGACGACCTCGCCTTTCAGAGAGAAGGTGTCTTCGCGGGTCTGCCCGAAAATCCAGCCGTAGCGGCCTTCGGCGGTCCATTCTTGGAGCCGTTCGTGAAGATCCCCCCCGTCATCGGCCGAGACGAACAGCGACGCCAGGTCATGCCAGTTCCGCAGGTTCGCATCGCTGGCCGTCGCGTTTTGGCGCACCACCTGCTGAATGAGGTTTGTCTGTGCAGGGGTCAGAGGCTTGTCATTGCGGTGGATCAAAGAGGCCAGCCAATCGGAAAGCCACGCCTGCCCCCGTTCATCTACTTCAGTCCAGAGCGGGTTGAGGCCAGTGGCGTCGCCCGCCTTGATCGAGGAATAGCGCCCGCCGTTCGCGCGCACGGCCATTTCCATGCCGAGGCGGTAGTCGAAGACGAAGAGGCGAGCGCCCGCGCGGCGGGCTTGCGTCATCAGGAAGGCCGAGAGGACGGATTTACCTGAACCGGGACGGCCAAGGATCAGCGTGTGACCGCCGGTCGGCTCTTTGTCTGGCGATCCCAGCTCATGGTAGTTGAACCGGAAGGCCGAGGACTCCGGCGTCGGGAACATCGAGATCACTTTGCCCCACGGCACCTGTTCCGCGTTCTTTCCAAGCGGGGTGCGGTGGAAGGCTGCGAAGTCTGCGAAGTTGCGGTTCGTCACCGCCCCTTTGCGGCTACGCGCGTGAGCGTTGCCGGGGTGTTGCGCAAAGTAGTGGGTTGCGCTGGCGAACCCTTCCGAGACCAAGTTCACACCTTCGGTCGAAGCCGTGTTCTTGATTTCGCCGCCGATGCTGGAAAGCTGTTCTTCGCTGTCTGCGAAGACGGCCACCGTCATGTGATGATCGCCAAAGCTGAGGCGCTTTGACTCAAGATCATCAAGGGCGGTCGGCAGTTCGTCGGTCAGAGAGAAAGCGCCATCGCTGGCCGAGGCCCGCATCTTCATCATCCGCTTGATGCGCCCCGCCATCCAGTTGCTATTGATCGGGGTGAAGCTGTGGGTGACGATCATATCGACCGGCAGGTTCAGTTCATCGAACATCGTGCAATGGGTCTTCTCGGGGTAATCCTTCACCGCGAAGATCGAGCCGACACGCGAGCCGGTCGCGCCCTCAGACAGATAGAACCTATCGCCTTTGAAGGTGACACGAGTATTCGCGACGTTCTCCGACACGATGCTGGTCGCGGCACCTCGATAGAGAGGCAGTTCTTGTCCCGTGTTCAGAGAACCGAGAAAGCCGAGCAGTTCCCCGGACGGTTCATCCAGCAGCCGCGGGTTCATGTCCCCGAAGGAAGACATGAGAAAACGGACGACCTCTTGAAGCCGCGCGAGACGCTTTTCCGTCTGCGAGCGCAGCAGCTCCACGGACTTTGCAGCCCGGAAGGGAAGTTTTGAGCCTACTGGCGGGCGGTTCAGAACCGTCAGGGTCAGTGTCTTGTCGCGCAGTTGGCTGTCATTGAGGGACTGGCGCCAGCGACGATCAACCGCAGCAGCGAAAGTGTCACCTTCCACCGGGTCGAGATCGACGTTGATAGCCTTAGAAACCTTGTGGACGTAGAAAGAGCATTCCGGGCCGATCCGGGCGATGACGGACGCGAAAAGGGCGCGAGTGCGATCCAGGTATGCGTCATCCGTGGTGTCGCTATTCACGCCATCCAAGCGGATGCACTGGAACAGTTCGTTGCCGCGTGTCCGCACCGTCTGTTCGTCAACGAGGCTGATGTAGGGGAGCATCTTGCCGAGCTTCGCTTCCCGGCCAAACCAAGTCGGAAGCAAACTGCGGGCGTCATAATTCGTATCACGGGGCATAGCTGTCTCCACCGTGGATTTTCCGGTTAACTGTCGGGCGGGTGACTTGCAGCGTGGTAACGACCACGTTCAGGAAGTTTTCGTCCCAATCAGCGGCTTTCCAGAGCAAGGGGTAGGCCGCCGCCGCGAGAGCGACGACCAACCAATGCTGAACCCAGACAAAGATCAGAACAGACCCGAACAGCCAGACCATCGCGTACATGATGGGCAGCCCAAAGAGCTTGGGAGGTCGCACTAGGCCGAGGAAGAGACGAGACTGTTCTGCCATTTTAGGGCTCCTTTAGTTCGACCAGATTGCCGCGACGATCGTGGGCGCTGCCGCGATGCCGGCGATCCCGACCAAGACCCACATGGCTTGGCGGAGGTCGATGATGTTGAAGAGCCAGGACAGGAACACGGCAATCACGGCGAGGGTGCCGATGACGATGCCGAGCGGGCCGGTGATGGCGTCAACGATGCCTTGCAGCATCGCTTGGACCGGCGACAGGTCGATACTCTGCGCCAGTGCCGGTTGCGCCGCGAACAGCAGAATCCCGCAGATCGCGACGAGGGCGTTAATGTTAGGCTTCATGAATGTTCTCCTTCGAGCCTGTTGAAAACGGCCAGCACGCGGCTGACGTGGTTTTGCGTTTCCCGGAAGGGTGGGATGCCGCGATGGCGCTCTACCGCATCGGGGCCAGCGTTGTAGGCTGCCAATGCAAGTCGAGCGTCCCCGAAACGAGCCAGCATCATGAGGAGATACCGGGCTGACCCGTCGAGGTTCTGTTGCCAGTCGTGCGGATCGACCCCGAGGTCAGCCGCTGTCGCTGGCATAAGCTGCCCCAGCCCGATTGCACCCACATGACTACGGGCGTTCGGGTTGTAGGCGCTTTCAATTTCGATGTTCGATTGGAAGAGCAGCCGCCATTCCGTCACGGTCATATCCGCGCGGCGCAGAGCCGGGTGGCTCGCATAGCGAAGGGCGGTCTGGTCGATGGCGTTCAAGATCGCAGGACGGGGCGTCACGGCGCGGGGTGCTATCGCAGCAACGCGGAACGATCCGTCTTCTTCGGCCTCTTCTTCCCGGCCCCCGAACAGCATCAGCTCGTCGGAGGCCGAACCTTGGCCTACACCATCATTGTAGTTTCTTGAGAAGTTCGTTTGAGGGGTGGAAGCGCGGAGCGAGCCGTCACCTTCCATCACCAGCACCATGCCCTGAGCCAGAGCTACGGTGCAGGAGAGCGCGAGGGCCGCACTACTCGCTGCTAGATAGCTTGCCGCCGTTCGGCAGACAGTGGACGGCTCGACCGCCCTTTTGCATGGGAATGTGTATCTGGTCGAACCCGAACCCTTCGAGGAACGAGATGAGGCCGTTTGCGGTCTTGAAGATGCGCAGAGGGATTTCCTCAGGCTGCTTGTTCCACCGCCGACCCGGCACAAGGAGTTTTTCGACCGATCTGTCCTCGGTGACAGCACGGATGAACCACTCACCATACCAGACGGCATTTTTGCGGAACGCTGGGGTTTTACAAACAACCTCAGCTTGATACCCCTGCTGCAAGAGGACCTTGAACTGCGTCTCTGTAACCACATTAGGCGCTTCTTTGTTTAGGTCTGTCCTCACGGTCGGCGCTTTCCTTTTGGCTAACGGACCGCGAACCCTTCTCGGGCACTACAGTCCTACGACATTATAAGATGGGGTGCAACATTGTAATGTTGCGTTTCCCAAAGAGATTTGCTCTAACCCTTGCATACACAACCGACCATCAATTCCCAAGTGATCTAAAGGGATAGCGCAGGATGACCCAACGGGCTAGAGCGGGCTACATGCTTATAATATCGTCTATTTTTCTGGCTTCAGAAGTGCAAGCAGATACCTGTTTTCCACCTGAAAGGCCGTTTCTTCCTGCTGAGATTGATGCAGCGCGCGAGTATCGCGACCTCATCTATGAGGACTACCAGCGATACTTCGAGGACTTCAGCGCCTACCTTCAGTGCTTGGATGAAGAGCGGGCGCGAGCCTTCCAGGAAGGGCAAGAAGTCAGCGAGGAATACCGGCGGTTCTTCGATCAGGTGGTGAAAACGGACTGAACCCGCTCTGGTTGAGCGGATTTTCGCTTATAAAAATAGTCAACATTACCCGCCGGGGAGGTGCTGCCTCGTGCATCCTTGCACCTGATCTTACACTTCGCCCCGACTTTTCCGCTCCTATCCTGTTGCAAAACGGGGCATGGACCCCTTAAGACAATATTATAACGCTGCGCACCTCCTTATAGCGTTGCCAACCCGATGGAGATACCATGATAAAGTTGCTCCGCACCACAGCCCTTGCCGCAGCCGTCGCGGCGTCCAGCTTTGTCGCGGCCCCGGAGCGGGCGCAGGCGCAGAGCTATCAGATCGACTGTGCCATCCTCCTTTGCCTCTCAGGCGGCTGGCCTGCATCCGTCCCCTGCACCCGAGCGCGGGCCGAGTTCATCCGCCGCATCACTCCTTGGCCTGTCGAGCCGCCTCTTCAGATTTGGCGCTGCCCAATGGGCGCATCTTTCAACGTCGATCCGTCCGAGCTTAACCGGACGCGCATCTATGACATTCTCATGGAAGGCAACAGATCGACCCCGCGTCAGTCTTTCCCGAGCGCACCACTCACGGATTATGCGCTTGAGCCCCAGCCCGCCGTTGTCCGCAGGACAGGCGGGCTGGCGGGGGCTCTTCCCGAGGGCTTCGCCTTGCAGTTTGTTGACGGTGAATACAGCGACGAGAACGGAACCGCCGACATTGACATCAGCGGCAACGAGTTCGATTTCGTGCGCTCGATCCGCGTCTTCAACGTGACGAGCGCCTATCAACGATACTCGGGCGGCGACAACGACGAATGCCGCCGTAGCGCCAGCGTCCGCCTCGGCTCCTACGGCACTCAAGGCGATTTCCACTGGTCGCGGGCATCCGTGTCCGACTTGCCCGAAGCACATACAGGGATGGAGCGATACGGGGAGGACTGTCCGTCTATCTTCCGTCATCGCTCGGTGTTCGTTGAGTGGCGCGACTACCAGGGCAATTATGGCTTCGAGCAGGTCAACTACTAAGCGTAGTGCCGCACAGAGGCGCGCGATACTATAATTGCGACAGGCATCTAAAGAGAGTATGCCTGTCGTGAACGATCATCAGAATCGAACAGGCACAGGAGCAGAAACCCCAACAAAGAGAAACCCCCCGCAAGGCGGCTACCTAGCGAGGGGGGGCTTTAGAACCTAGGAATTGGCGTTCCGAACGGTCCAACACAATCTGTTTTCAGGACTGGTTCTATCACCCTCCCAACATCCGAACAAGCAAAAACCGCATCTGTGCGAACAGGACGATTTTGCGCTGCCGCCTTGTCCATCGAGCAGAAAAAGGACAGGGAAATGAACCACTCACCACAAGTCGCGTTGCCGCAGGGGATGACCCGCCGTGACGTTATCGCAGTCATCAGCGAGGTCGGGCGCGACCTGAAACTTAGCGCAGCAGCCGTCTACATTCTGACCAAGCTCATAGGCAGCACCAGCGCCAAGGATTGGGCCGAACCCGGTGCCGAACCCGTCTTCTACGGCACCCAGGAGACGATGGCGGAACGCTGTCACTTGACGGCTCGGCAGATGCGCTCGCATGAGCGCACCTTCGAGCGGTGTGGCTTGCTCATCCGTGACACTAAGGCGAACGGCGCGCGTGAGGCTGGGACGGGCCGGGGCCTTGTCTTTACCCCTCTCAAAGCGCGCTTCGCTGACCTACTCGCTCTGCGTGACCAGAAGCGCGAGACGACGAACAGGATCAAGGAGCTGAAGAGCCTTCGCAGTGTCCGCCTTCGCCGCATGAAGGAGGGGATCGCCCGTCTTTCCCCCGAAGCACTGGACGACGAGGTGATTGCCTCAATCCTCGCCCGTTACAATGCGTGGCCTCGTTCTGATCGCCTGCACTCCCTCGGGATCGACCAGCTCGAACGCCACATTCAGGACGCCACAGACCTTTGCGAAGAGCTTGAAGAACGGCTTGAAAACCTACCCGAATCTTCCTGTGAACCGGCGATTTCCTTCCGGTCTCTATTACAAGAGGACAACCAGAAGAATCCTCCTGTAATCTGTAACGCCAACGTCGATGAAAGGAGCGCGGGCAAGCCCGCGCACTCAGATTTGCTTAGATCGGAACCTAGCGGTTCCGATGATTGCAGAGAAAATAAGTGTGGGGTGGAGAGCGGTGTTATCAACCCCAAACTTGAGGCGCTGATGCAACCGGAGCAGCTTTTCAAGCTCGCTTCCGATGACTTCCAGACAGCTCTAGCACTCCGCACCAACCGGATCACCACCGAGGCGATTATCGACGCCGCGCATGACATGCTGACCCCTCTCGGGATCAACTATTCCGCATGGCGAGCAGCGTGTGGAGCTATGGGCCGCCACGCGGCCGCGCTTTGCATCCTGGTCCTTGATGCGAACCGCGATCATCCTCAGACGCCCGTGCGCAATCCCGGCGGTTTCCTACGCGGTATGATCCGTGCCCAGAAGCGCGGAAATCTCAACCTGACAGGCAGCCTTATCGGGTTGCAGCGGCGGCGGGGCTAGGAAACCCGCCGTGCCGAGATTTTCTGCCCGCTTAGCCGTTCTGACCGTCCGACCGGGAGGGATTGCAGCTATACATGCCGATTTCCGCGCCATCGCTGTCACGCGCAATGACCGTGCCGTCGATCGGTGTTGCGCCGCCCGCCGGTTCGAGCGGGCGCAGGTCGGGTTCAGCCGTCACACCTTGGAAGGTCCGAAGCGCCGCAAGCTCACAAGCCCTGTCGTCGTCAAATTCTGCCGTGATGACTTCCGAGCCAGACTGCAAGTTGAACAGCACCAGGATCAGGATGATTTTCATGATGGGTTCCTTTCTACGAAAGAAGGCCGGCACCTGTCGGTCCCGGCCTTCATGGAGAACAGCGCATGACGCTTTCACCTTCCACGACCATCGGCATCCCTGCCTGTATCGCACTATCGGCAATATCATAATGTTGAGCGCAAAACAATAAGGTTGCGCATTCTTCGCCATTCATCTTCCTGAAAATATCCTCGGGGGGAGGGCCGGAGGACCGGGGGGCAGACGGCCCCCCTGCCTTCTCGAATTACTCTTCCGAAAGCGCGGTCCTGTAGTCGGCGGTGACAGCTTCCACCCTTTCGATCTGCTGGTCGATTTTTTCGAGGTCAATGCGCGGGAGCGAAGGGACAGAAGCGAACATGAGCTGGTTGGCGTCGGGGATCTCGAAGCTCGCGACTCTTTCCTCAAAAGCGGCCAGTTGGCCCGCTTCAACGCGAAGAGTTTCGCCGGTGCAAGCGGAGGGCAAACCACGGTTGAACAGGCTATGAACCCGGTTCTTTGCTTGGAGTTCTTCTCGAAGTCCACGCAGCGTTTCACAGGCTGGTGCTAGAACCTCCCGTCGAGCCTCGAACGCGCTTCGCAGTTCTTGCGCTTGTGCTGTGACCTCGGCCAGCTCTGCCCCCATTTTTTCTATCCGAGCCGCGGCCTCGGCTTCGCGTTGCGCTGCCCGCTCAGCCTCTTCCGCCTCGCGCTGCGTCTCGCGCTCTGCCGCTTGAGCGTCATCGAGCGCGATGATCCGTTGAGCCAGGTCCTCACGGTCGAAGTCGCTCACCTGAAGCTCTGTGCTGTTCCTGCGCGGGTCATCGAGCCAGCCTTGAAGCTGTTTTCTGCATTCGGTTTTCATCATTCCCATCACATCGCCGGGAACGTCGCGATAGACAGCCTCGTTCACCCCTCCCAGAACTTCGACGCATTCGCGCGTCCCTTCTGTGATCTGGGCGGGGCTGCTGCCGTTGCCCAAGAGGGATAGGAGCTGGTCATCGGTGATTTCAGAAATGTCCGTCTTGCAGCCTGCCAGCGCCAGGGCGGCGCAACCTGCCATGAAAGTCTTGTAGTATCCCATCGTTACCTCGCCTCGTCCTTTTCCCACAGGATACCGGACCACAGCTCAAAGTTGAATCCTCTCCCGGTCAGATCGGCAGCATCGCGCCTCAATCTCTGTGTGCAAAAACGGTCGTTTTTGAACAGCTCCGCTGTTGTAGTTCAAAAACTAGCCCTTGCGATTTTTGAACACTCCCTTACTTTTGAACAGGGTTTTTCGACAGTGCGGGGCACATCATGACAGCTCAAGGCCGCGTTTTTGCCTACGTCCGTGTCTCCACCATTGGGCAGACTGTCGCGGGGCAGCTCCAAGAGATCGCGGCGGCAGGTTTTCAGCCGCCGGAATACCGTGTCGTTTCCGAGACAATTTCCGGGAGCATTCCAGCCATGCAGCGGCCAGAGTTCGCGCGCTTGGTTGATCGTCTCGAACCGGGCGATATTCTCGTGGTGTCCAAGCTGGATCGGCTTGGCCGCGACGCCATCGACGTGACCGAAACGGTTTCGGCTCTCTCAAAAATTCCTGTCCGAGTTCATTGTCTTGCCCTGGGTGGAACAGACCTGACCAGCTCATCGGGGCAGCTCACCATGAATGTCCTTAACGCGGTCGCACAGTTCGAGCGCGATTTGCTGCGCGAGCGGACACATGCCGGGTTGCAAGCAGCAAAGGCCAAGGGGAAACGTCTCGGTCGGCCAAAAGCCTTAAGCGCCTCCGAGATTGCCATCGCAAAAGAAGCAATCCGGCTCGGAGAGCCAATTGCCTCTATCTCTAGGCGTTTGAACGTCAGCCGAGCTACGATTGCCAGGGTTCGTGACGCCAGCGACTAGGAAAGGATCAGGTCAGAACTTCAGGATCGGTGCCAGGCAAGGGCAAACTTCCCGGAGGCAGTCCTTTTCCACTTCGAGTGGGGGCTATCTCAACCGGGCGCGACCCTTGAGCGAGCCAGCGACTTACGACGATTATCTCATCTTGCAGATCGCATCTCTTCTCAAGGATGCCGTTTATTCTCGGCCGATCTTCAAGGTTCTGACTGTTGAAAACACGAAGGGCGGATACAAGTGTCCGATCATGCTGTTTCAACTTTCGTTGCCGTTTAAGCAGGCGGAGGCGTTCACCGAAACCAATATTTCTCATCATCATCCAACTGATTCCTTTGGTTTTCATTGCCGCTAAATCGCGTTCAATTGGTTAGCCTCAGCGGCGCAGGTTCAATTTTTCTGATTACATGGAATTTTACCTTATCGAGACTCGTGTTGCCAGATTTCAGTTATGGATCCGCATTCGTCGCATACCATCGTATGCGCAGCGCCTGCCCGGTGGTCCGGAGACGGGCCAGGCGCAACCTCTCTCCGGGCGTCCGCCGGGACGAAACCCGGCGCGGGTAGTCCGAAGGGGCAAGGCCCTTTCGGGGTCGGTCCAGGGCGACAAGGCTCTGGCGGTGGGGGTCCATGGGGGGGGCGAGCGGTTGCCCTTCCTGGCCGCTTCTCAGGGCGGTCCCTGAGCGGGGGATGGTGTCGGAAGGGGGCTGGTCCCCTCTCCCGACGCGGGGAGGTTTCGGAACCCCGGAGGGGGTTGCCGAACCAGGGTGCAGGGGCCCGGAGGCCTCCTGCCCGGTCCCGATTTCGGGGCCGGGTGCGCGCGGGTTTGCTAGCAAACCCATAAGTGCACACTAGATAAAATCTACTCTGAGACGACCGGAATTTCAACCTGCCCTCAACGCTCGCTCCAACCTCCGCCGGGTCCGGGATGGCCAATCCCGGTCGGGAGCCCAAGCTCTCGAACACGATGGGGCCAACGCCCTTCGTGAGGCTCGCTCGACGGACGGCTGCCAGGCTGCTCCTGAGAACGAGCCTTTCGGCAAGAACGGGGGTGGGGAGCCGCGAGCGAGCTTGGCTGAAGCCAGGGGCGGCTCGCGGGGCGTTTCATAGGGCAGGAACGCACACTCCCCGGCGCGACCCTAACCCTGCCGGATGAAAGCACGCAGATGAAGGTGAACGGGAATGCTCTGCCCCCTCCCCTGCCCTGCGCCGCGAAGAAGGCTCGACGGGACTGCCCGGCGGCTGCGGTTCGAGGCACTACCGGCGACGTCGTCGGCCGCCACCTGCCAGAGCGGTTTCCAGCTGTGAGACCTGCCGGAGCCTCCGCCCTTCGGTGGACACCCTCCGGACTTTGAAACGCCGGTTGGCTCCACCGCATCGCCGCAAGGGGCATTGCCCCGACACGGCCTATCGGGAACAGGAGGGCAGGAAGATGGGAACCAGGTTCATGATCGACGCACTCACCATCGGCGCACTCGTCGGCGGGTTGATCCTCGCCAGAGAGCGGGCCGCAGAGAGCTTCGCCAC
>NZ_JBGFGN010000004.1:0-443 GCF_041224595.1 Donghicola sp. XS_ASV15 | reverse complement strand
CATTAGAACTGGTGCAAGTAGAACTCTTGATTGGCAAACTTAAGCACTGGCGTATCGTCAAGCAAATAAATCTTATACCCCAAGTGCTTAAGGTAGTTTTGTGACAGCAACTTGATTTTAGGCTCGACAACGGTTTGCTGGTCCTCTGAGCCGTCATCATTCGTTAGCACAATTTTCTTTTCTTCCTTTTGATTACCTATAACACAGTTAATAAAGTGCCTCACATCAACCAGATTGCCCTTTGCATACTCATATGATGTGCAAAGCTTGTCTAATGGATGGTTAACAACATCGGTATATATGACTTTTTTAGCCTCCAGCTTTTGTTGAACGGGTATCTTTTTTGACTTCACAACCGTTTGTTTATCAGGCTCTTTTTTATCATCAACTTCACCCATAGCATTAATGTTAGATATGAACCGGTATGCAACAAACAGCATCAC
>NZ_JBGFGN010000149.1:0-3518 GCF_041224595.1 Donghicola sp. XS_ASV15 | reverse complement strand
GCCCCCACCTCCAAAGCGCAGAGGGCGACCACCCAAAATCAAAAATGGAGCTGCCAGTCTATAATCCCGCTGACAACCGGGACGCCAAACTGGGGAATTTTAACTTGCCCATTCTGGGGATTTTTGACCTGCCATTGACAGCGCCTGCTTGAAGAAACGCAGAAGAAAGCCGAGATGGCCAGTCTGGCCAAAAGCCGCCTGATCCGCGCAATCTCGCATGAGATGCGAACGCCGCTGAACGGGATGTTCCTGAGCCTTGATATTTTGGAAGACGGCATGACCTTGTCCAGCGCTGACAAGCGTTTGTTTCAAACGCTCAAGAAAAGCACTGAGCGTTTGCTGGGTCAGGTCGACAACATCTTGTCATTTGTGCAGTCAGACACCCCGAGCGACACCCAAGAGCAAACCGCCATTGATGTCGGCAAGGTGCTAAATGCGCTCTACACCGAGAATGTGTCTCGCACCCAAGCCCGGCATTTGGACAGTACGCTGGTAAACAACATCGGCTCGCACATGGCCGTTGGGAAAGAAAGCGTCCTGCAGAGCCTGTTCCAAAGCCTATATATCGAAGCGCTCGCATCGCCCGAGGGCGCATCAGTCCGGGTCGAATGCGATAGCGTAGTCCACGACACCCAGATCACTTACCGCCTGTCCATCACCGCTCCGACCTTCCGATCCAAGCTAGGTGACGGAAATCTGGCACGCAAAGTGTATTCAGGGCAGGGGTCTGACAAACACAAGAAGGAAGCGATCGACCTAAATCTGTGGATTTCACAAAACGCAATTTTGGAGTTGGGTGGGTCGCTGAATTTTGAAGAAGCTGGAGAGGACTCTGCCAGTGCGGTCGCGACTTTCTCTTTCCCAAGGGCATCACAGCCGCGTCCAGTAATTAGCTCTGTGTCTGACCAGCTGCCCCAGGATCTGAGTGTGATGATCGTCGATGACGACCCGATCAATCGTCGAATTTTGTCGCTGTTACTCAAGAAGAACGGCAATGCCGTGTGGACGGCCGAAAACGGTCAAGAAGCCGTTGAGTTAGCAATCAAATATAAGCCCGATATGGTAATCATGGACCTTAATATGCCTGTGATGGACGGTATCAGTGCGACGCGTGAAATTCTGAGTCAAGCAGCGTTGGCTCACACAAAAGTCATCGGTGCGACAGCTTATATGAGTGACGAAATCGAGGTAGAGTGCCTTGGCGCTGGGATGCTCGAGCTGGTGGCCAAGCCGTTACGCAAAGAAAAGCTGTTTCAGACTCTCTCACGCCATTTGTCCGACTATGCTCCTTTAGGCACGACAAACTGATGCTAAATCCTACGATCGCCAACCAGGTTCTTACCATTTGGGTTCAGCTGCACCAATTCATCAAACATGAAGGCTAGGTAATACCTCGTATTGCCAGCGGCGCTTCCTACGATAAAACTTAAGTTCGGCGCTCGCCGCATTAAAAGCCTTCGAAAGGATCAGAGTCATCCGCCAGTAGTGCAGTATTCTTCTCAAAAATACTTGGGCTTTCGGAAGGTTTCTGAGGAGCCAAGGTGACATTCGTCTTGGCTATTATCGCTGATATATCAGAAGGAATTTGTTTACCAGAAGAGAGCGTATCATTTAGACGCATTAGGTCACTACGCGAAAGCTTTGACAAATCTAGGGCAGCAGCGATGTTGTCGTTATTTCCCTCAGAAATAGAACGCGTCGAAAAACCCTTCATTGCATCATCGAGCGACGCTGCAACTGACGTTACAGATTGCACGAAGTTTGCAACGCGTTGAGTTTGTTCATCCATTGAACGCGACGAGGATAGTAAAGAAACAGCTGCAGCTCCAACTTGCTCAATCCCTTTGGCCTGTTCCTCAGACGAAAGTGCTATGGTTTTGGTTTGGTTCGAAATACTATTGATGTTCTCGACGATCTTGCCAAAGGCAACTTCCGTTTTGGGTGCAACTGAGACGCCCTCTTCTACGCGTCTACTTGCACTCTCAACCAGCTGGCTCGTTTCTTGGGCCGCTTTTGATGACCGGCTGGCTAGGTTTCTAACTTCTTGAGCGACCACCGCGAAAACTCTACCGTGCTCTCCGGCGCGCGCAGCTTCAACTGCAGCGTTCAAGGCAAGTAGTTTGGTTTGAAACGCAATTTCGTCGATCACTTTTATGATACGTCCAATATCATCGGAAGCCGGCTTAATGTGGTGCATTGCGGCGACCATCTCTTGAACACTTTTGGCCCCTTCCCCCGCATTCACCAAGCTCACGCCCGTCAATTCAGCCACCATTTTCGAGGCTTCGGCGTTCCCTTGGACCATTTGACCGGTTTGCTGGACAGATGATGAGATATCCTCAGCGGAGGTAGATTGAAATGATCTGGTTGACTTCAGGGACTCCGCCGCAGAACTTGCGTCACTGATACAAATCGTAAGCTCTCCTGTCTGTTGAGCAATTTTACCTAAAACGTCATTGAGATGATCATAGGCACGCTCAAACGATTTCACGATTTCTTTATATCGACCTTTAAACCGGTTTATTTCTATGTTTCTATCGAGCTTACCAGATACGATGGCTTCAGACATGCTGGATATCTCTGTGACAAGATTCTGGAATCCGGTTCGAATTTTTTCAGTAGACTTGTCGACAAATGCCAACTCTCCCCCCAACGGATTCGGCGAATAGTCGAATTCCCCTTGCGAGTACGCCATCATCGTTGTCATGATCTGGCGAAGGACATCCATTTGATGATCGAGCATTTTGTTGACGCTGGCTGCAGCACTCCGATCGGCGCCAGAGAAAATACTCTCATCAAGCCGCAAAGCCGGCAAGCCGCACAAGGTCATCGTCACGGCCGTCGCGCGCAAGCTCGTCATCATCGCCAATGCTCTTTGCAAAAAACGGCGGAAATGGGAGCCCCGCCATCCCTGATGAATACAGTTGCTAGCTATCGGCAACCATATACCAAAGGTCTTCGATTTATGGATGCAAAATGTCTCCGCATGCAGTTTCCTTCGCTTTCGAATGGTCAGTGGGAGCGCAAGTCAACTGGAACGTGCGCCCATGACATTTACACAGACGGCAACATTCTGGACGAATACGACAGGCACAGACAGAAGCTTTGGACGATCGAGAAAGCCCGTGCGTTCGTTGCAGATTGGAAAAGTGACCCTCACCTCGAAGCGACGGTCCTCTGTCAATTTAGCGTCGCCGCAGAAAAGCGTTTGACGGATGGACGTGATTGACGCTCAGAGTTGAGGCATCCAAACCCGTAGGCCCCTCCATTGACCAAGCGCCCTAGCAAATATATCGGCACACTCTATGCCTTCAAATTCGAAGGGCGCGAGGGCTATGGCATCTGCACCAACGAAGTCATCGACGGCTGGGGTCCACGAGGTCACGTCCGTCAAGGTGGTGTAATTTGTCGGGTGGCCTGAGGTCATGATCAGGCGGCTTTTATGCTGAGAATTGGGTCTGTCTCCTCGTTGTCGATCTGAGCGAATGCCTCGACCATCATGTAGCGGCTGGCGGTTT
>NZ_JBGFGN010000148.1:0-342 GCF_041224595.1 Donghicola sp. XS_ASV15 | reverse complement strand
GGCTTAGGTCGCGCAGTGGGCGAAACCATGATTGTTTTGATGGCAACGGGTAACACGCCAATTATGGATTGGAGTATTTTCCAAGGTATGCGTACGCTGGCAGCAAACATTGCAGTAGAAATGCCTGAATCAGAAGTTGGCAGTACCCACTATCGAATTTTGTTCTTGGCGGCGTTTGTACTGTTTATATTCACCTTTGTCTTTAACACGATTGCTGAATTTGTTCGTCAGCGTTTACGTGAAAAGTATAGTTCACTGTAAGGTTAGGAGATTTAATAAATGAAGCAGTGGTTTAAATCTGGCTCACCTTGGATTTGGATGACAGGTGGTGCAGTAAGTATC
>NZ_JBGFGN010000147.1:0-3773 GCF_041224595.1 Donghicola sp. XS_ASV15 | reverse complement strand
TTCGGGCAAATCCTGATCGCGCGTGACCTCGTGCAGTCGCTCGAGGACACGCGCGCCCAGGACCGGGCTCTACTCGTGCGCCGGCTGCACCGGCCCACTCCCCGAGCTTTCCGCGCCGCCCGTCCCTGCCCCCCAGGTGCGCCGCCCGCCGTCTCGTTCCGAGCCAGCGGATCGACGCGGGGGCATGGTCCGATGCGGCCCGCAAATCTCGGCCCTTCGGGTGACGATCTTCCCTCGGTTCCCTCGGCCTTTTGCGGGGCCAGACCGCCGTGCGCTCTTCCATTCATCTTCCTGAAAATATCCTCGGGGGAGCGCCGATAGGCGCGGGGGCAGACAGCCCCCAGGCCGCGCCCGCGGCCACTTGGTCGACAAGAGAATATCGAGATCCCCGCGCGAGCTGTCGAATGCCGCGCATCTCCGACTCTTGGCTGCGAACTTTCTGAATCTTGTCAGTGGGCCGTGCCAAGCAATTCCGACCCAAATGCCGAGCATTTCCGACCCAAACCAGACTTTAGGCGTGGTATGGGTCAGGGCCGGGAGAGCGGACAAACCTATTTTAGGAATGGCGGCGATGAACGGCCACTATGCAATTCCGACATTTGCGACGCGGCCTGAAAAAGACCGCATCTCAATCTTATCTGTACAGCAAAACCGGTATTTTCACGGACTGGATCATCGCCGTAGTCGTTGATCCGATGATGAGGTTCCTGATCCGGCTATGACCATAGGCCCCCATCACCAGAAGATCGAAACCCTCTTCAGAAACCAGCTTATTCAGGGCGTCTTCGGGTTCGCCTGTCGCGATGCGAGAGGATGCAGTGATATTAGACGTATGGAGCTTAGTAACGGCTTCATCGGCGACTTTCTGGGCGTGAACGTTGTCTTGGGCCACACAAAGCACGCAGATGTCGAGATCTGAGAAGACGGGGCTGGTCGACATGCGCTCGATGGCGACCTTGGCGCTCGCGCTCCCATCATATGCGATGAGAACTTTTGAAATCTGTCGAAACTCTCGTGATGCCACAAACACAGGCACCTTGGAGGTGCGTACGATCCGCTCCAGATTCGACCCCAGGTGACCGGAGGCGAAATCCGCGCCTTCGCCCCGCTTGCCGATTGTGATTGCGCGAATATCGCTTTCAAGCTCGCGAACCGATTCCAGAAGGTCGCCTTTTCGAAGACGCAGATCCACCTTCGGGATTCCGTCTTGCTCAAGGATCGCTTTCGCATCTTCCAGAATGGCATGGCCCTTCGCTTGGGCAAGTTTAGCGCGCTGCGCGTCCATGGCGGAAAGCTCTTCTAGAAGCGCAGTCCTGGCTCCTAGGCTTAGTGCCCCCGAAAGGTCCGTTGAGGCAGCACCTTCGCGACGACCCAACACATGCATGGCTATCACGCTGGCGTTGAGCTTCTGAGCGATCCAAGCAGTATGGTGGCAGACGCTTTCGGAATAGTCCGACCCGTCCAGTAGTGTCAGTATCTTGTCCATGGTGTTCCTCCCTCAGTGTCCCATTAACTTGTCCATCGCGCCGGGCTTGTCATGTATCGCAAGCTTATCAACGAGCGTTTCGGTTGCATCGTTCATTCCGACAACCTCGACCTCCGAACCTTCTCGGCGGAACTTCAGAATTGCCATGTCCAGCGCCTGAACGGAGCTGATATCCCAGATATGGGCCTGGCTCACGTCAATGGTGACACGATCAAGCGCCTCGCGGAAATCGAAAGCATCCGCGAAATCCTCGGCTGACCCATAGAAAAGCTGGCCTTCGAGCACGTAAGTCCGTTGACGGCCATCAGCTGATAGGGTCGAGGTGATACGGAAAAGTTGCGCGATCTTGCCTGCAAAGAAGATGCCTGACAGCAGCACCCCTACCAGAACGCCAATGGCGAGGTTGTGTGTGTAGACCACGGTGACGACAGTTGCGATCATCACGATTGAGGACGAACGCGGATGCACTCTGAGCGCCTTGATCGAGGACCAGGAGAAGGTGCCGATCGACACCATGATCATGATGGCGACCAATGCGGGCATCGGGATACGCGCCACAAGATCACCTAGGCCGACGACCAGAACTAACAGGACAACACCAGCGGAAAAGGCCGAGAGACGCCCGCGACCGCCGGACTTCACGTTGATGATCGACTGTCCAATCATCGCGCAACCCGCCATACCGCCGATAAATCCGGTCGCGGTGTTGGCAATGCCCTGACCGATGCATTCCTGGTTCCGGTTGGACTTGGTGTCTGTCAGGTCATCAACGATGTTCTGGGTCATCAGGCTTTCCAGCAGGCCGACCACCGCAACGGCGGCAGAATACGGAAAGATGATCAACAGCGTCTCGATGGTCAGCGGCACATCCGGGATCAGGAAGAAGGGCAGCGTATCCGGCAGTGCGCCCATGTCGCCCACCGTTCGGACGTCCCAGCCCATCGCCAGAACGGCCAGGGTCAGCACGATAATCGTGACCAGCGGCGACGGGATCGTGGTGGTGATCCGTGGAAAGAGATAGATGATTGCAAGGCCCGCAGCGACGAGGACATAGGTGAGCCATGTGACGCCGGGGTTGCTCAGGTTCAACTCGGGGAGTTGCGCCATGAAGATGAGGATCGCCAGCGCATTCACGAAGCCGGTCATCACCGATTTTGAAACATAGCGCATGAAGCGCCCGAGCTTCAAAAGCCCCGCCCCGATCTGCAAAAGACCTGCGAGAACGGTTGCGGCCAAGAGATATTCAAGCCCGTGATCCTTCACGAGCGTAATCATCAGAACGGCTGTGGCGGCAGTCGCCGCCGAAATCATGCCAGGCCGTCCGCCTGTAAAGGCGATGAGCACGGCAATGGAAAAGGAGGCGTAAAGACCCACCTTGGGGTCCACGCCTGCGATGATAGAAAATGCGATGGCTTCGGGGATCAGCGCCAGCGCGACGACGGTACCCGCAAGCACATCGCCACGAATGTTACCGAACCATTGCTGTCGGTAGTCAGAAATTGAGATCATTTAAACAATCCAGTACCCTGTGCCTGATCGTCTTTCATAAGACGGTCGGCATTGTATGTCGGGA
This sequence comes from Donghicola sp. XS_ASV15, assembly GCF_041224595.1. Classification (NCBI taxonomy): domain Bacteria; kingdom Pseudomonadati; phylum Pseudomonadota; class Alphaproteobacteria; order Rhodobacterales; family Roseobacteraceae; genus Donghicola; species Donghicola sp. XS_ASV15. The sequence goes on along the minus strand of NZ_JBGFGN010000147.1, from coordinate 714 downwards.
AGTTTCAGGGTTGTCCGGCGGATCAGCGGCCGGAAGAGCCACCCGGGCTCTCACCGGGTCCTAACGCTATTAGAGGTGCATAAACCCTATCTTCGTAGGAATATCAATCGCCTTCAGATGCGAGGGTATCACGCCACTTGATCGAACCTGTTGGAGGAGGGGTTCGCTGAGAAGCTGACTCCCACAACCGACATTGGCGCAACGCGCTGCATCTGGAAAATTGGGGCTCGTTCCCGCCGTTCGTTGCAATTTTCACGAATGACCGTTTGGCCCCTGCCCCGTCATGCGGACGTAGCGCCGCGCTCTGGGTCAGCGATGTGACACAAAAGTCGGTTTTGCTTGGCATCTGACACGAGCGCGGCGATCACACTGGCGGGGGGTTCGGTCAAGCCGAACGCCGCCCGCATCCTTGGGCCATGACGCGCAAGCGCGTCCTGTCCGTCTAGGGAACCGCCGGTTCCCCCACGCAAGCACCATGAGCGGCGTCAGGGGGGGTGTCCCCAACCACGGTCTCGGCCGGGGCCGAGCTGCGTGGTCGGGTGATCCCCCTCCCCCCCTTCCTTGTCATGGAACTTGCGCGGGTCCCCCTCCTGCCCTCGCCGGGAGGCAGGCTTTCAGGAGAGGGCCGCTTGCAGCGGACCTCGCCAGAAACCCCGCCCCGATTTTCGGCACCAAGACCGGAAGGGGCACACCACAAGGAGGCCACAAATGGCT
>NZ_JBGFGN010000146.1:0-103060 GCF_041224595.1 Donghicola sp. XS_ASV15 | reverse complement strand
GCACCTTCAAATACAAGTCCACGGTGTATATCCCCAAGCCCTCCCGAAATCCGAAAGGGCAAAAGTGGACGACTTTTACGCCGCCCGCGACAACACTATGCCGTCGCTACCGTGGCCGAGTATTGCTCCGCCGTTCACATAACCACTTTTCTTCAGGGCATCAGTTCGGAGATGGGCGTCGCGATTGTCAGGGCATTCGGTGTGCCTGTTTACCTTGAAGGGAATATTATTGATCTCGGCGTATACAAGCTTCAAGTCGCCGAGGCGTGTTCAGGCCTGCGTTATCTTTTCCCGATCCTCAGCTTTTCTTATCTGTTCGCGATCCTTTACCGAGGGCCTCTCTGGCACAAAGCAATCTTGCTCTTGTCGGCGGCGCCCCTGACGGTCGCAATGAATGCCGTCCGGATCGGTGTCATCGGCGTGCTTGTGAACAGCTATGGCATCGAACAGGCCGAAGGGTTTTTGCATTTCTTCGAAGGTTGGGTGATCTTCTTAACATGTATCGGCATTCTTTTCGCGCTCGCTTGGGGCTTGCAGCGCACCGAACCCGTGCCGCGCAGTTTGCCCGATGCGCTCGACCTTGATGGCAGTGATTTATGGCCGATCCTGTCCGGCTTCCGTCAGGTCCACGGCCCCCGTGCACTGATGATCGCAACAATTCTGACGCTTGGCCTCGGTGCCGGCTGGATGATGATACCGGACGCAAAGAACCACGAGATCGCCAGAGACAGCTTCGTACTCTTCCCGCGGCAACTCGGACCTTGGCGTGGATCAATGTCGACCCTCGATCCCGAAATCGAAGAGGTTCTAGCTGCGGACGACTACTTGAACGCGACGTTTATAACACCCGAGTCGGGCCACTCTGCCAATATGTTCGTGGCCTACTACACCCGCCAGACAGAGGGCCAAGGGATTCACTCGCCCGAGGTCTGCCTGCCATCTTCAGGGTGGGAGATTTACGAAATCGCCCCCTATACACTTCGGACGACTGGCGCCTACGGCACATTCGACGTCAATCGAGCGATCATTCAGAACGGGACCGAACAGCAACTTGTTTACTACTGGTTTGAACAGCGCGGGAAACGGCTCACCAACGACTTCAAGGCCAAGCTCACCGTCTTGCAGGACGGGATCACCCAAGGGCGCACCGATGGTGCTTTGGTCCGCTACGTTACGCCGATCCAACCCAAAGAGACGCTGTCCGACGCCGACGCACGGCTGACGGATATTGTCGAACGAAGCCTGACCCGCTTGCCAAGCTTCGTCCCATTCTAACTCTCAGTCTGACCCGAACAGATCGCGGCTAAAGACCTTGTCGGCCACGTCGGCGATATCATCCGTGATACGGTTCGCGACGATCACGTCGGCCTCTGCCTTAAACGCATCGAGGTCGTTCACAACCCGCGAGCGGAAGAATTCGTCTTCTTCCAGAACGGGTTCATACACGATCACTTCGATCCCTTTTGCCTTCACCCGTTTCATGATGCCCTGGATAGAACTCTGGCGGAAATTGTCAGAGCCGGCCTTCATCACCAGACGGTAAATACCCACGATCTTGGGGCGCCGCGCGACGATCGCATCAGACAGAAAGTCTTTGCGCGTGCGGTTGGCATCGACGATAGCCCGGATGATGTTTTGGGGCACTTCCGAGTAATTTGCGAGCAACTGCTTGGTATCCTTGGGCAAACAGTAGCCGCCATAGCCAAAGCTCGGGTTGTTGTAATGGGCGCCGATTCGGGGGTCCAGACCCACGCCCTGGATGATCTGACGGCTATCGAGCCCCAAAGCCATGGCGTAGCTATCCAGTTCGTTGAAGTAAGCGACCCGCATGGCAAGGTAGGTGTTCGCGAAGAGTTTGATCGCCTCGGCTTCGGTCGAACCGGTAAACAGCACCGAGACATCTTTCTTGATCGCGCCTTCCAGCAGAGCCTCAGCGAACTTGTGCGCCCGCGGGCTGTCTTCGCCCACGACAATCCGGCTCGGGTGCAGGTTGTCATACAGCGCTTTGCCTTCGCGCAGAAACTCTGGGCTAAAGATCACCTGATCCGTATCCAGATCGTGGGCCAGACGTTCGGTGTACCCTACAGGGATCGTTGATTTGATGATCAAGGTTGCCTTTGGGTTCACCGCAGTCACCGCTTTGATCACAGTCTCGACGCTGCTCGTGTCGAAGTAATTGGTGATCGGATCATAGTTGGTCGGCGTTGCGACGATCACGTAATCCGCGTCAACTGCGGCCTCTGCCAGATCCGTCGTTGCGGTTAGATTCAGCTCTTTGTTGGCCAGATACTCTTCGAGTTCGGCATCAACAATCGGGCTCTGTCTGGCGTTGACGGCATCCACACGCTCCTGCGAGATGTCGACCGCCACCACAGGATTGTTCTGTGCCAAGAGCACCGCGTTCGATAGGCCAACATATCCAATGCCAGCGACCACAAATTTCATGTTACACGTCCTGTCTTACCATTCGGGCCAGCGTCCAAGAGACGCCTACCGTTGGGACAGGTTTATCAGCAACTCGACCTTTAGGAAAAGGCCGGTATTTCAGGGAACTGACTGAAAATACCGGAGAGCCTGCCGCGAACGGCAAACCCTCCGGCGAGCGGCTAATACGTAACAGGAGCGAAGCGCAACCGATTATTCGGAGTGCGTGCGTTCCTGCAATTCAAGAACAGGCTCGCCCTTGCGGCGTCCCGAAAATATCAAGGAGAAGATAAAGGCTGTCGCCGCCAGAATAACGGAAATGATCACGCCTGCGCCAAGTGACAGTCCAGCAGTCCAGAGCGCAAAAGCGCTCCCGTATCCAACAAAAATTCCAAAAAAAATACCACCTAACATGCTCAACCCAAGCAAAAACCCGTATCGGGAAGAAAACAACCAACCTAAGAACGCCTCAATGTTCCGGCGCGTTCGGGGCGAAAATGCGGCAGAAAGTGGGCAGACTTCAAGCATTATAGAAGAGCTTACAATTCAGAAAACTGGAAGCACGTCCGCAGGCGTAACCTAGTGATATTAGGGAACTATTCTATTCTCAAAATTATGGCAGAACCGCTTTAATTCAACAATTAAGTAGTTGTGACGTCAGTTCACTTTGCGAGTCCGGGCCACACAAACAAACGTCAGATTTTTTATTGAATAGAACTCTGAAAAGTTTGACAGTTTTCAAGCCACACTCATTTCTGGATCACCGAGCGCAGCAAGATGCACCCGACTCTTCCCACCCCCGCCCGGCACACGAGGCAATTCAATTGATCCTGGTTGTTGGTCAATCTGGCCAGGTCGCAACCGAGCTCGGGCGCTACCTGCCTGACGCGCTTTTCCTAGACAGTGCGGCCTGCGATCTGAGCAAGCCCACAGAGTGCATTGACGCCATCCTTCACGTGCGGCCAAGGGCGGTCATCAACGCAGCGGGTTATTCGGACCTCAACGGGGCAGAGGAAAATGAAGCTCTGTCCATACTCATGAACGCAGAGGCGCCAGCCGCGATGGCGCGAACTTGCGAGGAATTGAAAATTCCCTTCGTACATCTCTCGTCCGACCAGGTCTTTAGCGGCACAGGCGTTGCCCCGCACCTTCCTTCAGACCCCGCTCAACCGGTGAACACCCTTGGCCGGAGCAAGCTGCTCGGGGAACAGGGCATTCACGCGAGTGCCTGTGTTCATGCCATTGTGCGGACATCTTGGATCTTTGCCTCGCATGGGGACGACTTTCTAAAAGACATGCTGCAAATCGGAAAGACTCGCACCATGGTCAACGTGGTCTCGGATCAGATCGCCGGCCCTACCCCGGCGCGAGACCTCGCCTATGCGCTCATGGCGATGACCGAGGCGCTAATCGTCGACCCTACCAGAACGGGCACCTATCATTTCGCTGGCGCGCCGGATGTCTCTCGCTCTGGGTTTGCAAAGGAGATTTTTCGCCAAACCGGGCAAGATGTCATAGTAAACGAAATCCCTGCGTCGCAATTCCCGATGCGCGCACGCCTCCCGCTCAATTGTCGGTTGGATTGCCTGAACCTGCGGACTTTCACGCTGCAGCGCCCAGATTGGCGTGCTGGACTTACGACAGCTCTGCAAGAGTTAGATGCCCTGCCCTCTGAACAGTGAGCTGGCGCCACTTGGTCCACACCAAATCATCGATCAAAAATTGGCCAGCCTACCACAAGTCATTGTTGTCGCCAAAGTGGCAACGGATTTGTGAGACTCCATCAACCATAACTGCGATTCGATACTTAGGGCGACTTGTCGAGCCTCGCTCGACCAATGTGCTTGGCTTTGGGTTCCGCGTTCGCAAAAGCCGCGGGCAAGCCACAAGATTGCTCATCGTGACCCCAATTAAGTGAAATTTTGCAAATGCCAATCAACGCCCGAAATCTCAGCGCGCACATGCCGTGCCACGTCACTTATTAGGTGTACTAACGAACTAGTTTCTGAAGCGTGCAGAACTTGGACCATCTATTGGAACGTCAAGAAAATAAAGAGGATTGAGACCTTCGTGTCTTCATGACTTGCTCTACCAAAATCCTCTATGAGAGGCTTTGACAGAGGCTGACACAACAAAGGTAAAATAATGTTCAGGTGTTTCTTTCTATTGATTGCTTTACTTTTGCCCGTTGCAGCAATGGCCGAAACCCTACCCGAAAGACGCCTGAATGTTGCACGAAATGTCGATTTTTACGGTGGCGACCTACAGGCCGTTTTCGATACCGATTTCGACTCGTGTCAACGCGCCTGTTTGGCGAACCCTCAGTGCACTGCCCTGACGTTCAATACTCGATCCGGCGCGTGCTTTCCCAAGACCGGTGTCACCCAAGAAAGCGCTTATGACGGCGCCTTGTCCGCGCGCGTTGTTGTGACCCCGGCATCAACCTTGATTGCTGCCGAAAGCGCCCACGCCGATCTTGGTTTTCTGAACGACTCTATGTTCTCGAACGCTCTAGATTTGGCGCTGGATATCGGCGTCCGCTATGCGCCCGGCAACTTCACGGTCGAGGATTACACACGCTCCGCAGCTCAACGCGAACAAAACGGTGAGATCGCTGTTGCTATGTCGTTTATCGGTTCGGCTATCGCCCTCACTGATCGCGCCGGGCTCTGGACCGAGTATGCGCGCCTCGCTCTGATCGCTGCAGAGAAAGAGCGTAGCAGAGGCGCATCCCTGCGCACCGACGCACTGAGTGCATCGATCAACGGATACCTCTACGGCTCGGACGCAGGCACCCGCGCGAGCGCGCTCTATCAAATGGCGCTAGCCCTCGAAGGCATGTACGAGGGGCGCCGTATGATCCCCGCTCTGCGACTGGCGCAGAGTGCGCAGCCGCGGGACGAGGCAGCTGACCTGCTGGAGCACGCGATCAACCGCTATGGGTTTCGCATTACCGACAACACTGTGGAAAGCGACCTCGCTGAACCTCGGATTTGTGCTGAGTTTTCCGAAGAGCTGGTGGATGGCGGCGTCGACTATGCCAGTTTCGTCCGCAGCGCGACCCAAGGTCTTGCTGCAGATGCCAGTGGAAACAAGCTCTGCATCACCGGCGTCACCCATGGTTCGCGCTACAAGATCACCCTGCGCGAAGGCCTTCCTGCAGCAAGCGGCGAAACCCTGCAACGGGACGTCGATCTGACCATGTATGTGCGTGATCGCAGCCCGTCTTTGGCCTTTACCGGACGCGCTTATGTGCTGCCGCGCGGGTCAGACCCAGCAATCCCGATCACAACCGTGAACACGGAAAAAGTCGATCTGACCCTATACCATGTCAGCAACCGCAATCTTATGCCCGCCATTCTGGATCGCATCTTTGGGCGGCCCTTGAACGGCTATGAAGAGCAGCGCTTGTCTGATGGCATCGGCGCGCGCATCTGGGAAGGTACAGCCGAGGTGGGCATGGAGCTGAACCAGAGTGTGCTGACCCGCCTACCCATGGCCCGCGCCCTGTCAACCCAACCCACCGGTGTCTATGCGTTGCAGGCCAGCATTGACGGAGAGCCCGACGCCGCTGCGACCCAGTGGTTTGTCCTGTCCGATTTGGGCATGACCAGCATGAGCGGTGTGGATGGGCTGCATGTGTTTGCCCGTGGCCTGTCAGATGGCGCGCCGCGAGAGCGCGTCCGTATGACACTGATCTCCCGCTCCAACGCGGTTCTTGGGACAGCACAAACCGATGAACGCGGGTACGCACGTTTCGCCAGCGGCTTGATGCGCGGCAAAGACGGGGCCGAGCCAGCGCTGGTGATCGCCCGGCGCAACGCAGATATCGCTTTCTTGTCTCTGTTGGACCCTGAATTCGATCTATCTGATCGCGGTGTTGCGGGCCGTCCGCCTTCGGGGCCAGTGGATTTGTTTCTGGCCACAGATCGCGGGGCATACCGCGCCGGCGATCGTATCCACGCAACGGCCCTTGCGCGTGATGAAGACGCTAATGTGATCTGGAACCTCCCCCTGACCGCTGTATTGCGCCGCCCGGATGGGGTCGAATACAGCCGTACACTTTCTGGTGTGGGCGTCGCGGGCGGTCATGTTTTTGAACTGCCGATCAGCGACACCGCACCTCGGGGCACTTGGGAGTTGCAGGCCTATGGCGATCCCGAAGCGCCGATGCTCGCAAGCACGAAAATCCTCGTCGAAGATTTTCTGCCAGAAAGGTTCGACTTTGGCCTGAATCTTCCCCCCATCCTGCGGGGCGGCGAGATGACGAGCCTTGATATTGACGCGGCCTATCTGTTCGGCGCGCCTGCGTCAGGTCTGCCTATCAGTGGCATGATGCGTGTGTCAGCCCGCGAAGGCCTAGAAGAGTTCCCGGGATACCGGTTTGGACGGCATGATGAACCGCTGTCACCCGCGTTCTCGGCGCTGCCCACCGGCACGATGACCGACACCGAGGGCATGGCCTCTTTGCCCGTGACGATTCCTGCTGTGCCCACAGCCGATCGCCCACTCCAACTGACGGTGACAGCGCAGATGACCGAAGGGTCGGGGCGTCCCGTCGAGCGGCAGATCACCAGAAACCTTGCGCCCTCCACAGCTTTGATCGGGGTGAAACCCTTGTTTGAGGGCACTCTTTCAGAGAACACCGAGGCGGCCTTCGACCTGATCGCCCTAGACCCTAGCGGCCAACCCATGGATATGCCGGTCGCCTGGACGCTCAATCGGGTCGAGACAACGTATCAGTGGTACCAGCTCTACGGTGACTGGAACTGGGAACCAATCACAACCCGCACACGCATCTCTGCGGGCAAGGCGACACTAGGTCAGGAACCCGTCGAGATATCCAGTCAGGTTGAATGGGGCGAGTATGAACTCGTCGTTACGCGCGATGATGGTCAGCGGTACCTAGAGACCTCTGTATCCTTTGACGCCGGATGGTATGCCGCCGCCGACGCCGTTAGCACCCCCGATACGCTCGAACTTTCGCTCGACACACACATCTATTCAGCAGGAGACACGGCCAAGCTGCGCCTTGTCCCGCGATATGCAGGCACCGCGCTGATCACAGTCCTCGGCGAGGGCCTGATCGATATGAAGACCGTCAAGGTCAAAGAAGGCGAGAACATCATCTCTTTGCCCGTGACGGCCGGATGGGGCACCGGCGCCTATGTTTCGGCAAGTGTCGTGCGTCCAATGGACGTCGATAACACTCTCATGCCCTCTAGATCGCTCGGGATCGCTTTTGGCAGGGTTTTCCCTGCGGAACGGGATTTGGATGTTCAGCTGTCTTTGCCAGAAACGGCACGCCCGCGCGGCCCGCTAACCGTCGACATTTCCGTGGCCAACGTTATGAACAAACCTCTCTATGCGACAATCGCGGCGGTGGATGTCGGCATTTTAAACCTGACGGGCTATATGCCGCCTGACCCCGAAGCACACTTCTTTGGTCAGCGCAGGCTTGGCGTTGGGATTCGCGACATCTATGGCCGCCTGATCGATAGCCTGAACGGTCAGACAGGGACTGTCCGCAGTGGTGGGGACGCAGGCGGCGCCATGTCCATGCAAAGCCCGCCCCCGACCGAAGACCTCGTGACCTTCTTCTCCGGCCCCATCGAACTGGACGAAGAGGGCAAGGCGCAGGTGACCTTTGATGTGCCCGCCTTTGACGGCAAAATGCGGATCATGGCCGTCGCGTGGGGCTCTCAAGGCGTGGGAGGTGCCGCAGAAGAAGTCACGTTCCGCGATCCTGTTGTTCTAAGTGCCAGCCTTCCCCGCTTCCTTGCTCCCGGCGATCAGAGTCAACTTTTGCTCGACCTGACCCACATCGAAGGAGCCTCTGGCGAGATGTCTCTTGCGCTGAACGCAGGTGATGGCCTGACTTTGGGGGACTACCCAGACACCATTGTCGTTAACGCGCAGGATAGCGCCTCTCTGGCTATTCCCCTTACCGGCTCTGCAGTCGGCGATCCAGAAATCACGGTGGCACTCAGCACGCCCGATGGCACGCGCATCGAGCGCATACTTCGGATGCCCATAAGATCAAACGATCCAGAAGTAGCCACGACCCGCCGCTTCGATCTGGCGGGCGGTGACACCTTCACACTGAGCGAGGATGTGTTTGCCGAGATGCAGGACGGCACTGGCCGCGCGATCCTCTCGGCCGGTCCGCTGGCGACATTCGACGTGCCGGGACTGCTGGCGAGTCTGGATCGCTATCCCTATGGCTGCACCGAGCAAATCACCTCGGCGGCCATGCCGCTGCTGTACTTTGATCAGGTCGCTGACGCTTTGGGCCAAACACAGGGTCAGGATTTGGCCGCGCGGATCAAAGAGGCAACAACCGAAATCCTGACGCGTCAGTCCAGCAACGGCAGCTTTGGCCTTTGGTACGCGGATAGCGGGGATTTCTGGTTAGATGCCTATGTCACTGACTTCCTGACCCGTGCAGATCAAGCGGGCTATGACGTGCCCGATCGCGCCCTGCGCTCTGCTTTGGACAATCTGCGCAATCAGGTGAATTATGCCACGGATTTCGACGAAGGCGGTCAGGACATCGCGTATGCGCTGATGGTGCTGGCCCGCGCTGGCGCAGCAAACATGGGCGATCTACGGTATTACGCCGATGTCAAAGCCGAGGACTTTGCGACCCCTCTCGCCGCTGCGCAACTCGGAGCAGCGCTTGCGGCCTATGGTGACCAGACCCGCGCGGATCAAATGTTCTCCCAGTCTTCACGAATGATCGGGACCGCTGCGATCAGCACCGCTGTGCGCAGTGACTACGGTACGACCTTGCGCGACACGGCAGCTCTTCTGGCTCTGGCGACCGAAGCAGGCAGTGACGCCATCGACAAAGGCGCCCTGACTAACGCTGTCGTCCGAACAAGCCGGTCACGCTCGACCCAAGAAGCTGCGTGGACCTTGCTTGCGGCCCGCGCTCTGGTCGATGATCCGTCGACAAACGCGCTTGAAATCAACGGCGAGCCGTCGACAGCTCCTTTGGTCCAGATACTCGAGGATGAAACATCGGAACCAATCGAGATCAGAAACACTGGCAGCGATACAAACCTGACCCTCACGACGATGGGTGTTCCCTCTGTTCCCGCCGAGGCCGGAGGGTACGGTTACCAGATCGCGCGCCATATCTTTGATCTGGAGGGCAACGAGGTGAACACAGGCGAGTTCACTTCTGGGGCGCGCTACGCCGTGGTCCTCGAAATCACGCCTACCGAAAACCACGAGGCCCGCTTGATCGTGGACGACCCTTTGCCTGCTGGCCTGGAAATCGACAACCCCAGTCTGATCCGCTCTGGAGATGTGAGCAGCCTGTCCTGGATCGAGACGATAGACACGCGGATGACCCAGTTCCGCAGCGACCGCTTTGTCGCCGCAGTGGACTGGACCCGCCCCGAGCGCTTCCGGCTGGCCTACATCGTACGCGCAGTGACCGCAGGCACGTACCACGCGCCCGCCGCCAAGGTGCAAGACATGTACCGCCCACGTTACCAAGCGGTGTCTGAAACGGGCACGATCACCGTGCGGCCATGAGGTATGCGCTGTTTGTCATAGCGGCCACGCTCACCATTTTTGCGGGTGCGCGTGACCGCTTTGACGCATGGATCGAGGCAACGATCCTGCCCCCGCTGGTCCAAGAAACTTCGGTCGAAGTTCTGGATCGGACCGGCAAGCTCTTGCGGGCTTACACGGTCGAGGGCGGACGCTGGCGGCTTGATGCCAGCGTGGGAACTGTAGACCCAACCTATCTGGCCATGCTGGTCGCCTACGAAGACGGGCGTTTTTATCGGCACAATGGCGTCGATCTCGTGGCCCTGACACGCGCTGTGGCGCAGGCCGTTTGGTACGGTCGCGTCGTTTCTGGGGGATCAAGCCTGACCATGCAGGTTGCCCGCTTGATCGAGGATAGCGGCACCGGTCGTATTCAAGGCAAGCTGAGACAGATGCGGGTGGCTTGGGCGCTGGAACGCAAGCTCTCAAAACAGCAGATATTGGATCTTTATCTGACCCGCGCGCCGTTTGGCGGCAATATCGAAGGCGTCGCGGCCGCCACGCGCCTGTATTTCGGCAAGCCGCCCAAGCGGCTAACGCCTTCCGAATCCGCCTTGTTGGTCGCACTGCCGCAATCGCCAGAGACGCGCCGTCCAGACCGCTTTTACGAGTCCGCGTTCGACGCGCGAAATCGGGTCATCATGCGTATGGGACAAAAGGGTGTTCTACCGCCCGAAGCCCTCTCCGTTGCACGCACCGCCCCCCTCCCCCAACGTCGCGCCAAGATGCCAATGCTGGCCGCGCATCTGGCAGATCTTGCGATCGCAGATCAACCCGCCGCCCAAATTCATAGGACGACTTTGGATGGCGGCTTGCAGTCTAACCTACAGGAGCTGGCCAAAAACGCGATCCGGGGCCACCATGCGGGCCTTTCTGTCGCGATACTGGTCGCGGACCATCGCACGGGCGAAGTCTTGGCGAGCGTTGGCTCTGCTGGATATCGCGAAGGGCGCGGCGGGGCCGCCTATTTGGATATGACGCGCGCTGTGCGATCTCCCGGATCGACGCTAAAGCCCTTGATCTACGGATTGGCTTTTGATCAGGGGCTCGCACATCCCGAAACCATTTTCGACGACCGTCCTATGCGTTTCGGCGATTACGCACCGCAGAACTTCGACGGCAGTTTTCGTGGTCCACTCCCGCTGCGCGAGGCACTGCAACAGTCGCTCAACATTCCCGCGGTGGCTCTGACAGACGCGCTTGGGCCAGCCAAGCTAATGTCCGCCCTACGCAAAGCAGGCGCGACGCCGGTCCTGCCAAGTGGACGGGCTGGACTGGCTGTTGCCCTTGGCGGCGTTGGACTAACGCTCGAAGATCTGGTCACCCTCTACGGAGGTCTTGCGCGGCTGGGTCGCCCGGTGGCGCTGCATTGGCGGGCAGGTCCGCAAGAGCAGACAGAACACCGCTTGATGGCGCCACGCGCCGCGTGGCAGGTCGCCGATATTCTGGGGGATCTGACTCCGCCCGCTGGCGCTCCGAGCGGGACACTTGCCTATAAAACAGGCACAAGTTACGGCCACCGGGATGCATGGGCGATCGGCTTTGATGGCGCGCTGGTGGTCGGGGTGTGGATGGGGCGCCCTGATGGCACTCCTGTTCCTGGTGCCTTTGGCGGCGATCTCGCTGCACCGATCCTGTTTGCAGCCTATCAAAGAGCGACAAACAGACCCGTCCCATTGCCTCCGGCACCCGCCAATACGTTGCGCGTGGCAGGCAACAGCCTTCCTCCGAACTTGCAGACTTTTATTCCGCGAGACGGAAGTGTTTTGCCTGATCCGGACGCGCCAAAGCTCGTCTTCCCCCCGAGCGGCGCCAAGCTGACATCCATGCCTGAAGGGTTCTTTGCCAAGCTCCAGGACGGCACGCCGCCCTTTACATGGCTCGCGAATGGCGCACCAGTTCCTGCAAACCCCAGATCGCGGCAGATTATCCTACCACAGATGGGCGAAGGCTTCAGCAGGCTCACCGTCATTGATGCCAAGGGCCGAAGCGCGAGCACTGACTTCCAGATCACGCTGAGACCCTAAAGCTCTATTTTCAATGCATAAATTCTAAATTTTTTCTTTGCATGACCCGAAACCCTCGACGGATTTCAGGCCGAACCGCGTTTCATTTGACGTATGCCAACGCACAGCTCCGCCTGAGCCATTTCCCGTTCTGACAAGGAATTTTCGAATGCAATCTGTCCTTCTTCGCTACGCCACTCCCTTTATCACTGGCTTGTTTCTGGTCTCCTTGATTTCGGGGATCGCGCTATTCTTTCATATCGGTCCACGCGGCTTTCACGGTATGCACGAATGGCTGAGCATCGTGCTCATACTTCCCTTTGCCCTACATCTTTGGAAGAACTGGCGACCAATGTCCGCCTACTTCAAACGCGCCTCCTTTGCTATCGCCATGGTTGTATCATTTATCGCTGCCGCGGCCTTTCTCGTTCCCGCAGAAGGCGAGTCAGGACGGCCTCCGGTCTTTGGTTTTTCAACCCTGATTCTTGGTGGCAGCCTGTCGGAAGTTGCCGCAGTAATTGATATAGAACCCTCGGATCTCATCGCATCTCTGGAAGCTGCTGGTTTCACGGTTGGCTCGCCGGATGAAAGTTTAAGCACCATCGCTGCAAATTCCGGAAAACCGGACATGCAGATCATGGCAAGCCTTGTATCATTGAGTGAATAAAAGCCTCGCAAGCCAAGAAATCAGCTATTCGATAAGGGTTTACGCCAAATTCAGACAGGCGCGCCGCCCCCGTGACGGCGCGCATTCCCTGTAACACAAGTGTCCTGTTAGGCACATCCTGCAACTAAGTAAGGCAGTCTGAACAGCAGCCCTTATCGCAAGGATATCCTTTGCTGCACACGCAACGGGATCCTTAGTCCAAAATGGAATTGCATTCACCACAGACACCACCTACGGTTTAGTTGTTATTTTGGCGTGCTTCGATTGTATTGGGAGCAATTTATGCAATTTATTAATATTCAGGACATGTCGGCTGCGATTATAGCAAATCGCAAAAAGCTGCCGTCCAAAATTGACCTTATCGTTGGCATCCCTCGTTCTGGTATGTTGCCGGCGACAATGCTCGCAACACAGCTAAACCTTCCCCTGACAGATCTGGATGGCCTGATCTCGGGCAAGGTGTTCGGCTATGGCGCGACCAAAGACGCACCCGACGTGGACAAGGCGATGTCGGATGCACGAACAGTTCTGGTGATTGACGATACCGTGGGATCGGGCCGTGCCTTTAAAAAAGCGCGTGCCGCTCTTGAGGGCGTGCCCGGCAATATCGTGTTTTGCTCAGTTTATTCGCAAATTGCCAAGCATCCGGACGTGGATGTTGTTCTGGAGACGAACTCGCTCTCGCCAATTTGCCAGTGGAACATGATGCACCATGCCGTGCTGAAGAACGCTTGCGTGGATATTGACGGCGTCCTGTGCCGCAACCCCGAAGCCCACGAGGATGACAACGGCAAGGCCTACCGCAAATTCTTGCAGACGGCTGAAAAGCTGCATGCAACCTCTGGCGAGATTGGCTGGCTGGTGACCAGCCGCCGCGAAACCTATCGCGCCGAGACCGAGGCTTGGATGCGCGACAATGGCGTGCGCTACGGCAAGCTGATCATGACGCAGACCGACGAAGAACACGCCAATTCGCCCGCCTTCAAGGCACGCATCTACCAAGAAACAGGCGCGGACATTTTTATCGAAAGCGAAGCCGCCGACGCCGCCGAAATTCAGCGCATTTCAGAGCGGCCTGTCCTCTGCGTTGCCACGCAGAGCATGATCTACGATGGCACCGCGCCTTTGGCATTCCGCCACGCACAAAAGGCAACAGGTGCCTCTGCCACTTTGGCCAAGCTGAAGCTGCAAGCTCGCCGCCTTGCAGGTGACAAAGTGTACTACGCGGTCAAATCGCTCGCCGGTCGGGGATAAAGACTCAGCTCAGACAAATCCTAGGCGGCTCCTGTGATCGGAGCCGCCGATTAAGCCTTCGCTTTACGCTGTGATGAACCATCTCGGCGCTGAAGCAATTGCATGCAAATCGGATCTGCCTCATTCTGTGCAAGCGCACTAACATCCCGACGCGTTTTGCGTTAGGACGCCGCAAATCAGCTGCACCAGAGGCCCCGATGTCTGTTTCCATGCTTTCGACCTTTGTCAAACCGATGCACCCCGAAGGACGCAAGTTCGTCGCGATTGCCGCCGCGATCACTGTCGTCCTTTTTCTGATCTGCGAGCCGCTTGGCTGGATCGGCGTCGGCCTGACCGTCTGGGTCTACTACTTTTTCCGTGATCCGGAGCGCGTCACCCCCACCGAACCCGGCCTGATGATTTCACCGGCAGACGGGATCATCTCCTTGTTGGAGCCCGCCGTTCCCCCGGCAGAGCTTGGCTTGGGGGACCAGCCTATGACCCGCATCTCGGTCTTCATGTCGGTCTTCAACTGCCACGTGAACCGTTTGCCCGCAGAAGGCACTCTGGAAAAAGTGGCGTACCGTCCGGGCAAGTTCCTGAACGCCTCGCTCGACAAAGCGTCAGAGGATAACGAGCGTAACGGCCTGACTGTCGTTCTGGAGGACGGTCGCCGATATGGCGTCGTGCAGATCGCCGGCCTTGTCGCGCGCCGCATCCTGTGCTGGTCAAAAGAGGGCCAAAAGCTGGCGACGGGAGAACGTTTTGGCCTGATCCGTTTCGGTTCGCGTCTGGACATCTACTTGCCCGAAGGCGTCGAGCCAAAGGTGCAAATCGGTCAGACCATGATCGCGGGCGAGACCGTTCTCGCGGATCTGAACGCAAAGTCCTGACCCGATGACAGATCAAACGCCGCCCCCTCCGGTCCAGTCTGAGAAAGTCCCCTTTCTGCTCCTCGTGCCGAACATGGTCACGCTGGCGGGAATGTGCTTTGGCCTGACCTCGATCCGCTTTTCGATGGACGAAAATTACATGGGCGCGGTGGGCCTGATCCTGCTGGCATCTTTAATGGATGGCCTGGATGGATTGTTGGCGCGGCGTTTGAATGCCACCTCGAAAATGGGGGCCGAGCTCGACTCCCTGTCGGACTTCCTTTGCTTTGGCGTCGCCCCCGGGGTCCTCTTGTATCAGGCGATCCTGAACCAGCTAGGGACGTTCGGGTGGGTGTTTGTTCTGATTTTTGCAGCGGCCACTTGTCTGCGCCTGGCCCGTTTTAACGTCATGAAGGGTCAAGCGCTCGAGGACGAGAAATCCAGCAATCACTTCATTGGCGTCCCCGCTCCGGGTGGCGCATACTTGGCCCTGCTACCGCTGTTCCTTTGGCTGGGTGACGTGCTCGACATGCACGCTGTCCCCTTTGTGGTTGCGATCTGGCTGGCTTTTGTGGCGCTTCTCATGATCTCGACGCTCAAGACACTCGCGCCCAAGGGCCTGCGTGTGCCGCGTCCCTTGATCGTGATTTTCATGTTCGCAGTGGTCGTCGGAATCGGTGTGCTGTTCACACGGCCGTTCCTACTGCTGATCGTTCTGGACTCGCTGTACCTGTTATTGCTGGTGAAATGCGTCATAGACGCCCGTGGTCGGTTCTTTAGCTAGGGCTTCAGAAGAAGACGAACTTGCGGCTGCTTTTGCAGTCAGCAATCAGGGTCATCTCTTTTGACGCAGGAAATTCGGTTCCGAAAAATTCGACACCTTTGTAATTTGGGTCGAATTCCAACCGCACACGATTTCGCTCTGTCGTTTTGAGCACCGCGTGGCGACCGTAAAAGCGTGCGAAATCGCCAGTGTCCTGATCCCGGACCACGAACACGGAATCCCGAAACTCGCAGCGATTGTCCAAGGTGATCTCAGCAGCAATCTCGTGCCGATTGAAATGCAGGACATCCCCTATTTCGTAGCGAAAATTATAAGCGGTGAGAGAGAAAATCGCCGCACTGAACACACCAACCACAACCTTGCCAGCATCCATAGGTCCGTTCCGCTGTCTTGTGATGATGGCTGATTGTTCAATGATCTGTGCGCAAGGTCAATCGGGGGCCTTTCGGCCCCCGAGATCGGATCTTAGGCAGAGCGTTCCAGAATATCCATGTAGTCCCGCTGGGTCGCATTCCGCGGGTTGGTTGCATGGCAATGATCCTTGAGTGCTTCGTGAGAAACCTTTTCCATCATCTCGCGTGTCACACCCATTTCTTCAAGGCCGATGGGCAGCCCCAGGCGCCGGTTCAGGCGTTCGCAGGCCTCTGCGGGATCGCCGCCCATGCGTTTGGACAGCTCGTGCCACTTTTCGCCAATCGCAGGTCTGTTAAAGCGCAACACTTCGGGCATCAGCACTGCATTCAGCGTGCCGTGATGCAAGTTCAATTCCCGGATCGCCCCAAGCGGATGAGTCAACGCGTGAACGGCACCGAGACCCTTTTGAAAGGCCATAGCGCCCTCTAGAGCGCAGATCATCATGTCACGACGTGCTGTGCGGTCAGTACCATTGGCTGTCGCGGATTCAATCGCGCGCAAGCCACACTCCAGACCATGCAAGGCGATCGCCTCGGCCGGTGGGTTGAAGGCAGGCGCCATATAGGTCTCGAGACAATGGGAAATCGCGTCCATACCTGTTGCTGCCGTCAACCGAGAGGGCAAACCATAGGTCAATTCGGGATCACACAGAGCAATCGAAGGCAGGTTATAGGGGGACAAAATCCCCAACTTGCGCCCGTCAGCGGTGATGATCACGGCGCCGCGCCCGACTTCGGACCCCGTGCCGGATGTGGTCGGCACCGCAATCAGGGGGCGGATTTTGCCATGAATGCGCGTCACGCCGCCATTTACCGCCGCATATTGTCCCAAGGGCGGCGGGTGGCCCGTCAGAATGCGGACACCTTTGGCCAGATCCAACGAAGACCCCCCACCGATGCCGACGATCCCATCACACTCTTCTGTGCGGTACACATCCCACGCATCCATCACCGCCTCTTCGGTCGGGTTGGCTGGCGTTCCATCGTAAATCGCGTAGTCCTTGATGCCGTCGCAGGCGCGTGTGATCAAACCTGTCGCTGCAAGTCCTTGGTCTGTACAGATCAGCGGCTTGGTTATGCCAAGCTCGTGCAGCAAAGAGGGCAACTTCTGAATTGCACCCTCTCCGAATTCAATGCGCGTCAGATAAGAAATCACGCCAGAGACAGTGTCATGTCCTGCCCCGAGCGTTGTTTGAATATTCATAAATTCCTCCGGTCCCCAAACACCCCAGCCCGACCACGCTCCTCCTCGTGATCCAGCTGCGAACTGAACGCCACAGTGGGCACTTGGCCCAGAACAGTCAACGCAAGAGAGAGAGAGACCCCTGCATTTATTACCCTAAGCGAGAGATTTTTGTTCCACCGTGAAACAAACAGGCCAGTAGATCGGAGCGAAATTTAGACTGCGATTGAACCGCACTTTTAGCGTGCCGCCATCATCTGACGGATCTGAGCCATCATCTCGGGTGTTAGGTTCGACAGATCAGGCATTTGGGCGGTGGCGGACTTTGGAGCTTCGCGTAGGGTAAAATACTGCACCTTGTCCAGCATTGTGCGCGTCGCGCCCTGCATCTGCAAAGCTGCCGCGTTCAACTCGTCTGCCTGGTTCGTAATACGCCCACCCGCAACCGACAATTCAGACAGCGCCTGCGAGATCTGCTGTGTCCCGCGGGTTTGATCCAGACTGCCATCCTGCACGCGGCGCGCTTCGATCTCGATCTCCTGAATGTTCTCGGAAATCTCGGTAAAGGCCGCGCGGGTATCGGTCGCGAGTTCAACGCCAGAGTTCACTTTGGCCGTCGAATCCTCAATCAGTTCAGCGGTTTCTTTGGCTGCCTTGGCCGAACGTCCGGCGAGGTTGCGCACCTCTTGGGCCACAACAGCAAAGCCACGTCCATGGGTCCCAGCGCGTGCTGCTTCGACAGCGGCGTTCAGCGCCAGCAGGTTGGTCTGGAAGGCGATGTCGTCGATCACCTTGATAATCCGACTGATATCGTCAGAGGATTTGCGAATATCTTCCATAGCCGAGACCATCTCGGTCACGCGGCCCTCACCCGAGGTGATGATCGACAGCGTCGCGCCGACGGAGGTCGCTGCTTTTTTGGAAGCTTCTGCATTGCTGCGCACCATTGCATCTGTTTGCTCGACCGTCGCCGAGATTTCTTCCAGCGCGGTTCCCTGAGCCTGAGCGTTGTCATTCAAGGACCCAGCAGAGCGGGTGACCTGACCGATTGCATCAGAGACCTGTCCCACCTCTTCTTTCACCGCATAAAGCGTGGTGTTCAGCGCCGCAAAAGAGCGTTCGAAATTCTCGATGATCTTGCGATAGGCGCCGTCGTAGCTTGCCGGATCAACGGTGCGTGCCAAATCGCCATCTACTAGGGCATTGGATAGCGAATTGATTTCGGAAATCACCCGCGAGAAGGCGCCGCGCACACGCTCGATCGCATCAGAGATCAGGTGTCCCTCGCCCGGGAGGCTGGGGAAAGGATGATCGAATTCACCTGACGCAAACGCCTCGATCGTGGCAAGAATTGCCTCTTTGATCTGTCCATGCCCGTCCAGCATTTGGTTGGTCGCGGTGGCCAGATCAGCATATTCCCCTTCGAGCGCACCAAGAACAATACGCTCGCTGTGTTTGCCCGCTGCATGTGCCTCGGTCAGTTTTTTTACACCGTTCAGGATCGTTTTGGTCTGGGTCTGTGCGCGCTCGATCTCAGTGCGGTCACTCCATTCCACATAGAAGCCGCGGGTGTTTCCCTTGTCGTCGAACTGGGGCGTTGCCTTGAAGGCAAGCGATTTACCCCCCACCTTGAAGCCGCCGCTGTGTGTCTTTTTCAGACCGGCAAGCACCTTGCGCTGATTGGCGGGCACTTTGTGAAACAGGTCGATCGAGCGGCCGATGATGTCACTGGTGTCAAAGGCGGGCAGATCCTTGCGCAGGTCCGGTTCGATCTGGCGAAACATGTCAAAGGCCGACTTGTTTACAAAACGGATGATCAGGTCGGCGTCAGAAATCATGACCGGATAGGACAATAAGTCCAGCGCAGCGGACACGTCTTTGCTAACGAGAACATCGTTTGCCGTGGACATCGTTGATCTTCCTTCGTTTGGTATGCGTCGCACCGGGCCGACAGAGCGGGTCATTCCTTTCAACGGCCGCATGGCCACGAGTTTAGACACCTACCCGTCTGCGCCAGCCCGACAGGTTGCCGATAGTTTGCAATCTCTGTGCCAAAATATGCCCTGCCTCGCCTGCGCTTCCGCATAGCAGCAGCGTCACTTAATTCTGCAGGCGCAAAGGCGGCCGCTCTTGGCTGGCATGTGACAGTTTCATGAACATAGAACGTCACATTCCCGATACAACTCAGAGGGATAAGGGGCCCAAGAGACGAACTTTCCCTGTACGAGCCAAGCGATCCGACGCCAATGCTACCGTTCAAAGAAGTAAATCCCGACACCCAGATTTGCTGCCGCAGCATTTTTCTGTCCGACTGGCACCTAGGCGCGCGTGCAGCCAATCCCGGCGCAATTCTTGCCGCTCTGCGCAGCTTGAAAGCCGAGCGGATTTTTCTGGTTGGCGATATTCTGGATATTTGGCACGGCGGCCGCGTCCATTGGACGACCGAGGTTGATGAAATTCTGGCAGAGCTGCGCCGAAAAGCACACGGCGGGACCGAAATCACCTATCTTCCGGGCAACCACGATGCCGCTCTGCGCAATGGGACCGAAGCGCCGGATGGTGGCTGGGAAATTCAAAATGAACTGGTGCACGAAGCCGCCGATGGGCGCAAATACCTCGTGATACATGGCGATCAATGCGACAACCGTCTATTTCGACAGCATTTCATGACCCGCCTAGGCAGCCGTCTGGATTGCATGCTGCGCTGGCTGGACGGACTGTATCGCAAAGGTTTCTCCTTGCCCCGCGATCAGCGCACCCCCGTCGAGTGGGTCATCGCGACCTCGAACAAGCTCATGAGCACTGGCTACATCTTTGACCACAAGGCGCTGGCTCTGGCCGAAGACGCCGGTGCAGACGGGGTGATCTGCGGACATTCCCACAAACCAGCGATGCGCGACTGGAATGGCAAGACCTTTGCCAATTGCGGTGACTGGATTGATGGCATGACCGCCGTGATCGAAACCTTCGACGGCACCCTTGAACTGCTGGACTATTCGCCTGTGGCACATGCCATCTGGGCCGAAACCTTTGGCGGCGAAGAAACACTGGCCGGAGCCACTGGATGACCCTCTTTTTTATGATCCTTCTGGGGGCGGCGATGGCGCTGCACCTTGCAACCGTGGTGTTGTCGGGCCTGCGCTACCTAAGTGCGCCTAAACTACCCGCTTCCTCGGATGAATTGCCCGCGCTGACCTTGTTACGTCCTGTCTGCGGTCTGGATGCCTTTGACGAAGACACCCTGCGCAGCTCTTTTCATCTGGATTATCCGGACTACCGGATCATCTTTTGCGCCGCACAAGAGAACGATCCCGCTTGCGCTCTGGTCCGGCGCCTGATTGCAGAAAATCCGCAAGTGCCTGCGCGTTTGATGGTCGGCGAGACACCCCTGACCGGCAACCCCAAGATCAACAACATGCACAAAGGCTACATAGCCGCCGAAACGGATCACATCGTGATGGCAGACAGCAACTTGATGCTGCCCCGCGATTATCTGCGTCAGTTGGTGGCCTGCTGGGATGACGATAGAGTCGGGCTGATCACATCACCCGCTGCCGGAAACCGTGCCGACGATCTGTGGTCCGCTGTGGAATGCGCGTTTTTGAACACGCATCAGGGGCGCTGGCAACTGGCCGCGGACGCGGTCGGTCTGGGATATGCCCAAGGCAAGACCCTTTATGGCAAGCGGTCCATTATTGATGCAGGGGGCGGTCTACAAGCGTTGGGCCGCGATCTGGCTGAAGACGTCGCAATGACGAAACTCATCCGCGGGCAAGACAAAACGGTACGGCTTACCAAGCAGTTGTTCTATCAACCCATCGGTAAAAAAAGTTTCGCTCAGGTTTGGGCGCGGCAGTTGCGCTGGTCGCTGATCCGCCGCCAAGGCTTTCTGCACCTGTTCCTGCTGGAAATGGTCCAAGGGCCGGTGCTTCCCTTGCTGATCTGCCTAGGCTTTATCGCAGCTGGAGCATTGCCCGGATGGACAGCCTTTGCCTATCTTGCGCTGTGGTACGGCTCCGAATGGGCGCTTGCGCGGATCGCCGGTTGGCCCGCAAGCCTGCGTGATGTCGCCGCATTTGTCTTGCGTGACGCACTGATCCCCGTCATCTGGGCCGTCACTTGGACTCAAAAAGGCCTTGTCTGGCGTGGCAACACCGTCAGCCATCCCGCAAAACCGAGCCGCGCATGATCGACCTGCCCACAATCCAAACCCTGATCTCAACCCATGGTCTGTGGGTGGTTGCGCCGATCGCGGTGCTCGAAGGGCCGATTGTGACAGTGATTGCCTCTTGGTTTGCGCAGCGTGGCCTCTTCGACCTGCCCCAATTGATCCTCGTGCTCATTCTGTCCGATCTGGTGGGTGATGCAGTACTGTATGCGCTTGGTCGCTGGGGCCTGCACCGCTTGCCGCCCCATTGGCTGCGCCGCGTGGGCCTGCGCGAAGGGCGCGTGCGCCTGATGTCCCGCAGGTTTGACCACCAGGGCGGGCGGATCCTGGCCTTTGGCAAGCTCACGCACGCCGCCGGTGCAGCCGTCTTGGTGGCGGCTGGATTGGCGCGGATGCCCTTTGGATCATTCATCTTTTTAAATACCCTAGCGACGATCCCCAAAACCTTGGCCTTTGTCGCTTTGGGGTACCTGATCGGTCATACATACCACCTGATCTATTTCTGGCTGTCCAATGCCTCGCTTGCCATTCTGGCCATTCTGGCCATCGGCGCCGCCGCTTGGATGCTCCGCCTAAGGGTCTGTAAATGAGCATTTCCTGCATCATCCCCGCCTATAACGAAGCCGATCGGATCGCCCATGTCCTGCGCGTGGCTCTAACTCATCCGGATATCACAGAGGTGATCGTGGTCGATGACGGGTCTGCTGATGGAACCCCAGAGATTGCCGAAGCCACAGCTGCGGGCCATCCTGTGTTCCAACTGATCCGGCAACCCCGTAACGGAGGCAAGTCACGTGCGATCGCCACGGGGATCAAAGCGGCCACAGGTCGCCACCTCTTGTTTCTGGACAGTGATCTGGTGGGGGTCAGCCAAACGGACCTAAGCGACCTGATCGCGCCCGTACTAGAAGGGGAGTCCGATGTCGCTCTGTCCTTGCGTCGCAACGCACCGCGCCTGTGGCATTGGATCGGGCTGGACTACATTTCCGGCGAGCGGATCATGCCCCGTGCTCTACTGGCGGATCATACGGACCGGATTGCTAACCTGCGCAGCTTCGGGCTGGAAGTCTTCTTGAACCGCCTCTGGATCGCCGAAGGGATGACCGTCACAGTCGTCCACTGGCCCTCGGTCGAAAGCCCTCTAAAGGCCCAGAAATACGGGTTATGGGCCGGCATTCTGGCCGATGTGCGGATGCTATCGGATATGTTCCGCACCGTCTCGCCTGCGACGGCCTTGCGCCAGATTCTCGCCCTGCGGGGGATGCGCGTCCCGCAATAGGGTCTGCCATCGCCCAACGATCCATGCCATAAGCCGCCCATCCGGAGGGCGCTATGGGTCATGATCTAAACCTCAATGCCATGAACTATTTTGAAGCCGTCGCCCGCTTGGGCGGGGTGTCGAAGGCTGCCGAAGAGCTTGGCGTTTCAGCATCAGCGGTCAGTCAGCAGATCCGGCAGTTGGAACAACAGTTCGGCGTGCGACTGTTCCGCCGTGAAAAGCGCCGGCTGATCCTGACACTGGACGGCGAGCGCCTGTTCCAGACAACCACGCAGGCCTTTCGCATGATGCGCGACGTGCGCAGCGCCATCGTCCGCCAGCGGGAAAACCGCCATTTCATCATGCGCGTCAGCCCCAGTTTCGGCGTGCGCTGGCTGGCCCCAAGGCTCAAGGGGTTTCTGGATGCCAACCCCGGTTGGGATTTGCGCGTAGACGGAGCGCCAGACTTTTCGGACTTCGAAACCGAGATTGTCGATCTTGACCTGCGCTACGGCGCTGGCGACTGGTCGGGTCTGCACCAAGAGGCGGTGGTTCATGATTTCGTTCTACCCATGTGCTCGCCCTCTTATCTCGAGGAACTCAAAGAGCAGTCGGGCGATCCCATCGGCCAGCTGCTGAAGGCGCGTCTGATCGACTCGGTCAAAACCCATTTTCGCTGGGATTTCTGGCTGGCGCGGCATGGGGCGATGGGGGGCCGCATGGTCTATCCCTTGCGCTTTGATCGTTCGACCATGGCCATTCAAGTCGCCGCAGATGGTGCGGGCGTTGTGCTGGAAAGCGCAACGCTGGCCAGCAAAGAACTGGAGCGCGGCGATCTGCTCCCCCTGTCCCGCGCGTTTGAGGTGATCAAGGTGCCGACCTATTGGCTGGTCTGCCCGTCGCGACACACAAACCGCCGAATTGTCAGGCTTTTCTCGGACTGGATGCGCAAAGAGGGCAGCGCTCATGATGCTAAAACCGCTGACATGTTGCGCGGCCTCGGCTGTACGATCAAAGAAGAAGAAAGCACACTTCTGAGCAGAGACATTGACGACGCGCGCCAGTAAAAACACGGCACGCCAAGATCGTCACATATTCTTCACAAATCCTTAATTCTGACGATACCCCCGACCTTCATGGACTTTGCGATTACAAGTCCAAACGGGGATAGTCCTATGAACCGCACACGCGTCTGTCTGACCGCTGCGATTGCGCTCTTCGCGCATGAAGCTGCTGCAGAAATGAACTTCAACCGCATCGCAAGCTTTGCCACGCCGCTGAACATGGCCGAAGGCGAAGACAAAGCCCGCGAAACCTCGGCCGAGATCATTTCGGCAACCGAGGACGGCATGACTCTGGTCTACACCGACAGCCCCTTGGGCGTTGTAGGCCGTATCGACATCACCGACCCCAAAGCGCCCAAGCCCCTTGGCAACGTGGACATGACCGGCGAGCCGACCTCGGTCGTCGTTGCAGGACAAACTGCGCTGATCGGCGTGAACACCTCCGAAAGCTACACACAGCCCTCGGGCAAACTGGTGACAATGGATGTCGCCTCGGGCGAGATCATTTCGGAATGTGATCTGGGGGGCCAGCCTGACTCGATCGCAAAATCGGCGGACAACTCCTTTGTGACTCTCGCCATCGAAAACGAACGCGACGAAGATCTGGGTGACGGCCGTGTTGGTCAGGAACCCGCGGGCTTCATGGTCAAGCTGCCGCTGGAAAACAACGCGGCTGTTTGTGATGGCCTACAAAAGATTGACGTCACCGGCCTGACCGAGATTGCACCCAACGACCCCGAGCCCGAATTCGCGGACGTGAACGGTCTGGGTGAAATCGCAGTGACCCTGCAAGAAAACAACGCTATCGTCATCATTGGTGCGGACGGCTCTGTCGTGAACAGCTTCTCGGCAGGCGCAGTTGACCTGACCGAAATCGACGCCACCGACGAGCGCGGCGCGCTGATCTTCACCGAAGAGCAGATGGGCCGCCTGCGCGAGCCCGATGGCCTGGGTTGGATCGACGATGACCACTTTATCATCGCGAACGAAGGCGACATGGACGGCGGCGCGCGCGGTGTGACCGTATTCCACAAGGACGGCACCGTCGTCTGGGAAAGCGGCAACACCATGGAGCACGCCGTGATCCATACCGGCCACTACCCTGACAAACGCTCTGACTCCAAAGGCGCAGAGCCCGAGGGCATGGAAGTCGCAACCTTTGGCGACACCACCTATGCCTTTGTCCTGATCGAGCGTGCGTCGCTGGCTGCGGTTTATGACGTTACCGATCCTGCGAACCCTGTGCTGAAGCAAATGCTGCCCTCGGGCATCAGCCCCGAAGGTGCGGTCGCGATCCCCGAGCGGGGCATCTTGGCCACCGCGAACGAGGCGGACCTGATCGAGGACGGGGGGGCCCGCGCCCACGTGACCATCTTTGAATACCAAGACGCCCCTGCGGCCTACCCGACCCTGACCTCGGCTGGTGCAGACGAGCTGATCGGCTGGGGCGCGCTGTCCGGCATGACCTACGCCGACGGCAAGGTTTACGCGGTCAACGACAGCTTCTACGGCTACCAGCCCACCATCTTCCAGATCGACGCGACCCAAACCCCCGCGAAAATCGAGAAAGCCATCCGCGTGACCCGCGCGGGCCAGCCTGCCCAGAAACTGGACATGGAAGGCATCACTTCGGACGGTAATGGCGGCTTCTGGATTGCGAGTGAAGGCCGCACCGATCGCGTCATTCCCCACGCGCTTTATCACGTGAACGCGGCAGGCGAGATCGAGGACGAAATTGGCCTGCCCGCAGAACTGATGGCAGTCGAGAAGCGCTTTGGCTTCGAAGGTCTGACTCTGATTGGCGACACTCTGTGGATGGCCGTCCAGCGCGAATGGAACGACGACCCCAAAAACATGGCGAAACTGGTCTCCTACAACCTCGAGACCGAGGAATGGGGCGCTGTCCACTACCCCAAAGAAGCCGCTGAAACCGGCTGGGTTGGTCTGTCGGAAATCACGTTGCATGGCGACGCCGTCTACCTGATCGAGCGTGACAACCAGATCGGTGCCGACGCCAAGATCAAGCAAGTCACCCGTGTTGCTGTCGCTGACCTGCAGCCCGCGCCGCTGGGTGGTGAACTGCCCGTTGTCACCAAAGAGATCGTCCACGATCTGATCCCCGATCTGCAGGCCCCTGCTGGCTATGTGGTTGATAAAGTCGAGGGCCTGACCTTTGACGGCGAAGGCAACATGCTGGTCGTTACGGACAATGACGGCGTGGATGACAGCTCGGGCGAGACGTTCTTCCTGAACCTCGGTCCGGTCAAAGCGCTGAACTAAGCCGAGCGGCCTAATCACCGAAACAATCCAAACGGCGCGCATCCCCGATGCGCGCCGTTTTCCGTTGCATGGACATCCATCGTGTCAGCCTTGATATCGAGAGATACAGAACACTGGGTTAAGAGTGGCCTGCATTTTTGCACTGACGCAAAATCGTTTTGGCACGCAGATGCATTGCGTATTTGTTGGGCCTGCGATGGGTGCTCAAATGCGGAAATTGAGCATCTACCTATGCGAGAAACGCAATGATGCACCCAGCGAAAAATCTCTTTAAATCACTAAAACAAACAACAATAAGCTGAATATAATATGGTAATTCGCGCGATTCGAGATCTACCTATACGCGCTCTTCCCCCTCCAACCTATCCCTTCGAATAAATACACAGACCAATTACCATGCCACTTTTCTGCAAAACTATCGAAACTATCGCGATGGAGTAGCCGTTAGTACTACATAACAAATCGAAAGAGCGGGCTGTCACTATGGCACAGTATCTCCTGAACGGTTTGTATGAGTATTCTGGTTCTTTAGCGTCTCTCGGTCTTGATGGAAGCGGTATTGTTTCCACAAACACATCCTTGCTGAATGGGTTTGACGACCCTCTTACCGGCTCGATTTCAGACGATGACGGCACTCTGACATCATCCGATACCGGGAACACCTTCACGTTTGAGGGTGGTGTCGAACAATCAGTGACATATTTGGGCGGCGGCCAAATGGCGCTTCTCGCAATCACTCTGCCGATCATTGGCACCACGGTGCTGGTAGATCCCGTGGATGTAGCCATCTTAGAGATCGACGGCAAAATTTACTTCTATGCGCCTGAGGGGCCCTCCTTTCTCAACTCTGTGGCTTTCTCGCTTGATGTGAGCGCCGATGCAGATTTCACGCTGGGGGCACCCTCTGACGGCATCGTCAACGGGGACAATACCGGCGAGGATATGGACGTCGGGTACATTGATGGCGATGGCGACGTCATCACCAACGATGCAGACACGATCAATGGCAACGATGGCAACGACACGATTACCGCCGGCGGCGGTGATGATGTCGTGGACGGCGGCAACGATAATGACGTTATCGACGGCGGGACGGGCAATGACTCGATTGATGGTGGCTCTGGCAACGACACCCTGACAGGCGGCGATGGGGACGACACGTTTGTCTACTCCGCCGGAGATGGCGACGATACGATCACCGACTTCGGCAACGACACTGGCGATGCGCTGGATGGTGATGACACCAACAACGACTTTGTCGACCTCACCGCCTTCTACAACGCAGCGACACTTTCAAACGTCAATTCCGCCGCAGCCGGTAACGGCGCGCGAACGTTCACAACCGAACTCGGCATGTTGAAGGCCGACCAAGCCGACGGGTTTTTGGACGGACAAATTGATGGCCAAGATTACAGTGGCATCATTTCAGGCATCAACCTGCGCCTCGAGCTTGACGGTGCGGCTGTCGCGGCGGCTGACCTGACCGCTGAAACCACCGGCGTTATCTGTTTTGGTGCAGGCACATTGATCACCACCAAGCGCGGTTCCATCCCTATCGAGTACCTTTTGCCCGGCGACAAGATCCTGACCATGGACAACGGATACAAATCCGTGCGCTGGCTTGGCAACCGTACCGTACGAGCAACAGGCAAGAACGCTCCGATCCACATTCCCGCTGGCGCCTTGGGCAATCAGCGCGACCTTGTGGTGTCGCCCAACCACCGCATGTGGATGCGCAGCGCCGAGGCCGAACTGATGCTTGGCGATCATGAAGTCTTGGTCCCAGCCAAATTTCTGGTCGGCCACAACGGCATCACCCAGCAGCGGGGCGGGCTGATCGGCTATCACCATATGCTGTTCGACCAGCACGAGATTGTCTTTGCCGAAGGCTGTCCGAGCGAAAGTTTTCACCCCGGGATGCAAGCCATGGACACGCTCGAGCAAGCCGCTCAGGACGAAATCCTCGAACTGTTCCCGGAGCTGGAGAAGCTTGATGGCGAAGCAATGCGCGCCTCTGCCCTAGCGCGTCAGTCGGTCAAAGCACACGAAGCGCCGCTCCTACTTATGTAATCGCACCCCCGGCGATTACCGGCCGCAAGGCCTGTTAGACGTCCTGCCAACCGCCATGGCAGGGCGTCTTTCCGCCTCAAACGCGCCCCAACTTAACAGACCTTTTAGAATTTCTTAAAATAAGGCCCGTTTCCCCCGTTACGTCCACACGATAACACTCTGCGACGACGAAAGCGCGGCATTTTCCCGTGCGACGAGGAGGAGAGTACCAATGAAATTGGGTTTGGGCAGCTATGCCTATCGCTGGTCTATCGGAATCAAGGACCAACAGCCTGCCGCGCCGCTGAACGCATTCGATCTCTTGGATCGTGCCGAGGCACTGGGGCTCGAGGTCGTGCAATATGCCGACAATATGCCGCTGGATAAATACTCCGAAGCGGACCATCATAAACTGTACGAAGTCGCGCAGTCCAAAGGGATCGCGCTCGAGCTCGGCACACAGTGTTTCGACGCAGATGAAGTCGAGCGCTACCTGACCATCGGCCAGCGTTTGCACGCAAAGATCATGCGCGTCGCGCTGGACGAAGCCGATGGCCACATGTCTGTGTCCGATCTGGCGGACCAGCTGCGTCCCTTGCTGGACAAGGCCCGCAATGCTGGCATGCGCATCGCGATCGAGAACCACTTCAACTACCCCTCGCCGCGGATGGTCGAACTGCTCGACACCATCAATGACGAGACGCTGGGGGTGTGTCTGGACGTTGCGAACTCGATCTGTGCGAACGAATGGCCTGAAGAGACCATCAAGATGCTCGCGCCCTACACGATCAACCTGCATCTGAAGGATTATGAGATCACACCTGATCCCTATGGCGTTGGTTTCCGCATCCACGGCACCCCGCTGGGTCAGGGCCGCGCGCCGATCCCGTGGATTCTGGACCAGCTGACCCACTGCCCCGCAGACATGAGCGTCCTGTTAGAGCATTGGCTACCAATTGGCGCCGGTCTGGAAGAGGCACGCGCACAAGAGCAGCCTTGGATCGAACAAACCGTTGCTGCTGCAAAAGAATTCGTCAAAGGCCGCTAAGAGGAGAACGACCAATGACCGAAGATATCCGTACCAAAAAACTGATTAACGCCCCCGAGAACATTATCTCGGAGATGGTCGCAGGCATGGTTTCCGCGCACCCCGATATCCTGACTGTCGAAGGCCCCACGGGCCGCGCGGTCGTGGCTGTGGACGGCCCTCGGGACGGCAAAGTCGGCATCGTGATCGGCGGCGGCTCGGGCCACGAGCCTGCATTCGCTGGCTACGTAGGCCGCGGCTTGGCGGACGCAGCTGCAGTAGGCAACGTGTTCGCCTCCCCCTCGCCCGAGCAGATCATGGATGCGGCACGCGCCGTAGACGGCGGCGCTGGCGTGATGTTCCTGTATGGCAACTACACCGGCGACGTTCTGAACTTCGACATGGCTGCCGAAGAGTGCGAAGGCATGGGCATCCCCACCAAGTCGGTTCAGGTGATCGACGACGTGGCCTCTGCCCCCAAAGAGCGCCAGAACGAGCGTCGCGGTATCGCGGGCGACTTCTTTGTCTTCAAGATCGCAGGCGCAGCCGCCGAACATGGCCGTGACCTAGAGGCGTGCTATGCCGCCGCTCAGGCCGCAAACGCAAACACCCGCAGCATGGGCGTGGCGCTGACCGCGTGCTCCATGCCCCAGACCGGCAAGCTGAACTTCGAGATCGGCCATGACGAGATGGAAATCGGCATGGGCGTGCACGGCGAACCCGGTATCCGCCGCGGCAAGCTGGAAAACGCAGACTCGGTGACGGACGAGCTGATGCAGCCGATCTTAGACGATATGGGTCTGAAATCGGGTGATAAGGTTGCGGTTTTGGTCAATGGTCTCGGCGCGACTGGCCAGCTGGAACTCTACATCATCCACCGCCGCGTGGCTGAAATCCTTGGCGAAAAGGGTATCGACATCCACCACAGCTGGGTTGGCGAATATGTCAGCTCACTGGAGATGGCAGGCGCATCGATTACTCTGCTGAAGCTGGACGATGACCTGCAGACCCTGCTGGACACCCCGTGCCGCACCCCTGGCCTGACCGTCGCCGGCTCGCTAGAGCCCAAGGGCACCCGCACCCGCCGCCACGCGGATGTCGCCAAAGAAGAAGAGACGATCGACACCAGCAAACTGAACGCGGACGGCCCGATCACACCGTCAATGTTCAAAGACATGATGCTGGCTGCTGGGGCCGCCATTCACGAAAAGCGCGACTGGCTGTCCGAGCTGGATGGCGTGATCGGGGACGGCGACCACGGCGTGACCATGGACATCGGCTGGACCGCCGTGCGTGGCAAGCTAGTGACCGACGACAGCGAGAAAACCATCAGCCAAACCTGCGAGATCATGGCGAAAGCGTTCCTTGATGCGGTCGGTGCATCGTCGGGCCCGCTCTATGCCTCGGCCTTCCGCAAGGCGGGTGAAAGCGTCTCGGATCGTCTGAATCTCGATGCTGGCGCGATGGTCGCGTGGGTTGATGGGCTGTGCGCAGGTATTT
Organism: Donghicola sp. XS_ASV15; assembly: GCF_041224595.1. Lineage (NCBI taxonomy): Bacteria > Pseudomonadati > Pseudomonadota > Alphaproteobacteria > Rhodobacterales > Roseobacteraceae > Donghicola > Donghicola sp. XS_ASV15. Next base: position 72,569 of record NZ_JBGFGN010000146.1, on the reverse strand, counting down.
TGGCCCGTGGCGGCGCTCAGGTCGGTGACAAAACCATGATCGACGCGTGGGTTCCTGCTGTTGCCAAGGCAAAAGAGGCTCTGGCCGACAATGCTGACGCGATCGGCTGTCTGGCCGCCGCAACCGAAGGCGCCAAGTCCGGCCGCGACTACACCGCCGAAATCGAAAGCCGCCGTGGCCGTTCGGCCAAACTTGGCGAGCGCTCGATCGGTCACGTCGATCCCGGTGCGGCCTCGGCCCACGTTATGCTCGAAGCAATCACCGCAGCCGCCAAAAAGGCGCTCGGCTAAAGGCTCCCCTCGTCCTGCCGGTAGAGAATATCGGCAGGACGGCTCCCTTGGATCACCTCGCGCCCGTTGGGCAGGTCATTCCCGTCCAGCTTGTGCGCGATCTGATCCTCGGTGAGCCCGAAATGCTCCCATCGTGCCCGTAGCCGCCGGCGGAGCTCTTCTTCGGGCACGTCTATCATGACTGTCAAATCAAACATCTGGTCCAGCGCGTTCCACGGGGCGCGGTCCAGAAGGATGTAATTTCCCTCGACCAAAATGAGCTTTACGTCATCAGGGATGATCCGCGCACTGCCACGCGAAATCTCAAGGTCACGGTCAAAAACCGGCACTGTGACGCCCGTTTCGGAAGGGTCTTTCAGCCGTTTCAATACCGACACCAATCCACCAACGTCAAAGGTATCTGGCGCGCCCTTCCACGGGTGGCGGCCCATCTGGTGCAGCACAGCGTCGTCATAGTGGAACCCGTCCATTGGCAGGATCGCGACCTGACCGGGATGCTTGGCATTCAACGCATCAAACAATCGGTCAACCGTTGTGCTCTTCCCAGAGCCCGGCGCACCGGCAATCCCCACAAACTGACGGGATGGCATCTCTCGTAGCGCGCTTACAGACGCAACCAAATCCGAGAAACCCAATGCGCTCTCTGTCATGGCTCACTCCTCTTCCCTCGGAGGCGCAAGCTAGATGAAATCCCGCGAAAATCTACAGAGAATTGTTGAGCCTGGCCGTTCAACCACCCCATTTCAGGGTAGTTTTAAAAATTTCAAATAGCGAATAATACAATCTCACTATAACGATTTTTAGGGTCAATTCATGTCGACTATCAACATCTTGGACACCGCGTCTGCCGTCATCGTCACCAACGGATACAACATCACCGCTGATGAATTTGTCCCGTTCCCAAGCAACTTCGCGAGCAGCGGCGGCCCCTACATCTACGGCGCCGGTTCAACCAACGATGTCTACACCATTTACGGTCAGGACTACCGCATCATCTACAACTGGCAAGAAGCATTGTACTACGCGAGCGGGTATGAGTACCTCGACGTCACCGGCGAAAATATGACCGATGCCAGCGTAACCAACGGCTCCGTAAATTCGTTCCGCGGCGGCGATGGCGAAAACCTCATGATGTTTGCGACATCAAACCCTGTTAGCGAAGCCGAAATCCTTGATCATCTGAATTACGGCACCTCGATCACCCAAAGCGTGCTGAGCGGTGACGATATGATCGCAATCACTGGCGCGGGGGTCCAAGTCGATAGCTTTGCGGGCAATGACTACGTGCATGGCGGCTCTGATGCCGACACGATCAATGGCGGATTGGGACATGATAGCCTGATCGGCAGCGGCGGGAGCGATGTGATGAGCGGTGGCGCCGGTCGGGACAAATTGACCGGCGGCGCGGGCAACGATCGTCTTGCAGGCAATGGCGGCAATGACAAGCTGCTCGGCGGCGCGGGCAGCGACGTACTCAAAGGACATGGCGGTCGCGACCGCTTGATCGGTGCCAAGGGCGACGACACGATGACCGGTGGCGCAGGCGCTGATAAATTCATCTTTGTCCGCAAGGCAGGGAGCGACGTCATCACAGATTTCGATGTCGAGTTAGACCAGATCATCCTGCGCAAGGTCGGCACCCAATCGATTGATGGGCTAGAGATCACGGCTCAAGGCGATGATGTCCTCATCGATTATGGCAAAGGTGACATCACTCTGACTGACATTTCAGTCGAAGAGGTTCTGACGGCCCACTTTATCTTTGGTTGATCCAGCAACAGAAACAAGGCCGCCCTGCGCGGCCTTCGTTTTTTTGTCTTGAAGCCCGAGAAAGGGCGGATTTCCACACCCTTAGATTGCAAATTGTGATTTGCCATACGTATTTCGTGTAAGTAAGTGCATTAATAAAATCAAATTCTTTTGCTTAATTTTTCCGGAGACCCCAGATGTCTACAGTCAATGTGCTTGATCAGTTTGCAACGGTTTTAGTAGCCGGAAATGTGGACGTGACAGCTACGGAGTTTCTGCCGATGCTGCCCGATCTGGATGACTACAGCGATCCAGTGTATTACGAGGGCGGCACCGAAACAGACACTTTCGAGTTCGGCGGGACCACCTACTCCGTCGATATTGTCGTCGACGAAGTTCAAGCTTACGAAACCGAACAAGGCGTCCTAGGCCTTGCTGGTTTTGACCTGTCGGATACCAATCCTGCCAACGGAACCGTCACCGCGGTGATCTACGTCTGGGAAGATGACTTTACATTTGACTTCGAAGCTCTGGTGTTCGTTACCAGCACCCCGATTTCCGAAGCGGATATCATGGCGCATCTCAATTCCGGTCTCGCGCTGTCGGAAGTTCTGCTCGCGGGGAATGACTTGATCGCGGCTGAGGAGGATTCCGGTCCCAGCAAGCTCTATGGTTTCGGCGGAAATGACACGATGTACGCATCTGGCGGCAATATCTCTTTGTTTGGCGGATCAGGCAACGACGTGCTGATCGGTTCGGCCAAACGCAACAAGCTGGTTGGCGGCACTGGAGCTGATGTCATTGACGGCATGGCCGGAAACGATCGTATTTTTGGCGGCGCCGACAATGACGTTCTGCGGGGCGGCAGAGGCCGTGACCGCGTGAACGGCAATAAGGGGAACGATCACCTCGAGGGTGGCGCAGGCAAAGACCGGCTCAAAGGCGGCGCAGGAAACGACACCCTCTTTGGAGATGCAGGGCGTGATACGCTGGTGGGCGGTGCAGGCTCAGATAGCTTTGTCTTTGCAGACAATTCGGGCAAAGACACAATCCGCGATTTCAATGTGATGCAAGACACTCTCGACTTTTCATCAAGTTATGTCTCTAGCCTGGATGATCTAAATATCTTCCAAAAGGGCGACGATGTGATTGTCAAATACGATGGCGGCAAGATTACATTGCTCGGCGTCGAAGTCGAGGATGTGCTCGGCTCCGACATCGCGTTTGTCTAGGTCACGAAAAAGGGGGCTGATGGAGCAGCCCCCTTTTGGATCATGCCGCGTCTAGGCCCGCGTCAGGCAGCGACCTCTTGACCCGAGACATCTGGCGGCCGAACTCTTCGCCCCACTCTGCGATATCATATTTATCGACCACGCGGCGCAGCTCTTTCATGCGAACACGGCGCTCTTCTTCGGGCATCTGAAGGGCCATGTAAATCGCCTCGTCCATCGCACGGTTCGAGAAGGGATTGACCAGTACAGCGCTGCTGAGCTCTACCGCAGCGCCGGCAAATTCTGACAGGACCAGAGCACCATCACCGTCGAGGCGCGATGCCGCAAACTCTTTCGCAACAAGGTTCATGCCGTCGGCCAGAGGTGTGATCCACGCTACGTCCGCTGCCTGATAATACCCGATGAGGCGATCAAATGGGATCGCGCGCGATACCAGAGTGACCGGCGTCCAATCAAAGGTCCCGAAACGACCGTTGATGCGGCCTACGGTTTCCTCGATCTCCGATTGGATCTCTTGGTAAACAGTCATCGCGCGGTTCGCCATAACCGACACATGCAAGAGGCGCACCTCGCCGCGCAGCTCCGGATGCTGTTCGAGCAACCGTTCGAAGCTGTTTAGCTGTTGAACACCGCCCTTGGTATAGTCGGTGCGGCCCACAGACAGCACTAGCTTGCAGTCGCCCAATTCTTCGCGGATTTCTGCTTTTTTCTTGGCTGCATCATCGGACCCAGCGATCTGCTGGATATAGTCCATATCAATGCCCACAGGTGCGACGCCCACAATCACTTCGCGGTCTTCGATAGACAGCTTGGTCGCTACGGCGCGTTCGGTGAGTGCGGTTCCCTCAGAGATCAGATCCTCTTCCACGCGGACGCGTTCAGTGACGTCGGCATCGGTCAGGCTCTGCACCACGGAGACAAAATTCGCGGCGTAGCGCGGGATATGGAAGCCGACGACATCGCAATGCAGCAGGCTTTCGACGATCTCTTTGCGCCACGGCAGAATGTTGAACACGTCTGCGCTGGGGAACGGGGTGTGATGGAAGAACGCGATTTTCACGTCCGGACGCATCTGACGAAGGTAGCCGGGCACGAGCCACAGATTGTAGTCGTGCACCCAAACCAAGGCACCGGGCGCGGCTTCGGCGGCGGCAGCTTCAGCAAAACGCCAGTTCACTTCGCGGAAGTTAGGCCAGTCCACAGGGTCATAGTCATAGCGCTCTTTGAAAGAGTGCAGGATCGGCCAGAACGCCTCTTTGGAGGTGACGTGGTAGAACTGGCGCACCTGCTCTGCGGACAGGGGCAAACGCGTGACATTGTATTTGCCGTATTTGTCCTCAATTTCGACCACGGGTTCGAAATCAGGGTTCGAAGTGTCTTCGGCAAGCTTCCAAGCGACCCAAGAGCCCTTGTCCACGTTGCCAAAGAAGCTCTTCAGCGTGGGGACAATGCCATTGGGGCTTTTGTTTTCCTTAAAGACGATTTCACCGTTTTCCTCGACTTCTTCGTAGGGTTGGCGGTGATAGACGATCACGAGATCGGATTGCATTTGGCGTCCTTTCCTCTGTTCCGTAAGGTCGGCGGGTCTTAGGCCGCAGGGTGCATATTCATTTCGCGAATGGCTTCGCGAATGCCAGCCGCGCCGATCGCGGTGGCTTGATAAACGCTCTCAATGTCTTTGACGGCCTCGAGCAGACCCTTTTCAGAGCCGCCAACAGCTACGGCGGGCAAGCCAGTTTTCAGCATCGACAGGTCGTTAAAGGTATCGCCAGCCACGAGCGTCTTGCGCTGTTCGATCCCAAGATGCTCCAGCAGGCGAAGGATCGACGGTCCCTTGCTGACGCCCTTGGGCAGCACGTCAAAGAACTGCTCGGCGCTGATCAGGTGATCCAGTCCCAGTTGGTCGACAATCTCGAACGCGAGCGGATCGAACTTCAGCGGGTCGTAGTCAAAGCTCATCCGATAGCGGAACTTGGTAGGCTGCAATTTGAGCCCCATGATCGGGTCAAGGCCCATGCGCACGCGTGTTGCGGTGTCTTCACCCCACGCAGCGGCGATTTCCTCTTCCAACTCCGGGATCGGTGAAATCCGGCCGTCGTCCGTCACCTCGGCAATCGTCGTGCCCACATCGCCCACGACATATTCAGGGCGCGGAACGCCTTGGGTTTCGCAAAGTTCGAAGATGAACTCGGGATCGCGGCCAGTGACAAAGATCAGACCAACGGTGTCGCGGTTGTCCTCGATCCAGTCATACAGGGCAGAGCGATCCGACTGCTCACCCCCCAGAAACGTTCCATCCAGATCGGTTGCCAGAACAAAATCTTTCTCTGCGATCTTCGGGCGGTCCAGTGTCAGGGTGTCAGTCATGAAATCCTCTCGGCTAAATTGGCAATTGCGGCGGGGTTTGCGGGATGGTCGAACAATACGTCCATCGCACGCGGCTCCGCCTCGATCGGGCGCGACCACAATTCGGCAAAGGTCTGCCCCAGCGGGGCGCCCTCGTGCAGAATGGCGTTCACAGCCCTACAGATCGGCAGGTCCAGACCCAGCTTGTCGGCCAGTTGGGCGACAGAGCGGGCGTTGACTTCGCCTTCGACCACCACGGGGCGGCCCTCAAAACATTCCCCGCGGGGAATCCCCTGCCCCAACTGCGTCCCCAGCGACATGTTGCGCGAGGTCGGGCTAGAGCAGGTCAGTGTCAGATCGCCCGCACCGGACAGACCGGTCACGGTCTCGCGGCGGCCGCCAAGGGCATCGGCGATCGTTTTCATTTCATCCATGCCGCGCGTGATCAGTGCGGCGCGGGTGTTTTCTGCAAAACCAGCGCCGGTCATCATCCCGCAGGCGACGGCGACGACATTTTTCACGGCACCGCCAATTTCAACGCCGACAACATCATCGCTGACATAGGCGCGGAAGGCTTCGGTCGACAGGGACACAGCAAAGCGCGCAGCGACGCTTTCGTTCGGGTTTTCGCGGTCTGCCTTGGTAAAGGGGAAGGCAACGGTTGCTGCGGTCGGATTATTCAGCGCGGTTTCATGCGCGAATGTCGGACCAGAGATGACACCGACAGGACGATCGCCAAGCTCTTGGGCCGCGACTTGGGTCATGAGAAGGCCGGTCTCGGCTTCGATCCCTTTGGCACAGACAGCGACGGGGACGTCGGGCGCGATATGTTGGGCCACTTGCGCACAAACACTGCGAAGCACGCGCGAAGGGACAACGATCATCACAGCCTCGGCTCCGGCAAGAGCGGAGCCCATGTCGGCATCGGCCTGTAGTGAATTCGGTAGAGGGATGTCGGGCAAGTAGCGGGTGTTCATCCCCTGCTCGCGGATCGCAGATAAAACCTGCGGATCTCTGCCCCAAATGGTGGTGTGGGCGCCTGCCCTAGCGGCTACGGCAGCTAGGGCAGTTCCCCAGGCGCCGGATCCGATGACGGTGATGGCCTCGAAGCGGCGGGCCATTAAAGGAGTTGATGGGTCTTCGCTCGATGTTTGTGGCATGTTCCTTGATCAAATTAGGACGGTTTAAATGCGACATGTCGTGGCCAAGAGGCGACGGACCACACCACCTTAATGCGAAGTGCCCGAAAAAGTTCCGCTGCAGGTGCAAAATACCTAGAAGACGTTTGCACCTGCAGCATTGCTGCCTATATTTTAGGTCATCACAGGTGAACATTCGTCGCTTGCGCCCCCGAAATGCTCTCGCAATTCTTGAGTCAATCTTGGCGCTTGTGTCATCAGAGATTGATTATGCGTCATTTGCAAATTCGTCGAAGGCAGATCATCAACAATTTGTTTTGAAAGCTGTGATGTATGTAAAACCGTAGTTGCGTTATCATGCAGCGCTGCCTAAACGGATAGGCGTTACCAGTTCGAAGACCATGTAGGGATAGTTTTAAAAATGTTGATGCAAGAGTCCGACGACGTCGACTTTGATATTCGCGAGTTCACACCTTACATGCTGAACGTAGCTGCCGAAGCGACCAGTGAAGGGTTTTCGCGGCACTATCGTGAAAAATACGGAATGACCCGGACGGAATGGCGCGTGCTGTTCCACCTTGGCCGCTACGGCAACATGAGCGCCAAAGAACTCGGCCAACAGTCCAAGTTACATAAAACCAAAATCTCTCGTGCGGTTGCAGGTTTGGAAGAGAAGGGATTTCTGACGCGTGAACAGCGCCAAGAGGACCGCCGGAGTGAAACGCTCATTCTGCTGGAAGCTGGCAGTGACGCTTACAACCAGCTGATCAGCTACGCCGAGGAGTTCGAGGCTCAGTTGGCACGAAGCCTTGGCGTACGTGACGCTCGTGCTCTGAAGCGTGCTCTGGCAAAGCTTGTTCTTTCCGGCCGCCGTTAAGCGAGAGTTGTCTTCAAGACAATGATTTCAGCAGTTTGGTCAGGCTCGTTTCATCCACCTGCTTTGCCGCTTTGGATGCGGTCATCCATTTGCGCTTACGCTCGCCAGATTCTGGAAATTTACGCTCCAGTTTCTTGAAGCGAACCTGATAGACAGCGACGTCTAGCGCGAGCGTTTCGCCCTTCTCGAGGCGCTTGTTATAAGAGTAGTGTCCGACCAGTTTGGGCGTTTCCTTGGCTGCGACGATTCCTGCCTCTTCCCAGCCTTCTTCCAGTGCAGACACTTCAGGCGTTTTACCACTTTTGACCCAGCCCTTAGGCAATACCCAGCGACCAGTATCCCGCGAGGTCACCAAAAGGTATTCTCTGTCACTGATTTTCCCGCGGTAGCACAGCAATGCAACTTGGGGCGTAGAAGGCGATTTTGGCATTTTCCGCTGTCCTAATAAGCCTGTCGAATCTGTTGGAGATACTGGGAGATGGTCCTTCGACCTATTTGATCGCACTCATTATGATAGGATCAATACCTGCCATCCTGACCACGCCCGACACATCAGATCGACATCTGGCGCACTCTTTTGACAAACCAAGCGCGTCAGAGCACCCCGCCTTAAATCGAGCCCGCTTCGACCATGTAGCTGCTCGCCGAGCACATAGCCGCATCGTCCGACGCCAGGAAAAGCACCATGCGTGCCAGATAAACCGGATCAATCGGATCGGGCAGGCACTGACGCGTTAAATGTGCACTTAGCGCGTCTTCTGTGACCCACAGTTCCTTTTGGCGTTCTGTCATCACCCAGCCCGGGATGACCGCATTCACTCTGATGCGGTGCTCTCCGAGATCCCGTGCCATAGTTCGGGTCAGACCTTGGACCGCTGATTTCGCAGTGGTGTAGGCCGGAAAGCCTCCAGATGCTTCGAACCAACTGTTCGAGCCCATATTGATGATGGAGCCAGACCCTGCCGCGATCATGTCAGGCGCCACGGCCTGAATTGCAAAGAACATGTGGCGAATGTTCGTCGCCTGACGCTCGTCCCAATACTCTGGCGTCACGTCCTGCCAATTGTGACGATCATCCCGCGCAGCGTTGTTCACCAGCACCTCGGCAGCACCGATCCGGTCCTTCAGGTGTCCAAAGGCCTCTCGCAGTGCGTCAATGTTGCGAAGATCGCAAATCTCGTGGGTGACGTTCTCGTACTGGTCGGAAACGGCGGCAGCGCCTGCTGCGTCCAGATCGACAAAGCCAACCTGTGCCCCCTGCTCCGCCATCGCCGCCACGATTTGCGCACCAATTCCGGACGCACCACCGGTGACGTAGACGACCCTGCCCTTCAGGCTCGGGTAAATCGCAAATTCTGACATATTCTCTCTCCCTGACGCTCTGATACGCGCCCATTGGGACAAAGTCCAATGCCAGAGCGTTGAAACGTCGCACCAATCGGTAGGGGCGCTTTCTTATTTAGCAGGAGCAAAAAGAAACCCGCCACAAGGGCGGGTTCCAATGCTTAACCTCCGAAGTCATCGAGCATGATGTCCTCACGATCAACGCCCAACTCAAGGAGCATGTTGATCACCGATTGGTTCATGATCGGCGGACCACACATGTAGTATTCGCAATCTTCGGGATTCGGGTGGTTCTTCAGGTACTCTTCGAAAAGAACGTTGTGGATGAAGCCGGTGTAGCCCTTCCATTCGTCCTCAGGTAGCGCATCGGACAGCGCCACGTGCCATTCGAAGTTCGGGAACTCGGCGGCGAGCTCATCGAAATCCTCGACAAAGAACATCTCGCGCTTCGAACGGGCACCGTACCAGAAGCTGATCTTGCGGTCCTTGTTCTTCAGGCGTTTGAGCTGGTCAAAGATGTGCGAGCGCATTGGTGCCATACCGGCACCACCACCGATAAAGACCATCTCTTTTTCGGTTTCGCGGGCAAAGAACTCGCCGAACGGACCCGAGATGGTGACTTTGTCGCCAGGCTTTAGGTTGAAGATGTAGGATGACATCTTGCCCGGAGGCACGCCTTCGGAGCGCGGCGGCGGGGTCGCGATCCGAACATTGAGCATGATCATGCCCTTTTCGTCCGGATAGTTCGCCATGGAGTACGCGCGCTCGATGGGCTCATCGACCTTGGACTCGTACTGCCAGATGTTAAACTTGTCCCAGTCTTCCCGATACTCTTCCTGAACATCGAAATCGGTGTACTTGGCGTGGTGCGCAGGTGCTTCGATCTGGATATATCCACCGGCACGGAAATTCACATCCTCGCCTTCGGGCAGTTCCAGAACCAACGCTTTGATGAACGTCGCGACGTTCTCGTTGGAGCGGACGGTACACTCCCACTTTTTCACACCAAAGACTTCTTCGGGTACTTCGACCTGCATGTCTTGCTTGACCGCGACCTGGCAGGACAGCCGGTCACCGCAAGCGGCCTCGCGCTTGGTGATGTGGCTTTCTTCGGTGGGCAGGATTGATCCGCCACCTTCGTGCACACGCACGCGGCATTGGGCACAAGTGCCACCACCGCCACATGCCGAAGGCACAAAGAGCTTCTCTGCCGCGAGAGTTTGCAGCAGCTTGCCACCCGCAGGAACAGAGATGGTCCGCTCACCATTGATGGTGATGTTGACGTTGCCGGTCGACACCAGACGCGAGCGCGCCATCAGAATGACCGCAACCAGCGCAACCACGATGAGCGAAAAGAGCAGAACGCCAAGGCTGAAAGTTTCCATTTATCCAGCCTCCTTTACAGCTTTACGCCAGAGAAGGACATGAAGGCCATCGCCATAAGTCCTGCACTGATGAAGGTGATGCCAAGGCCCTGAAGACCGTCGGGAATGTCCGAATACTTCAGCTTCTCGCGGACACCGGCCATCGCGGTGATCGCAAGCGCCCAACCCAGACCCGACGCGACGCCGTAAACCGACGACTCTGCCAAATTGTAGTCACGCTCTACCATAAAGAGCGAGCCGCCCATGATCGCGCAGTTCACAGTGATCAGGGGCAAGAACACGCCAAGCGCGTTGTACAGGGGCGGGAAGTACTTATCGAGGATCATCTCGAGGATCTGAACCATTGCCGCGATCACGCCGATGTACGAGATCAGACCAAGGAAGGTCAGATCGACATCAGGGAAACCGGCCCATGCCAGAGCGCCGGGCTTTAGCAGGTAGGTCAGGATGATGTTGTTGGCCGGAACCGTGATCGCCTGAACCAGCGTCACCGAAATACCAAGGCCGATGGCTGTGCCGATCTTCTTGGACACCGCCAAGAAGGTACACATGCCCAAGAAGAAGGCCAGCGCCATGTTCTCGACGAAGATGGCCTTTACTGCAAGAGAGAGTAGAGCTTCCATTAATGGCTCTCCACGGTTTGAATGCGGTATTCACGTTCTTCGACCTGCTCGGGTTTCCACGAACGGAAAGCCCAGATCAAAAGGCCGATGACAAAGAACGCAGAGGGAGGCAACAGAAGCAGGCCATTGGGCACGTACCAGCCGCCGTTATTCACAGTTTCCAGAATGGTCACGCCAAAGATGCTGCCAGAGCCGAAAAGCTCGCGGATGAAACCGACAAGCATCAGGATCAGGCCGTAGCCCAAGCCATTGCCGACACCGTCAACAAAGCTCGCCACCGGCGGGTTCTTCATTGCGAACGCTTCTGCGCGGCCCATCACGATACAGTTGGTGATGATCAGGCCCACAAAGACCGACAGGGTCTTCGAAATTTCGTAGGCATATGCCTTGAGGACCTGATCCACCACGATCACCAGCGATGCGATAATGATCATCTGAACAATAATACGGATCGAGCTGGGGATCTGGTTGCGGATCACCGAGATAAACATCGACGAAAAGCCGGTCACCAGAGTCACCGCGATCGACATAACCATGGCAACCTGCAGCGAGGACGTCACAGCCAGCGCCGAGCAGATCCCGAGAACCTGCAATGTGATCGGGTTGTTGTCGACCATCGGGTCGACGAGCATGTTCCGATAGGTCTGTGCCATCAGATTTCTCCCGCTTTGACTCGTTCGAGGAAGGGTTCGAAGCCTCGTTCGCTCATCCAGAAGCGTACCAGAGCATCAACGCCGCGCGATGTCAGAGTCGCGCCAGACAGTGCGTCGACAAAATACTCGCGTCCTTGGGGCGGCGGTGTTTTGGCAACCGTGATCGCCAGTTCGCCTTCGCCATCCTCGGTCCGCAGTTTCTTGTCGCGCCACAGAGCCTTCCAACGTGGGTTATCAACCTCTGCCCCCAGACCGGGGGTTTCGGCGTGTTCATAGAACTGCAGGCCGTAGATTGTGTTGCCGTCCTCTTCGATGGCCATGAAGCCATAGAGCGTGGACCACAGACCATAGCCATAAACCGGCAGGATCACCTTATCGAGCGAGCCGTCGTCATTGCGCAGCAAGTAGATCGTCACGTAGTTGGCCTGACGACCGATGCTGGCGGGGTCATCCTCGAGCGGGGCCGACAGTGTCAGGTCCGACGCCGCGGCACGGTCGTCAAACTCGTAGGCGTCAAATTCCTCGGTGAACGTGCCAGTGGCCAATTCCAGAACGTGGGGCTCGAAGTCAGCAAAGGCTTCGGCCACGTCCATTCCGGGCTCATAGCGGCCCGCGACCTGAACAATGTTCACCTGCTTGTCGAGCGCGGCGTTCCGTTCCTGGATCGGGCGCAGCGATACAGCTGCCGCAGATACGACCATCGACGCAACGAGGCACAGCGCGACTGCAACCGTCACAGTTTTAGAGGTGTTGTCCGGCGGCGTATCAAGGAACCGGCGGATCAAGCCATTGTTGGAAGACGCCGCATCGGCGCCCGCGTTGGTTTCTAGATCCTTATCAGACATTGCGACGTGCCCTTCTGCGGATGTTTGCCTGAACGACAAAATAGTCGATCAGCGGGGCGAAGACGTTGCCGAACAGGATGGCAAGCATCATACCCTCGGGGAAGGCGGGGTTGATCACGCGGATCATCACAACCATGAAACCGATCAGAGCGCCGTAGAAGTAGCGGCCCAGATTGGTGTGCGAGCCGGAAACCGGTTCGGTGACCATAAACACCAGACCGAATGCGTAGCCGCCCATCACCAGATGCCAGTACCACGGAGTCGCAAAGGCAGGGTTGGTGTCAGAGCCGATCCAGTTCAGCAGTGACGAGAACGCGATCATGCCAAGAAGACAGCCCACGACCATACGGTAGTTCGCAATGCGCGTGGCCAAAAGGAACGCGAGACCGATCAAACATGCGATGGTCGAGGTTTCGCCGATGCAGCCTTGAATGGTGCCAACGAATGCATCCATCCAAGTGATGCCGTATTCGGGCAGCGCCGCGGCACCTTCGGAGGCAGAAACGGCCAGTGCGGTCGCACCAGAGAAGCCATCGACGGGGGTCCAGATCGTGTCACCTGACATGTATGCCGGATAGGCGAAGTACAGGAACGCACGCCCAACCAATGCTGGGTTCAGGAAGTTTTTACCAGTGCCGCCAAAGACTTCCTTACCGATCACCACGCCAAACGAAATCCCCAGTGCGACTTGCCACAACGGCGTCGAGGCAGGCAGAATCAGGGTGTAGAGCATCGACGTGACGAGGAAGCCCTCGTTCACTTCGTGACGGCGGACGGTTGCAAAAACAACCTCCCAGAAACCACCGGCCACTAGCGTGACGATGTAAATCGGCAAGAAATACAGCAAACCGTGTAGCATGTTGGCCAACGGGTTCGATGCGTTAAAGCCGATCCCCAGACCTTCGATGATCGCCGCGCGCCAGCCGGACGCACCATGCTCAGCAATGGCCAGATTTGTTTGCAGACCCGTGTTATACAGGCCGAACAGAATACACGGAATGGTCGCGATCACGACGTAGGTCATGATGCGCTTCATATCGATGTACGACCGAGCGTGCGGTGCTGCCGTCGTTACAGTTTTCGGCGTAAACAGGAAGCTCTCGACCATTTCATAAAGGGGGAAGTAGCGTTCGTACTTGCCACCCTTTTCGAAACTGGGCTCGATCCTGTCAAAGAAGCTGCGCAGTCCCATGGCTCAGCCCTCTCTTTCGATCTTGGTAAGGCAGTCGCGAAGCGCCATGCCATATTCATATTTGGCCGGGCAGGCAAAACCCACGAGGCCAAGGTCCTCTTCGTCCAGCTCCAGAACCCCGAGGGCCTGAGCTTGATCGGTGTCCATCACCAGCATCGACCGCAGCAACTGGGTCGGCATGAAATCCTGCGGCATCAGCTGCTCGAATGTGCCGATCGGAACCATCGCGCGGCGGCCGCCATTCAGGTTGGTGGTCAGCTTGTATAGCTTGTTCGACAGCGCCGATCCCAAAACAGGCTGGAACGCGTATTTCGACGCCATGGGGCGGATCCAGCCCATGGGAATCTGCTTGTGATCCTCTTCCATCAGGGTGATCTGACGCGCATAGCGACCAACATAGGACTCAACACCCTCGCCCGCACGACCACTGAGGACGGACCCCGAAATCAGGCGAATCGGAAGGTTCTGCGGATTATCACCCTCACAGAGCTCGACCATCGAGGCACCGGGCACGGTATGAACCAAACGAGACTTGTCGGCCAAAGGACCGGTGATCGCGATGACGCGCGACATGTCCAGCTTGCCTGTCAGCATCAGGCGACCGATGGCGATGACATCCTGATAACCGATAGTCCATACAAAACGCTCTGCCGTGGGAGGCGTCAGGAAATGCATATGCGTGCCAGACAAACCAGCGGGGTGCGGCCCCGAGAAAGATGCAGCTGTCACACCAGCGACATCTGATCCAGGTACGTCAGCTCCTGCCTCTTGGCACAGGTAGGTCTCGCCTTCGCTGAGCAATGCGACCGCTTCGAGACCGCGAACAAACGCCTCAGCCTCTGCGCGAATGAACGGCGCGGGATCGGGCGATAGCGGCTCGGTGTCCATTGCGTTTACATAGATCGCGGCAGGACGTTCGGTTACCAGTGGGACCTTACTATAAGGACGCGTACGAAACGACGTCCATAGACCGGACGCACACAAACGCTCGGCGATGCCTTCGGCTGTGATCACATCGCCAACGGCGGAAAAATCTACAGGCTGCGCAGCTGTGTCATCGACTTCGATCTCGATGCTGATCAGTTTGCGACGCGCACCACGGTTGATTGCTGTCACGCGACCAGAGACCGGCGCGGTGATCAAAGCCTCGGGATTGTCCTTGTGGGACAGAATTGGTGCGCCTGCTCCGACCACATCACCTTCTTGGACAGAAAGGCGAGGCTTGAGCCCCAGATAGTCAGCACCCAACAGGCCAACGGTTTTGATATTCGATGAAATAGGTGGGCCGCTTTCTGCCGCCCCCTCGATCGGAAGATCGAGACCTCGCTTGAAAGAGTAGTGTTGCACTTGGATCGCCATCTCTTGATTTCCCGGCCCTTATGCAACGGGTTGTCGCCAAGAAAAACCGGTGATGGAACATTTTCTGTGTTCCGCGCCTCTTTTATCTATTTATTCGGGATTGTCGACGGTTGCAGACCCAAAGCGCAGGCCTTATTGAGACGCAACATCTAAATGTCAGGAGGCATGTACAGTGTCCGCAACTCTCCGATTCTCTCGTAGATCGTTCCTGATCCTGTCCGCATCGGCCCTGGCAGCCTGTCAGGCCGAAGATGAGGTTCTACGCCTCTCCGGCGCGACTATGGGAACGACCTATAATGTGATTGCCCTGTCCTCGGGCAACAGCGTGGACAAAGCCACGCTTAAAGCCGCGATTGAAGCCGCTCTGGCCGAAGTCGACACCCAGATGTCGAACTGGAACGCCGCTTCGGAAATCTCGCGCGTGAACGCCGCTGCCGCCGATCAGACAATGGCCCTGTCGCCCGCTTTGGCGCGTGTCATGCAGAACGCAGAGATGGTTCACACCGCCAGCGATGGCCGTTTTGACGTCACAGTTGGCCCGCTGATCGACCTTTGGGGCTTTGGCTCGGGCGCCGAAGTGCCGCATATCCCAGCAGACGCAGAAATTGAGGCCGCTCTGGCCATCAGCGGTCAGCCGCGCGTTCTGACACTGGTAGACGGCAGCCTGCGCAAGTCGGTCGACAATGCAGAAATTTATCTGCCCGCAATCGGCAAAGGCTACGGCGTTGACCGCGTTGCAGAAGCGCTGCGTGCGCTGGACCTGAAAGACTTCATGGTCGAAATCGGCGGCGATCTCTATGCATCGGGCCGCAACCCGAACGGCACACCTTGGCAAATCGGCATCGAATCGCCCGTCGCGAGCGAGCGGTCGCTGGATAGCGTCGCGACCGTGACCGGCATGGGCATGGCGACCTCTGGCGACTACCGCAACTTCTTTGAAGTTGATGGCAAGCGCTACTCGCACATCATCGACCCGACCACTGGCCGCCCAATTCTGCATGACACCGTTTCGGCAACTGTTCTGACCGAAAACGCGATGCTGGCCGACGCATGGTCGACGGCAATGCTGGTTCTGGGTCGCGAACGCGGCATGGAAATCGCCGAAGCCGAAGGGCTCGCGGTGATGTTCATTGACGATGTCGCAGGCCAAGGCCTAACCACTACGGCAAGCAGCAGCTACACAGCGCTTCAGGCCTGAGTGCTGTCAGCGCCGATAGATTGAAATGAACCGCCAGGCCCTTTGGGGCCTGCGCAGATCGGAGGGTCCCGTGCAGACGCTTTTTCTAGCTTTCTTCCTGCTCTGCCTCGTCATGCTTGGTATGGCAGTCGGGGTAATCTTCTCTGGTCGCCGGATCAAAGGAAGCTGCGGTGGTCTGAACGCGATCGCCGACGCGGACAAATGCCTCGTTTGCAAAAAAGAGATTGATCCGAACAGCCCGCTTCGCGAACGTCTGGCCTGCCCCCGGGCACGGAAGATGGTCGAAGACATGGAAGAGGGCCGCTGATCCGCTCTGGATGTCAGCCCATCGTAACCGGCACAAATCCCAACGTTAACAAGGAAACAGCCGCAACAAGTCCGTACAGCCAAAGCTGCCAGCGGGGCCCTTCGGCTTTCCAAACCGTGCGGTACCTCATTCCCGCCAAACATCCCACCACGAAAATCACGGTGGCGACAGCGGGGGTAAGATATGTCACAGAAGAAAAAATCTGAACCATTCCTGCTCGATTGCGGTTTAGACTGAGTACGTAAACGTTCAACTCAGGACACGCAAGGAGCCAGCGCATGCCCGAATCCTACCGCCCCCATCTGCGCAAGGATGACTCTCAGAACCGCACTGCAACGCAGTCGATCGAGACAAATACGACCGAGCAGCACGCTTTCGTCCGAGATGTCCTTGCCGAGAAAGACGGCACCCTTCACACCATCCGCCCCGAGCAGACCCTGCACGAAGCAGTCGTTCTATTGCGGGACCATCGCATCGGCGCCCTACTGGTGACAGACGTAGATGACTTGCTGGTGGGCATCCTGTCCGAGCGGGACATCGTCCGCAAATTGGCGGATGCCCCGGGCAAAACCCTGCCCCACAAGGTTGACGACGTGATGACACGCACGGTGGAGACCTGCAAAGGCGAAGACCCTCTGGTCACCGTCCTAACCCGCATGACCAAAGGCCGCTTCCGCCACATGCCGGTTGTCGAAGGCCCCAAGCTGATTGGGCTAGTGACCATTGGTGACGTTGTGCAGTTCCGGTTGAACCAGCTGGAATTCGAAGCGCTTCAGATCAAACAACTGATCGTAGGCTAGGCGCCTCCAGTGCCCTGCGTTCACGCGGGGCACCCTCTGCATCTCTTTGAACGCCCGCCAATCGCCATCACTTTGAGACAGTGAAGCTCGAACGTGCTAGGATTTCGCCAAAGACGATTTGATCCTACACCTGCTCGTTTCTTTCGGCCTTTGGATTTCAGAGAATGTTATTTCGCACGTCCCTGCCATCGCACCCCGCTTTTCGCGCCGTCCACTGTTTTCTGATCGCTGCCATCCTCTTTCTTGGATTATCCGGATGCGCCGAACGCCCGACCTCTGAAGTCCTGCTTCCGATCGCAGCACCGGACCTGAAAGGCACCATCGTCCGCGTCTATGCCGCCACAAACCGCGAGAGGGACGAGGCAGGTCGGGGGTTTGGTTCCGATCCCTCTTTTGAAACGACCTACATGTTCTATGACATCTCCGTGCCGCCTGTGCGCAAGCCAAACGTCGTACGATACAGATCGGAGCCCCCCAAATTCAGCTCGGAATTTCTGGTGGTCGCGTCTGGCACAATATCTCGTGCCGAATTCCGGCGCCGCGTGGCGCAAGAGACCCCCGCTGGATCGCAGCCTGGAATCTACGTTCATGGCTTCAACACGCGTTTTCCAGAAGCCCTTCTGCATCTGGCTCTCCTCAAGGCTGACAGCGGATACGATGGGCCGGCAATTTTGTTTTCTTGGCCTTCTTACGGGCATCCCCTAGAATATGTTGCTGACCGTCAGAGTGCGATCTTCTCTAGAGACGCGCTTGCCAGTGTGCTGACCGACACCACGGCAAACGGACAAAAGGCGCTGCTCTTTGCGCATAGCATGGGAAGCTGGTTGTCCATCGAAGCGCTTCGGACGCTCAAACTCAAGGCGCGCGAGGACGTACTGAAACGCCTCGAGGTGATCTTGGCTGCCCCTGATATCGACGTCATGGTCTTTGACCAGCAGATGCGCACCATCGGGAATTTGGGGCGACCACTGGTTGTTTTGGTCGCACGCGATGACAAAGCCCTGGCCGTGAGCTCATTGATCGGAACAGGGCGGCCCCGCTTGGGTGCGTTGTCGGTAGATGCGCCAGAGGTCCAGAACTCGGCCAAAGCGTCCAATGTTCGCATCATTGACATCGGTTCTGTCGCGGCGGACCCTATCGGCCACAGTCGCTACGTGCCGCTCGCCGCACTTTATACTTCCTTGCAAAAGGGGGGGCGTGGCGAGAATGAATTGGCCGTCGCAGGGGCGTACGTCCTGAACACCCTTACCGCCGAGATGCTGCGACCGGTTGCGGCGATCACACGCCAAGCACAGTAATAGATGGCAAAGCTTGTGACATTCTGGCCCGACTTGCTTAAACAGCGGTGAGAACAGCACTTTTTGGACAAGCCGATGCCCCACCCTACCCCTCTCAGATCAGAGCATGTTAAGCTCAACCGACGGGCCGGTCTTGCCTCCGTGGCGGTGGCGGCGACGCTTGTTGTTGCGAAAACTTGGGCACTGGCTGCAACCGGAGCGTTGTCCGTTGGGGCATCTCTGGCTGATAGTGCGCTTGACCTGATGGTGTCTCTGGCGGGGCTGGCGGCCATAACCTATGCCGCCCGACCGCCGGACGATGACCACGCCTATGGCCACACGTCGGCCGAAGATCTGGCCGCGCTAGGGCAGTCCACATTCATCCTAATCTCGGGTACTGCGATCCTTTATGCGGCTGGGGTACGCCTCTTCGGAGAGGCTTCGACCCCCTTGGCATCCGAGGGTGCAGGTATCGCCGTCATGGTCCTGTCGATTGGCCTGACACTCTCGCTTGTTGCGTATCAGCGTCACGTCGCGCGCAAAACCCGGAACAAGGTCGTGACGGCAGACAGCCTTCACTACATCGGTGATCTGGTGCCGAACCTTGGCGCGATCCTCTCGCTTCTCGCTGCGCAGCAGTTGGGGATTACATTCATCGACAGTATTGTGGCGATCGGTGCGGCGGTCTTCATGATGTTTGGTGCGGTGCGGATCGGCAAAGCGGCTCTAGATGCCTTGATGGATCGAAAAGCGCCGGATCACGAAATTGAAGGTATCGCAGAGATCGCGGGATCCTTTCCGGGCGTGCGGGATTTTCATGATTTAAAAACCCGGATGGCCGGGTCGCGGACCTTTGTGACACTTCACATTGAACTCGACGGCGATCAATCACTCTATGATGCACACGAGATAAGCGCGGGCCTAAGAGCCAAAATCCTGCTCGCCTACCCCCATGCAGACGTCATGATCCACAAGGATGTCTGGTTTCCCGCAAAAGACTAAAAAACCTTCCCCGCGGGGATGATCAGATGCAGGGCAGAACCAAACGCACGCGTGTCCCAACGCCTTCGGTGCTCTCAAGTTCGACGCGGCCACCACACTCATCAGCGAGCGCAATGACCGAGGCCGGACCCCTTCCCCTTGCCCTTGGTTGTGAAGTATTGCTGTCCGACTTTCTGAAGCAATTCCTCGCTCATGCCGCAGCCATCATCTGCGACGGTCAGGACCTGACACATTGGCTCACTACCAATGGCGGGAACCACATACTGCCGCACTGTGATCTGGCCCCCACCTTCGATGGCATCGCGCGCATTGGCGATCAGGTTGAACAGAGCAGAGCGAATACGCACAGGATCTGCCAGAACGCGGGTGGTGCTGTCCTCGGTGTCGATCTTCAGCGCAATCTGGCGCGACACCAAGTGATCCAAAAGCTCGACTTCGTTTTCCACGACCTCGGCGATATCGACAGGGACAGGCCCCTTGCCGTCGTCGTGCACAAAGTCCAACAAGCGACGGGTCATTTTTCGGCCAGAGCCGGCAGAGCGTGACAAGCGGCGCACAAGTGCGCTGAGAGCGTCATCCTCAATCTGCATTTCGAGCAAACGAGAGATCGCCTCTACAGCGGCGAGCAGGTTATTAATGTCATGCACAACATCCGAGGCCAGTTCGCCCATGATGCGCTGCCGTTCGGCCCGCTGTGCATATTCGGTTGCATCTGCAATATCGTGTTGCCCCAGCTTGGGAATAACACGTTCAGCAAAATCGATACTCTGAATCGGGCGTTCCAAAACCATGGTGCGAAGCCTTCTGTTTGTGCGCTCTTAAAAGATGTGTGCGCCTCTAAAATTAACTATTGCGCAACACGCCTTCGAAACAAACGACCATTACTGCAAAGGTGTTTATACAAATATCTATTGAACGTATTCCGATTAATGTAGGTGTATTCTACCTCAAACGACTATTTTGAAAAGCCCTGATCGCGCTACTGGATAGTCATTCTATCCTGCCGGATAGGCCTTCACGAATAATCCTTGTCTCAGGACAGTTTGGCACGCTTTTGGCTAGAGAGATCGTATGACCGATATACAGCACAACTTTGATCAAGCGATGCCCTGCCCCCGCGCTTTCCTGCGCTCTGACCCTCGATCCCTCGAGGTTGCGCTGGATTTCGGTGCAGGATTCGCCCCCCGTCCTGTCGGCACGCTCGACTGGGACGACACCCGCCGCCAGGCGGTCTTGCGATGGGACGCCCGATTCGAGGCCGACCCTCTGCCCCTCTCTCCTGTACTCGTGCGAAAACACGAAGGCAGCCTAAAGCCCCGACGCGGATGGGCCTTCGAAGGCGCACCTGCTTTGATCGGGGACAGCCTACCAGACGGGTGGGCGAGGCTGCTTGCCGACTACGAAATTCGCGCGAGCGGCGGGAGCCCCGAAGGCACCAGCCCTTTGACCCGCCTTTCCTTGGTTGGATTGCATGGGATCGGCGCCCTGACCTACAGGCCCGCCTACCCGCTCACCGAGCCCCAGGAGGTCTCCTTAGAATGGTTCGCAGGGCTTGCTGCGGATGTCGGCGATTGCGTGAAAATGGACGACCTCACGCGGCTGAACAACGCGTCTGGTGGCACCCACGGGCAAAAGCCGAAGTTTCTCGCACAGCTCTCTCCCGACGGGGAAACTCTACGGAACCACCGCGCCCCCCTGCCCCAAGGCTGGAAACACGTTCTGATCAAACGACGCAGCCGCAGCGATCGCAATGGCGCGGTCGAAGCCGAAGTCGCCTACGGTTTGATGGCCCGCGCCGCCGGCCTGCGGACCACTTGGATGGGCATGTTGGGTTCAAACACTCGCGAACAGTACTTCGTAACGCAGCGGTTTGATCGCCCCGGAACGAAGCGTCTGCACGTCCAGACCGCGGCTGCGCTCTTTGGTGTCGACTTCCGAACCGCAGACCTAGACTACATTGACCTGCTCAAACTGACGCGGGCGATCACACGAAACCAAGCGCAGGTCGAAGAGATGATGCTGCGCATGATCTTTAATGTTCGTGCGGTGAACAGAGATGACCACCTGAAGAACCACGCTTTTCTAATGGATGAACGGGGCAGGTGGGCTTTGGCCCCGGCTTACGACCTCTGCTATAGCTATGGTCGCGGCGGGCTTCATGCGCTTGGAATTGCCGGAAACCGAAACCAACCGGGCCGCATGCACTTCCACGATGTCGCCCGCGCAATCGGAATCGAACGCGAGTCTGTTTGGGATATGGTTTCGCAAGTCGATGCGGCGCTCGTCCGGTGGCCCGAATTTGCCGAAGCTTGCGGAGTCCCGCGCCTGCTGAAATCTAGCATTCAAGACGACATCGAATGCGCGCGAAGCTGGACATAACACGCGATTGCACCGCGCTGCTCCCGTTGGCGAGCAGGCGGTGACTCCCTATATCTCTGGTGCACACGGCAACTGCCGCATCAGAGGGTTTTTATGGGATATCTGAAAACAGCACTTTTTATGGCCGCGATGACAGCTCTGTTTATGGGGCTTGGGTATTTGCTTGCTGGAACAGGCGGTATGTTGATCGCCCTGATCATTGCCGCGGCCATGAATATTTTCACTTGGTGGAATTCGGACAAGATGGTCTTGCGCATGCACAACGCGCAGCTTTTGACCGCTGGCGACCGGATGGGCATTCAGCAAATGGTCGCGGATCTGGCGCGCAACGCAGACATGCCGGTACCAGCGGTTTACTTGATCGACACACCACAGCCGAACGCATTTGCCACGGGCCGCAACCCGGCGAATGCTGCGGTCGCTGTGACAAGCGGCATCCTGCGTGTCCTGAGCCGCGAAGAGCTTGCAGGCGTCATCGCGCATGAATTGGCCCATATCAAGAACCACGACACTGCGATCATGACGGTCACCGCGACCTTTGCGGGCGCGATCTCTATGCTCGCCAACTTCGCACTCTTCTTCGGGGGAAACCGCGATGAGGAAGGCAACGGCGGTCTCGGAATCGTGGGGACTTTGGCGATGATGTTTCTTGCCCCTATGGCGGCGGCGCTGGTTCAGATGGCGATCAGCAGGGCGCGGGAATACGAGGCCGACCGCATCGGCGCCGAGATTTGCGGACATCCTCTTTGGCTCGCATCGGCGCTCGAGAACATTCAAAGAGGCGCTGCCCAGATCGACAACATCGCAGCAGAGCGCAATCCAGCGACGGCGCATATGTTCATCATCAATCCGCTGCACGGAAGGCGGATGGACAACCTGTTTGCGACCCATCCGGCGACAGAAAACAGAGTCGCCGCATTGCGCAAGATGACTGTAAAAAAGGCATCCATGACACATCCAGAACCCACGGCCGCGACGTCTAGCATCCCGAAATCTGGACGCAGCCGTCGCAGCAAAGGGCCGTGGACGTAACGACAGAACCCGATCTTCCCCACGGGGAAGATCTTGCCCGACAGCTCCTTCTGACACATTCAGAAGATCAGATATCGCTTGCGACGACGCCCCAATACAGGGCATAATTTTGACATTCACGCTTTACTGCGGGCCTGTGCAAAGTAGATGTTTTCGAGTTTCCCCCGCTCTTTGGGAAACAAGATGGTACATCGTATCGCGAGCTTTCGGTACGCGCCGAAAATATCTGTAGCGCTTTCTATAATCGTTTTGGCGATCGCATCCATTGCTATGCTCGGATGGTTGCTTGGAATTCACGCCTTAACGAAGCCCTTTCAGAATGCCTCGCCCACACAGGCAACAACCGCAATCTGCCTTTTCTTAGGCTCACTTCCGACGGCTCTGAAAGGGAAAGCGTGGAGACCGGTTTTCGGGATATTTCCCTACCTCGCAGTGATGGTAATTTCGGGGCTCTCACTCACGTCGCACTGGGTCGAGGCAGTGAATTTTATCAATAGGCTGCTGCCGACTGAAACCATCGAAGCTGGCGCTCGCGCCGGTCAGATGTCAGTAAACACGTCGCTCTTGCTTTTAGCGACGTCTGGGTACGGCCTCTTTGTTCGCCTCATTCGGGGCCGACCAGTTCTCTCTGTCCTAAGCCAGGCCATCAACGTAGCGCTGCTTGGCGTGGTCATCTCGATGCTGGGGATGATCTTTGCCAACCTTCCACCGCCAATCCATTGGAGCGCGAACCCGACGGATACTGGGCCTCTGACCGCGCTCTCTTTGCTTCTACTCATTTTCGCTAAACTTGCTGCAAGCACCGATGAAAATGGGTTGCCTCTTAGGATTGTCGACCTCGCCGAGGTCGCCGCCACTGGGGCCATCGCAGGCGTCATTGTGTTCTATGGCGTTTTGTCCCTGACAGCGCCCATCTCCTTGAATGCGTCAAATATCGAACGCATTCACCGACATCTCGACGCAACGGCCACAGCAGCGACATCAAAATTCAAAGAAACGATTAATCTGGTCGGGCTAGGACCCCACAACGACCAGACCCATGCGAGGAATGATATTCGGGTGTGCCGCGCAGATCGTGGCACGTATGTCTTTAGCTTTGAGCTCCTAAAAAACCGCATTCACCAAGTCGACTGCGCTTATGGATTTGACCGTCCAAGTCCGGGTGGAAGCGTGTACTCTTACTTTGCCGATCTACATGAAGAACAATGGCTCAGCACAAACCCGACGTCATCGGGGGCTATTCTAAAACACTGTGAAACGGAGACACGCTGCCATTTGTTCCGGTCCGTGACCAGTAACGTGCAGCCTCAGAACGGTGCAATTTATGTCCTCATGCTAGATCTCAGCATCGAACTCAGGGACTACCTTCGGCTTGAGTTGGTGAATTCCGACTGGTTGGCGGATATCGACTTTCAAACGTGGATCAACACGCTTCCAATGGGCACAGATTATATTGACGCAGTTGAGAGCTTTGACGCCCATCTCACCGAAACGGGCTTTGCGTCCTATGACTTCCGTGGCAACCGGATCAAGACCGCAACGATCGCGATGACTGTGCTCTTGCTTCTGTCCATTCTTGGCGTGTTCGTTATGACGCAAATCAGCCAACGCACACATGTCCAGTTTATCGAGGCCTCGCGGCAACTCTCGATCCGTCAGTTCTACACGCGCCGCTTTGTCTATGCCGCTGCGCATGATCTGCGTGCCCCCCTGAGAGGGATCGAACAGCTCTCCGAATGGGCCCGGGATGACCTAGAGGAGGGTGATATCGAGGCACCCAACCGGTATCTGGGCATGATCAATGCGCGAATTCAGCATCTGAGCCGCTTGATCGAAGGCATTCTTGACCTTGCAAGGCTCGAGAACCGCGAGAGTCAAATCGAAGACCTGCCGTTGAGCGATGCCATCAACGCCGCCGCAAACCTGTATCGCGCGCCCAACATCACTGTTCTGACGAAATTCCAACCAGCAGGTCTAAGGTTGCAATATGAGTACGACGGCCTTGTGCGTGTACTGAACAATCTGTTGGCGAACGCCATTAGCCACCACGACCGCGAGACCATCAACATCGCTATCTCGTCGAGCGTACAAATCGACGCTTTGGAAATCGTTGTGACCGACGACGGACCGGGCATTCCCGAAGCTCGCCACGAGATGATCTTTGAGCTCTTTCGCACCTACTCAGAGAACAAAGAGCACAAGGGAGTTGGTATGGGGCTCGCAATGGTGCGCCGACTGGTCGAAGAATGGGGCGGCACCATTCACGCCGAGTCGCCAGTAGAACAGGGCAGGGGGGCCCGCTTTGTGATCAAGATTCCCCTTGATCTTGTTTGGAAGCGTGGTGTTTAGTTCCGTTTCGAACACAGCTGGAGACGCGCTTTGGCTCCCAAATCTTCTAGCTGGACACTGGCATGGCTGTCTTTGTTCTCGAGGCTCTCGATAATCGCTGTCAGTGCTGCAGAAAATTCATCCATACGAAACAGAGCGGCGATCCCGTGTAGCTTAAAGGCTGTAAAACATGCGCGCTGAAACTCTTTTTCAGCCACAAGCGTGATCATTGTATCGATGTCTTCGACCATTCGTGCAATGGCGTGGGGATACAGGTCCACCAAGTCTGGGTCTGTGAGCCCTTTGGGAAATGCAGCGTTCTTAAAATCTTCCATTGTCGTCATCCAAAACTCGCCTTCTGCGCGACTTTTTACACAGTTACACAGCCGCAAAAAGGGAGTTGCAGTCGTAGCTACCATTGAAAAGCGGCGTTCCCCGGCAAGAACAGGGGCTGTTTAGCCTAAAGAACAAAGAAAATTCCCTGTCTTTTGCAAAAATAGACACTGTGACCCAGACATTTCGTTCCAGATAGTGACCAATAAAACACGCGTAGACTAACAAAACTGGCGTCTGTCAGCCCACCAGAGACATCATATGGTCTAATATTTCTGAATCAGAACCCTTCGTCACTATATATAGTCCAGACTTCACCTTCCCCAAGGGGAAGAATGAGATGGGTACTCTGATACAAAGGCAGCTTTGCAATAAATTCGGTCTTACTAGGCCCATTTTTGGAGGCCAGAACGTATAGTCGAAGAAGGCAGCACATAGGCAGCGAACTTTACAATGCAGCTTTTCGAAACAATTCAGGAAATAACGCACCGACACGGTCGGAAACTGCGTTATGTGTTGCTAATTGCCTCTTGTGTCGCATTAGCGCTTTCGTGGATCTTCGGCGGTCTCACAATACCGTATGATCCAAAGACACTGCCATCAATGCCGGATAGCCTTGGTACCGCGCTTCTGGCATTTCTACTTCTCTACGGGGTTGGCGAAGGTTTGAAATCAAAAAGAAGGGTAGGGGCCTTGGCTCTACTTTTCACCGGTTTGATTTCTCTGATCGCTGCTCTCTATTTCAGTTTGCAAGCGCCATCGCCGCAAGACACTTGGCCCTACCATTGGTTCATGGACCCCGAAGTCGCCCTAGCGATCATCGTCTCCATACGCGCGAAGCTTCAGGACAAGAACGATACGGTGTTTATCCTGCTTTCAAGGCAAGCAATGGTCATCGTCATCGCAGGATTTGGGCTATTTTCCACGCTTACCGGGCTCTCCGCCCAACTCGAAAGCCATGGTTGGCAGCCGACACCTGGGATCAACCTATACATCGCAGCGATCCTCCTTCTCAGCGGGGCACTTGATTTCATAGATGCTTCCCAACGCGCGAATGCCAAAATCGTCGCGCTCGCCACTCCATTACCGGCGATCGCCTATTTCATATTCTCCGACATGTTCGCCCATCTCCAAAGCGGGGAGGGCGCGCACATCGCCGTCGACGCCCTTTTTATAGGAGTCCTCATATTTGGTGCCAGCAGCATCACCAAAGGGGTCGACGTCTTCCTAACAACAGTAAAGGAAAGCGAGACGCGTAACACGACGCTGGAACGTCAAAGCGCTGTTATTCAGGATCTCGTCTATGCTCTGGCTCACGACCTGCGCTCGCCAGCACGGGGGATTGTCCAGACCACCGATTGGCTGCGAGAGGACCTAGCAGATAAAGCCTATGATAAAATCGGATCGCGCGCGGATTTACTGGCAGACCGAGCAGAGACACTTTACGAGCGACTTGATGCTTTTGTCGCATATGTTGATCTGTGCCACTACGTTCCAAGGCGCACCAACGTCGCTATTTCACCCATCATCGAACGTCTGGTCTCAGCTCTCCCTACCAACGCGGTTGACGCCGTGGCGCTTCAGGGCGCAAACGTTTCTATTCATACGGATGAAAACGCATTGGCCTCGATCATCTCGACACTCATGGAAAACGCTCTCGGCCGCGCCGACCCATCGACGCCGAACGTCGTTGTCGCGTGGGCCATGGACCAAGAGGGCCTCGTCTTGACTGTAGAGGACAACGGCAGCCGTCTTTCCCACGCCGCACAATCCCGCATTTTTCAGCCATTCAGATCAAGCGGGACAGCCGAAACCCAGAATGATCTGTCGATGGCCTATGCGGGCCGATTGGTCGATGCCTTGGGCGGCAAAATCTCGGTCAGGCCCAACCCCACTACCAGTGGAATGCAATTTCGCTGCCTCTTCCCTAATATGGAAGAAGAGAACGCAGCCGAAAAAAAAGCCCTCCGGAAACCGGAGGGCCAGTGAGGCAGTCATCCCAATCGGGAACCGTTAATCCAATGATGTCAGCAGCTGTTTGATTGCAGCCTCAAGGCGCGCCTGGTCTATTGAAGAGAAATCTCGATCCAGTTTAATCTCTAGTTTTCCGCGCGCGGCCGTACACTTCGCCGAGCCTGATCCAACCGGCATTGAAAAAGTGCTGCGCGTTGGGGCAGGGCTCGCAGATTTTTTCTTGGCAGCTGTCACTTTTGCCCCGCCATCATTTGCAAAGCCACGCAGAATTTCGAGCTCTTCTTCAGCCGTGCGCGAAGGCGCAGCATCCAGCGCTTTGGCAATTTTCGCACCCGTCTCCAATTTTGCTTCTATGGCAGCAGCGAGCGCCAGCCCCAGAGACCGAGGTATCTGAGGCAGGTATTTGAGATGGCCGTCGAGTGCGCGAACAACACGGATGAAATTCCGAATGTAGCTGCGTTTCTGATAACCAGCCGATTTAAACAGAGTGGCAACAGCCTTGTCGGCGTCATGCTCTTCAGTCTCGGGATCATTCGCGTATTCCAAAGCAAGTTTTGCCATTTCCCCAAAGGAAATATCTTTGCGCACAAGGTTCTCATCGACCATACGCCGATATAGATCCTCGAGCGTATCGCCTGCCTCGGTCACAACGGCCGGGATTGCCGAAAATTCCGCATGTCCTGTCGCGTCAAATAGCTCTCGGTAGGCAGACAGCCGGCGATAGCCCTGTACCAATTCATAAAGACCATCCGAACGCGTCTCGAGCCGAATTGGGTTGGACAAGCCGATTTCCGAAATCGATTGCTTTAATTCCGCCAGCTCAAGGTCTGGGCCTTTGGCGCGATCCCGAGTCAACTTGCTCGTGGAAATGGCGTTTAAGGGCACCAATTCCATGATCAGGCCCATGCCCTTGAGCCGAACATGTTCATGAGCCAGCGCGTCGTTCTCAGCGCGGATCTTCGCTTCGATTTCCTGACGCTGCCGTGTGCTGTTTGCAGCCTCTGAGATCGCAGTAGCCATAGGCCCGCGACGCGGGGCAGGGGCGCTGCTCGGCACAGCCGCCTCGGGCGTGTCCGCAGGCAGATCCGTAGGCATGTTGATGTCGAACATCCGGCGTTTCTTGGCCATAGCCGTTCTCCTCAGATCTTGTCCCAAGCAGTGATGATGTTGCCGCGGAACTCCTCGTAGGCGCGATCAAAGCTGGCGCGCGCGCGGCGCCACGTCTCGCGTGTCATATCGCGGTAGTCGATCTCGTAGACCGACGCGAGAAAGCGGCCGGATTGCTCGACCGCACGCGTCATCTCAACAGGATTATTTGTCACGTGATCGCCAAAGACTTTCTGAAACGCTTCATACATTGCACGGTGCAGATCATTGCCGGGCTCGTATCGGGTCATCAGGAATTTTATGTCAGCAAACGCTTTGGGTAGGCTCATGTTGCAGCCCGGAACACTGCCCTCATAGCCAGCGGACAAATCCTCGAGCGCTTCGGCCAATTGGCCAATAAAGCTCGTTGTGGAGTCATACTCCCAGTATCCAGGTCCCGAGGGGATATAGAGCATATCAGCCGCGAAAACCGCATTCATCGACTGATAGCCAATCGCAGGGGGACAGTCGAAGATGATCAGGTCATATGCGTCGTCCGGCAGGCTATCCAGATAGCGCGATACACAAGCAAAGAAGCTCCATTCTGGGTTCAAATGCCGGTATTGGGCGCTCGCAAATTCGACGAAAGCTGCGTTGGCACAGCTGGGGACAACATCGATTGTGCTCCAAGCGCTCGGCTTGATGAAATCCGACGGGCGTAAGGAATCCAGACCCATCTCTCTGATCGATGCAGGAATCTGACGTTGGGGCAGGGCGGTTCCACTTGCCGCGCCGACCACAGCTGCGTTCATCCGGTCTGTCTCGCGGATCAAATCGCGCGCCATAATTCCCCAAACCGTGTATTCCTCGGCCACATCCGTAAGCCCCATCGAATGGGATAGGGTCGCTTGTGGATCGAAATCCACCAGCAAGACACGATAGCCATCCAGTGCAGCCGCATGAGCAAAGTGCAGAGCGACAGTAGATTTGCCTGCCCCGCCCTTGAAGTTGGCAATTGCCGCACGGAACGCACGCTTTCCTTCTGGCCGCGGGGGCATCAACGACTTCTTGTTGACCTTGATCCGACGGCGAAGCTCGTTGATTTCATCGAGCGTAAACCAGCGCTGACGTCCTTCGGGTTCAACCTCGCCACCGGGTAGGTTCGGATCCGCGGCCAGCCGCCCGCGAAACGTCGACTGATTGATCCCCAGGATCAGTTCGGAAACTTCCCAACTCGAAAAACGGCGCAAGCGCTTGATGTTTTCCGGGCTGAAGGTCTGCTGCCGGATCCAGCTCTGAAGTTTCAGAGATTGTGCCTGAAGATGGCTTAATTCGTCATGGGTGTACACGAGTTGTCTCACAACGTTATTTTCTGCTCTGCTCTAATTTACGTCGAAACCACTTCCAACGCAAAACAAAAACTCCTCACGATTAACGTTTACCGAGCCAATTATCTTGGCAAACACAACCAGATATCGTGTCGAATGCAACGCGTTCGGCATCACTCCCGCCAAATCTTGTCAAAACGCTTTTCCGAAGGACTTCCGGAAAAGTCTCGCACTTGTCACGAATGTGAGATCCCTTGGAAAAACGGTTTTGAAGTGATGGCGACGAAAAAACGCGTTCTCTCAATGAGTTGACAGCTGTCAACCTTTCCAACACCCCCCAAACTGCCCTGACCATCACACCGCCTTTTGGTTGTCAGTCGCCAACAACGCCATGATCATCGGGCCAGGTGAAAACGCTCCGTCCTCGGCCTTTGAGGTCAATGCACGCAAATATCCGCCCGGACTTCTGATCTCACTCGCGCGCTGCAAGATGCCAACGACAGTGATTGCGGCTGCCTCGGCGCCCATTGCGGTCTCGGCTCGTCGCCACGCATCATCGGATATGCCAAGCATAGGTCGAATGAAGTTGGCAGCTGCCACAAGCTCTGCCCATGAATGCACACCAGAGGGCACATAGTCATTCAGATCCGGACAAGCTTTCACGACAAGATAGAGAGGCAGCTTGCTCTTCGGTCCAGTTGAGGGCTCAGCATCCGCCGCCCTTTCCTTTTCTAAGGAAGGTTCAGAATCTGAGTGTTGTATGTTTGAATATTGTAAGTGCCGCTCAGAAACGTCGTCATTGCCGCCCATTAGTTCTGTATCAGATTTTACAAGCACGGTATTCACTTCTGTTAGAAGTGTCTCGGCTTCCTGATTTAACTGAGCCAAGTCGTCTGCATAGAGCTTGCGTCGCATCGAACGTTGAAGAAGCCGTAGTCGGTGCTGCAGTTCGTCCCAATCTGCTTGGACCTCTTCTTGCCCAAATGCGATGAGCTTTGCCGCATCGCGCAGACGTAGCACGACCGCCTCGCGCAAGCGCTTGAGCCGCAGCGCAGCAGCGCGTGCCTCGTGTGCCGCCGAGGCGATCTCTGGCAGCCGCACCAAGAGCGGCCTCAGGTCAAAACCAAAGGCCCGATCGATCCCCCCATTCACCCCACGCGCCGCGTAGCGTTTGCCATTCGGACTATCGTGACGAATAATCAACTGCGCGTTGACCAAAGCCGCGAGATGGCGTCGTAGCGTGCTTTCTGCCATCCCGTGAGCCCGTTCCGACAGCGCAGCGTTCGAAGGAAAGACAATTGTCCCCTCTCCCTCTGCAAGGCTATCGTGCGGATGAAAGCTGACCAACGCGTGCAGAACTGCAAGATCGCGATCCGTGACTCCAAAGGCCAAGCGCGCGGCAGTCAGTTCTTTGATGATGGTCCATTTGTCAGGCACGACATCAGGGATCGGCGCCTCGAGCATCGCTTGCGCCGCCAATTGACCAGCCGAAACTGATCGCCGCCCAAAGGGCGTCGTTGAAATGTGTTCCATATTTTTCACGACGACACAAAAAACCACCCATCGGACTCAACGATGGTTGACAGCTGTCAACTCCCAAGGGTAGGTTCGAGGTGCTAAGACGAATTGGCCTCTCGGGACGAAAGTTCTGGGGGGTCTTTTCTTATTTGGTGCCGGGTGTCGTGCCTCCTTTTCCTGTGTTTACTGCTCTGCTTCTATTCACCGGAGTTCTTCAGAAACTCCTGATGAATCCGATCAAGGTTCTGGATCAACCAATCGTCAAATCCGTCCTTGTCCTTGAGGGTCAAGACCGTCTTGTCGCCTTTGCGACTGACCTCACCCAACGCTCTGCCGTCTTCACTCCGCAGTTCCTTGCGGCTCGTGCGACGGGGTAACTTTTCAGGCGCCAAACCATCGAATACCGCTTGAAAGCGATCATCAGAGGTTTGTCCCTCGGCCAGCTGTGTAATGTGTTCCAGCGGCCGGCCTTTGATGCGCGCAGCCAACGAAAGCCAGCGGTCACGCCCAACGCTCGGCGCAGCGCCGATGGCCATGATAATTGGGTAGGGCACCGCATCTGTGACCGAGAGCATCCGACTGATCACTGTCTTATCGATATGGAGGGCATCGCAAATCACCTTACGGGTGAAGCCGTTCTCGACCATCTGCCTTGCAAAGTTCGCCTTCTCGATAAAGGTCAGGTCTTTGCGCGCTGCGTTCTCCTGGCCCTGAGCCACGATCAGATCGCGGTCGTTCAGAACCCGCACCATCGCGCGGACGGGCAGGCCAAGCTCGCGCAGCGCAGCGACGCGGCGGCGACCATAAACAATCTCGTAGCGGTTCCCATCGGTCGGCGACTGCCGCAGTAGGACAGGGACTTGCTGCCCATATTCGCGGATCGACGCAACCAGCGCTGCGAGGCCTTCGGGGTCGTCGTCCAGACGATCTTTGAGACCGGCATCGTCAATCAGCTCGGGCGGAATTTCAGCCAGTGCGCGGGTCTTCAGATCGGCTATCTGTTGGCTCACCGCGCCGATCGCGCCGGTGGTCCGACGCGGTTTGGCCGGAGCAGGTGCATCCTCTCCGGCTGGGTTCGACAGATTACCAAGAAGGTTCTTGCGTGCCATCAGCGCCCCCAAGCCTTCTGGATCAGATCCTCGATCTCGCCATTCACATTGTTCAGGCTTTCCATAGCCCGTTCATATGTGGCGCGGTGGAACTGGTTCTTCTCGACCTCGTAGAGGGTCTGCTTAGTGATCCCAGCATCACTGATCGCAGTCGACTTCAGCGCTGTATGATTCAGAACATGTTCCCCGAACATCGACCGCATGAAACTGACCATCTGGTTTTGCGGACCATCACCAGGCTCGTAGCGCGTCACCAGATAGCGCAGCCAATCGTAGGACATATCGCCCCCGGCTTCGGCCACGACCCCAAGCAAGTTTGATGTCATCAACAGGAATTGGCACATGGACATAACATCCAGCATCTGGGGATGCACGGTCACCAACACCGCAGTCGCCGCTGACAATGCCGACATCGTCAAGAAGCCCAATTGGGGCGGGCAATCAATCACCACAACATCATAGCTGGCTTCAACCTCGGCAAGCTTTTCGCCGACCCGCGTAAAGAACAGATCGCCCGAACGCTCTGCCAGAGCCTTTGGGGTGTCGTGTTCAAATTCCATCAGATCCAGGTTGCCCGGAATGATGTCGAGGTTGGTAAAGTAGGTGCTTTGGATGACATCTGCCAACGGCACAGGATCATCGTACCGGATTGCGTCATACAGGGTGCCGCCATCCAGTAAATCGAACTCCGGCTGAAACCCGTGCAAAGCTGACAAGCTGGCTTGTGGGTCCAGATCTACGGCAAGCACGCGATAACCATCCAACGCCAGCTTTTGCGCGAGATGTGCCGAGGTTGTGGTCTTCCCCGAACCACCCTTAAAGTTGATGACCGTTATGACCTGAAGATGATCCCCCTCGGTCCGGCCGGGCAGGTAGGTTCCAGGGGCTTTGGCGCCTTTTTCCAGCATCTGCCGAAGGGCCTGAATATCCTCGGTCGAATAATAGCGGCGACCCCCTGTTCGAATTTCAGGTTCTGGTCCCCGGCCGTCCAGATGCAGTTTTCTGAGATACGCATCCTTGACGCCAAGAAGTGCCGCGACTTCACCACTGGTAAACTTGCGCAGGGCACGGCGCGCATCCGGCGGAAACAGCTGCGTGCGATGCGCTTGCAGTCTCTCTGACAAGCTCGCGGCATGCTGCCCAACCAATAGATCTATGCGGCCCTGTTGTGCCATCGGTTTTGTCTGCCCTCGGTGCGACGCCGTTTGTTACGGTATAAGGCGTCATATTCTCTAGTTAGCGTAATTAATGACCTACGCGTCCCGAGTCTGACAAGCACTTTTTCAACTTGCCCTGTCTAAGCTGCTGATTCTTAACCTTTCGGATGGTAGAAACCGAGAAATCCTATCCAAAGGTCGCCTCCAGGCTTGGGGAACCCGCCTCAAAAACAAGAATCAACAAATGCAAAACGCCCCGCACAGGGCGGGGCGTTATCTCTTACTCGCGTCCTTCTCAGGACACAACTCAAGCTGCAGCGCGAGCCGAGGTTTTCGCTTCGATCGCTTCGGCATTCAGGTTCATAACCGCGACCGCGTCGAACACGTTCACGCGGAACAAGAACGACTTTTTCATCGTCTCGATCATTTCGGCGAAGAACGGATCTGCCTTTTTCAGGGTCTTTGCATCTTCGAACCCAGCGGATACAACCAGCTCGCCGGCCTTTCCGATGATCACCTTGAGATCGATGATCTGCAACTCATCAAGTTGTGTCGCGAGCCCCTCGACCATGAAGGGTGCGGCCATCTGGGCACCTTGAAGGTCGGGAAAACGCAGAATGAGTGATTTGTTCAGCATTTCGGTCTCACGGATTATTATGTTGTTTGGCGCGTCTTTAAGAGAAACGGCTGCCTTGAGACAAATTTAAAGCTGAATGCACATTTTTAGAATGATCTCGATGGGTGAGGAGCGTTACCCGTTCGTATGGGAACCTATCTTTGCTCTAAAATCGATTTTTTTTTCAACGCCGTGGCATTGAAAACAAACACTTTTCTCATCTAGGTGCTTTACGTCATAGGGAGCAGAAAAGTTTCAACTACTACATTTGGTACGCAAAAATCATGCAAACGAATCTTGGGGGCCGCAAAAAGATCGCGGTTACAGCCCCCAATCAGTGAATTAGGCCCACTCTCCCTTACGGAAAACAGGGACTCGGGTCCCGTCCTCGCGGATACCATCGATGTCGATCTCCGCGCTGCCAATCATCCAGTCAACGTGGATCATGCTACTATTTCCCCCGCGGGCGGCGATCTCTTCGCTGCTCAGATCTCCTCCGTTCAGGAAGCACTTGGAATAGCATTGTCCTAATGCGATGTGGCAGGCTGCGTTTTCGTCATAGAGCGTGTTGTAGAACAGAACTCCAGATTGCGAAATCGGCGAGGAATGGGGGACCAAAGCAACCTCGCCCAAACGGCTCGCGCCTTCGTCTGTATCCAAGAGCTTCAGCAAAACGGCTTCACCCTTAGATGCCTTGGCCTCAACGATCTTGCCAGCTTCAAAACGCACTTCGATTTCGTCGATCAAGCTGCCTTGATGGGACAAGGGTTTGGTGGATCGCACCACGCCATCGACGCGGGCCGAATGCGGTGTAGTAAAGACTTCTTCGGTGGGTATGTTCGGATTGCAGGTCACACCGTTCGTCGCAGTCGACGCGCCCCCATGCCACTCATGATCCTCGGCGAGGCCGACGGTTAGATCTGTACCGGGCCCCGAAAAGTGCAGTGCATCGAACCGCTGTTCATTGAGCCAAGCTGTTCGAGACCGGAGCGTTGCATTGTGGTTTGACCAATTGGAGACAGGGTCCTGCTCCAGAACGCGCGATGCAGAGAAAAGAGCGTCGGCGAGTTTTTCGACAGCTTCTTCTTCGGGCAGATCAGGAAAGACGCGCGCCGCCCAAGCTGCGGTTGGATAGCTCACGATCGTCCAGTTGATATCAAAGTTCGCAATCTTCTCGAGCGCTGGCTTGTAGGCAATCGAATTGGCCTTGCCCGCACGGGCGACTTTTTCAGGATCTTGTTCGGCCAGTAGCATTGGGTCTTCGCCCACAATCGCCAAGCGCGCAGCATTCTTTTTGTAGGCCTCAGCCATACCAGCATAGAGCCACTCTGCCGCCTTATCGAATGACGCGTCATTTGCATTTTCAAACCGCGCTAGCGTGATCTCTGGATCAGACAGGATCGGCGTTACGACCCCAGCACCCGCGCGATACGCGGCAGCAGTGATCCGGCGCACCAAGGGAAGTGCTTCGACAGGGGCGGTGATCACCAGGTCTTGCCCCTCTTGCAGGTTCAGGCCCACACGCACCGCCACTTCGGCAAGTTGCTCAAGTGCTTTTGGGGAAATGGGGTTGGTCATCATGAGCCTCCGTCTGGTCAATATGCCGCTCAACCTGTGATCCCGCACTCCGAAGGTCAAGGTGCTGACCACCCACATTCGCGGGACACGAGAAACGGACCGGATCGGTATTTTATTGATGACTCTTGAACAAGGCTTAACCGCATCTGCAATAAACTGCGCGAAGCGACCGGAAAACGCGAGAAATTCAGAGCAAATGGGCCGGACTTGCCTAGGATTCGAGAGAACTTCCCGTGGCAACCCCACTAGTTTCCACAAAATCCATTGATACCAACCATAACAAAATCTGGAGAAACCGATGACCGAGAAAATCGTCGTCGCGTATGATGGCAGTGAAAACGCCCACAACGCGGTGAATTTTGCTTTGGACGTAGCTAGGGCCAAAAACGCGACGCTTGTCGTCGTGCATGTGCTGGAATGGTCCCCTTATTCGTTCCTGACCAAGACAGAAATCGAAGAACGCCACATGCGCCGCAAAGAAGAGCTCGAGCGCGCAGACAAAGCGATCGTTAGTCCGTTGTTGCAAGAAATCCAAAGCAGCGGCGTCGCTGTCGAGGTCATGGTGAAATACGGCCATATTTCCGAGACCCTGCTCAAGGTCGTGGCGGACACGGGCGCCAAGCAGCTTGTCATCGGTCGCACAGGACAATCTTCGATATCGACACGCCTTTTCGGATCGGTCGCGGGCACATTGGCCCAAGCTGCGCCGGTCGCGGTCACCATTGTTCCTTAAGAACAAAGCCAACAGGGACCTACAATGAACAGATATTTCAAAGCGCCCCTCATGGGGGCCGCGGCTGCGCCGTTTCTGGCTGCGCCGGCTTATGCAAGCACCATCGACGAAACAGTAAATACGGCCTTTGCCAATGCAACCGGCTGGTTCGTCAGCTTTATCTTCAGTCCGTTTCCCGGCACCAGCTTTCCGTGGATCGTGGCGTGGCTCGTGATTGCGGCCACAATTTTTACCGTCTACTTCGCGGGCATTCAGTTGCGCGGCTTTGCCCATGCCATCGCGTTGGTCAAAGGGGACTACTCTGATCCCGATGATGCAGGCGAAGTCAGTCACTTCCAGGCGCTGGCGACTGCGCTTTCCGGCACCGTCGGGCTTGGCAATATTGCTGGCGTTGCGGTTGCAGTCGGCATCGGTGGCCCGGGCGCAACATTCTGGATGATCCTCGCAGGGCTAATGGGCATGGCGTCGAAATTCACGGAGTGTACGCTCGGCGTGAAATACCGGAACGAATACCCTGACGGCACCGTGTCGGGCGGCCCGATGTATTACATTACCAAAGGGTTCAAAGAGCGCGGCCTCAAAGGTGGCAAGCCGCTGGCAATCCTGTTCGCGATCTTCTGTATCTGTGGTGCGTTTGGTGGGGGCAACATGTTCCAATCGAACCAAGCCCATGCGCAATTAACCAACGTTCTTGGTGATTTCCCCGGCTGGATCACAGGCGTCATCTTTGCAGGTATCGTCTTTGCGACCATTGCCGGTGGCCTGCAATCCATCGCCAAAGTGACCGAAAAAGTCGTGCCCATTATGGCGGTGATCTACGTGGCGACCGCACTGGTCATCATCCTCATGAACGCTGACCAGATCGGTTGGGCATTCGGACAGATCTTTGAAGGGGCTTTCACGGGTCTTGGCGTGGCGGGCGGTCTTGTCGGCGCGTTGATCCAAGGTTTCAAGCGCGCGGCCTTCTCGAACGAAGCAGGGGTGGGCTCGGCCGCAATCGCACACTCTGCCGTGCGCACCAAAGAACCTGTGACCGAAGGCTATGTTTCTTTGCTTGAGCCCTTCATCGACACTGTCGTGATCTGCACAATGACCGCATTGGTTATCATCATTACCGGTCAGCTTGTCATGGATCCAGCAACCGGTCTCTATATTGTAGGTGAATCCGGCGCGATCGAGACTGTGAGCGGGAATACTGGCGTCGCGCTGACTTCCGCAGCGTTCTCGTCTTCGTTTGGGTGGTTCCGCTATATTCTGGCCGTCGCGGTGATCATGTTTGCCTTCTCGACCATGATCAGCTGGAGCTACTACGGCCTGAAGGCTTGGACCTTCCTCTTTGGTGAAAGCAAAGCAGCAGATCTATCGTTCAAGGTCATCTTCTGCATCTTTGTCGTGATCGGCGCAGCGGCTAGCCTTAACCCTGTGATCGACTTCTCGGATGCGGCGATCTTTGCCATGGCCGTCGTGAACATCATCGGTCTGTATTTCTTGATGCCCATCGTCAAAGCCGAGCTGGAGAGTTATGTAAGCCGTTTGAAGTCGGGTGAAATCAAGAAGTTCAATTAACCCAGCCCTCGCTTAACGTGACCCGCTCAGGCCCCGCCCCCGTCGCGGGGCCTGTTGCGCACTCGTCCCTTGTCGCAAATTTCCACAGCCAAAGGAGATTTTGTCGTGCAATGTCCGGCAGTCTGTCTTACCTGTGCATGTAACAAGAAGGCGCGCGCGCTCTGTCCGCATCCAGCGCATACAGGCATTCAAGGAGACTTTTCATGGCTGACGGGACTTTTGCTGTTCTAACCCTGGCTCTGGGTTTGCTCGATATGGGTGCGAATTACTGCCCGACCGGCAGCTGTATGGGGCCAAACGAAGTCGACAGCCGCATGTCATTTTCCTTGGGCGAGACCTACTTCCAAGAAGAGACTTTTGGCACCGAATTTTATGTCCGCCGTGACACGTCGCTGGCAATGGGACCGTTCCAGGTCATCTATGGTCTGTCTCTGACGAATGACAACGATGGTTGGATCGGGGTTGGCCAAGCGTGGGACACCACCTTTGGCGCTGGATACCTACAACTGCACGCAATGCCCGGCATCTATATCCAAGGCGACGGCGTAGATCTTGGCGGACCGGTTGAGTTCCGCTCGGGTATCGAGCTTGGCTACGAAGCCCGCAACGGTATGCGAATTGGCTTGGGGTATGACCACCGGTCGAATGCGGGTATCTACGAGAGCAACATGGGGCTGGAAACAGTTCACTTGCGGGTCTCGATTCCCACGAACTAAGGGCCGTGCGCAAAGGCCTGCCACAGAACCCCAACGCCCGCCGAACATGTTGACAGGGCGGGCGAAGTATGTGCCTTGCCTGCATCAAAGTCAGCAGAGGCAGATCCATTGAACGTCGCAGTTCCAGATAGCATCGGCGAGGCACAAGCAGCGGCCCTCACCCGCCGTCTTGTCGCGGTTGTCGTAACCTTCAATCGGCTAGAGAAGTTGAAGGTTACGCTCGAACGGCTGCTAGAGAGTAATTCTACAGAAATCTGCGCTGTCGTGGTTGTGAACAACGCCTCAACGGATGGCACGCGCGCGTGGTTGAACACCTACGAGGCTGAACAGACGCTGCTCGGGGATCACCGTCTGGATATCATTCACAGCGAGTTAAATACTGGCGGGGCAGGGGGCTTTGCGACCGGGATGCGCCAAGCGATGGAGCATCACACCCCCGATTGGCTTGTGGTCATGGATGATGATGGTCGCCCCGCCCAAGGTGCCTTGACCCGCTTCCACGAGATTCCAGATGACAAATGGGATGCAATGGCAGCTGCGGTGTATTTCCCCACCGGCGAAATCTGCGAGATGAACCGCCCCTCGCGCAATCCTTTCTGGCATGGCAAGGAGTTCATACGCACACTTTTCGGCGGGGGGCGCTCCGGTTTTCATGTGCACCCCTCTGACTACGAGGGGCCCGCGATGCAAATCGATGTGACTTCTTTCGTAGGGTTCTTTGTTGCAGCGCGGGCGATCAAGTCTATCGGATACCCTGATCCGGATCTCTTTATCTACGGTGATGACGGGATCTACACCCTGCAACTGACCAAAGCAGGCCATCGGATTGGATTTGAGCCGTCGATCCAGTTCGAGCATGACATGGCGACTTTCAAAAGCGCCGCGCAAGACAACGCGCAAAGGGGGCGCTTCGTCCCCCTTTGGAAAGCCTATTATTATCACCGAAATCTGCTCATACTTTACAAGATGGCGGCGGGCCTGCTGTTCTGGCCGGTCATGGCGGTGATCCTGCCGAAATGGCTTTTGAAAGCACGGAGCCACACCGGAGAGCGCAAACGCTTTCTTAAGCTGCTGTCCATTGCAATTGCAGACGGTCTCTTGGGACGTCGCAAACGCACACACTCCGACATCATGCGTCTAAGCGGCAAGTAATTCGAAAGCTACTTGTTCAGGATATCGTGGTGGAAGCGCCCCATCAGGATCAGCCCAAGAGTCAAAAGGCCGAGGGAAAGTCCTAGGATGTAGGTGACGCTCACGTAAGATGCGTCATAAGTAGAATAGAACGCGGCCCGCACCATTCCTGTGATCTGCATCAACGGATTGTACCACAGGATTTCCTGTGCCGCGTCAGGCAAGTCTCGATATAGAAACAGAACACCGGACGCGAGGAAAAGTGGCCTCGTGATCACTCCCCAAATCAGCTCCCACAGTGGAAAAAGGCTGATTAATACACAGTTCACCGTTCCGACAGCAAACCCGAGCAAGATCGCCAAAGACACACCAAGAATGGCCAGAGGCAGATCCAACATGGAGCGGCTATCAACCGCGAAGTACACGCCACCCACCAAAATAACCATGATAAGGACGTCGGTCAGACTGTTTAGAAACAGACGTGCCAAAATCGCGTGAACCCATGTGACAGCAGGAAACTTCAGAAGAGGCTTAGAGAAACTGACTGCTCTGGCAGTACAGTTGGCCATGTTCGCATAGATGTTAAACGGCAAGAAGCCAGTGGTGTAAAACAACAGAAAACTCGTGCCCAACGGCGGGGTCCGGATAATGAGCGAAAACCCCAGTGACAGGAACAGGATTGCCGCCATCGGTTCCAACAAGCTCCACAGGTAGCCCCCTGGCGTACGACCATATCGCGTCGACATTTCCCGGAGCATCAAAGCAAGGATCGTTCTGGCCGACGCAAAACTACGCTGCGTCCCTGTAGTGCGGCGTCGCGCTACCAAGCCTTCTGCGTTCGGATCAATCACTGTCTGTCGCCCGATCTCTTTATTCCGATGTCGCAAGGAATTCTGCGAAACTATCTAGCATTCTACCCATTCTGGCGGACTATGCCCCTATGGTAGGCCAATGGCAAATGCCTCCAGCTGGCGCAAGGGACAAATCACATGAACATGATGTGAGTAGCGCCCATCCCGCAACGCGTTGCATTTGATCCTTCAGAACAGTAACTGTCTGAAAAGGAAGCAGCAGCGCGCGCTGTGGCCCAATTGCCCGAGGACAGTAGAACTCCCATGACGGAAACAAAGCCCCCATCGCTTTCAACAGGAGAGCAGGCGCCCAAGCGAAAGCAAGGTGGCGCAGGAGCCGGGCCCGCTCAGGGTGGTCCCAAAGGGCAACTTGGCAAGAACAAGCAGATGATCCGTCAAAAACTGATGACCCGGATCTCCTCCTTGGAAAAGGAACTCGAGGAAGCCCGCGCAGGCGCCGCCGATTTCCCGCTAGCCCGCCCTGCGCGGATGCGCACGCGGCACTGGGGTGTTATCTTTAGCTTTATTCTCATTGTACTTGCGCCCGCAATTGCGGTGAACACGTACCTGTGGACGGTCGCCAAGGATCAGTTTGTCTCGACGACAGGTTTCACCGTCCGCAGCCAAGAGACGACTGCGACCAGCGATCTTCTCGGCGGTCTTGCGAGCTTTGCCTCCAGCGGTTCGGCCTCGGATAGTGACATCCTCTTCGAGTTCATCCAGAGTCAGGAAATGCTGCGCGCGGTTGATGAGCAACTCGATTTGCGCACGCATTTCAGCCAGCATTGGCCCGAGGATTGGGCTTTCTCTGTGTGGCCCAACGCCTCGATCGAGCAACTCCTGTGGTATTGGGGCCGCGTTGTCCGGATTTCCTACGACAGCGGATCTGGCCTCATCGAAGTCAAAACCAGCGCGTTTGATGCCGAGTATGCGCAGGATATAGCCGAAGCAATTTTAGGCGAGAGCCAGCTGCGGATCAATGCTCTGAACGAGCAAGCGCGTGCGGACGCCATGGGTTACGCCGAAGCGGACCTGTCCGAAGCGCTGGATCGTTTGAAAGATGCACGCGAAGCTCTGACGCAATTTCGGACGCGCACCCAGATTGTGGACCCGACCGCGGACATTCAGGGCCGCATGGGTGTGATGAACAATTTGCAGCAGCAATTGGCACAGAGCCTGATCGAATATGACATCCTGTTGGGCTCTGTCGGGGACGCGGACCCCCGTGTCAAGAAATCACAACAGCGGATCGAAGTGATCGAAGACCGCATCCGTGTTGAACGCGAAAACCTGACCGCATCAGGAGAAGACGCTGCCACAAACGGAACTGTATCAACTGATTATCCTGCGCTTCTTTCGGAATACGAACGCCTGAACGTCGATCTACAATTCGCAGAAGAAACCTACCGGACCGCCTTGGCCGCCCTTGATCTGGCCAAAGACAATGCCTCGCGTCAAAGTCGATACCTCGCCACTTACATCCGCCCCAGCTTGGCTCAAGAAGCCGAAGCCCCACAGCGGATCGTCATCGGTGCTTTGTCTGCGCTGTTCTTGATCTTCATCTGGTCGATTGGCGTACTGATTTATTACTCGATCCGCGACCGGAGCTAATCGGAAAAACACGATGATCAGGCTCGAGAACCTTACGAAGAGCTTTCGCATCAAGGGCGAGAGAAAGGTTGTGATCGACAACCTTAACCTCACGTTGCCCTCGCATACCTCGCTGGCATTGCTGGGTCGGAACGGGGCGGGAAAGTCGACTCTGCTCGAGATTATCGCTGGCATCTCCCGGCCCGATAGCGGCCGCATCGTCACGGATGGGACAATCTCTTGGCCAGTGGGGCTAGGCGGGTCGTTCCACCGTGACCTGACAGGCGCAGAAAATGTGAGATTTGTCGCGCGAATTTACGGGGTGGATACGGATGACCTCGTTGCGTTTGTCGAAGACTTCGCCGAACTCGGAAAATCCTACCATATGCCTGTGCGCAGCTATTCCAGTGGCATGCGATCGCGGCTCACGTTTGGTTGCTCTATGGGCATCAAGTTCGACACCTATCTTGTAGACGAGGTCACCGCCGTCGGTGACAAAACCTTCAAGAAAAAGAGCCGCCAGATTTTTGCCGAAAGGATGCAAACATCCAGCGCAATTATGGTGAACCACAACCTCAGAGAGGTGCGGAAATACTGCAATGCGGGCATCATCCTTGAGCATGGGCGTGCAGAATACTTCGATGACTTGGACGAGGCGATCGCGATCCACGAAACTATGCTGGATTGAGCGCCAACCGCTCTGCAATTCTTTGCCGCAGGTGCGAGAGACCAGCGAATTACCGGTACTCATCCCATAATACAAAGGGTATACCGCAGAAAAGTGACTTGGCCGCTCTGTATAAGTGAGCTGTGGCGTACCCGGTCCAAACAACGTTTCAGGAGTTCGAGAATGGCCATTGGCACCTTGTCTGCATCTTATTCCACACTGCAGTCGTTGATGTGGCCAGAGGCGGGAATTTGCACCGAAAGAGAACTCTATGTCCATACCGATGGACCTGCTGCCCTGTCGATCAGCAAAAGGGAGGTGCAGTTCATCGCGTCAGGGACCGCAGACTTCGGGACGTGGTTCAACCTTTTCAATACCGAGAAATGGAAACGCGAATGCGGGCTCTCGGATCTGGCTCTCGAACTTCAAGGTGAGGGCACATTCGAACTGACCATTACTCTGGCCGCGCAGGATCGCTC
Organism: Donghicola sp. XS_ASV15; assembly: GCF_041224595.1. Classification (NCBI taxonomy): domain Bacteria; kingdom Pseudomonadati; phylum Pseudomonadota; class Alphaproteobacteria; order Rhodobacterales; family Roseobacteraceae; genus Donghicola; species Donghicola sp. XS_ASV15. The sequence continues at coordinate 28,780 of NZ_JBGFGN010000146.1, read as the reverse complement.
ATGGGAGACGGTCCTGACGGAAATCGTCAGCTTCGAAGAGGCTGCGCAGGATGAGCCCCTTCGGTTTGATCTCCAGCATATTTTATCCGAACCCTACACGGACGGTCTCGTCTTTTTTGCGCTAAAGGCCATGAGCAATGGCAAACTCTCCGATGCCCGCTGGGTCAGCAGAGATGAGGCAAAGCGCAGCCCTTCGCTCAATCTCGCTGTCACAACTTTCCGCCGTGAAGAGGCCGTTGCCCGCACGATGAAGCGATTTGAAGGCTACATGTCGACTTCGGTCATCAAAGATCACTTGCACTTGACCGTAACAGACAACGGGCAGACGCTTGCCGAGCATTTTGATCTCAGCACTCTCCCTTCCTTTATCAGCGTTGTTCCGAATGCCAACCTTGGCGGGGCAGGGGGTTTTACGCGCGGTCTTCTAGAAACACGCGACCGCGGTGATAGCCATTGTCTTTTCATGGATGACGATGCCTCGATCCACATGGAGAGTATCGAGCGGACTTGGACGTTTCTTGCCTACGCAAACGATCCGAACACGGCTGTCTCTGGGGCGATGATCAGCGAAGCCCGTCGTTGGGCCATCTGGGAAAATGGTGCACTCTTCTTCGAACGCTGCCGACCGCTGTTTATGAACACTGACTTACGCGATCCGAGCGAAATGACGGAGATGGAGCTGGCGGCCACGCCTTCGGTTCCAAGGAATTTCTACGCGGGCTGGTGGTATTTCGCGTTCCCGGTCGACGCTGCAAACCATCTAGCGTTCCCGTTCTTTGTGCGCGGCGATGACGTCAGCTTCTCGCTCGCCAATGCGTTCAACACGGTCACATTGAACGGCGTAGTTTCCTTCCAAGAGAGCTTCACCGAAAAGGAAAGCCCTCTGACATGGTATCTCGATTTGCGCAGTCACATGGCACACCACCTGTCATTGCCCGATCTGGAGGTGGGGAAATGGCGCGTGCTCAAAATCGCCGTTTGGTTCCTTTTGCGGAACCTGCCGCGAATGCACTATAACTCCATCGCAGCGATCAATCTTGCGATGGAAGACGTGATCAGCGGGCCTGACTATTTTGACCGGAATGCCGATGTCGCTGCACGGCGTTCAGATATCAAAGCACTGACGAAAGCAGAAGCTTGGCAACCGCTGACGCCCGATGTCGTGCTGCCGCCGCATCGCGAAAATCCGACCCCAGCGTGGCATCGTACATTGATGAAGCTGACTTTGAACGGCCATCTTCTACCGGGATACAAGAAGCTCGGGAAAAAGATACTCCTGACCGGACCGCAGCGCGGATATATCGGCGTTATCTGGGGCGCCTCCGAAATCACGTACCTGAACACAGAGCGTACCAAATACTACACCGTGCGCCATTCGAAAGCAGAAGCTTGGCAAGCGCTCCGTGCATTTGCGAGGAATGCCCGTTTATTCGTGAGAAAATACGACGCCTTGGTGAAGAGTTACCGCGGCGCATACGGGACCATGACTTCTGAACCCTACTGGCGCGAAAAGCTTGGTATGCAGCACACGCCAGAAGCCAAACACAAAGAAGCCGCCGAATGAAAGAAGACCTGCATCCTTGGATGCGGGTCTTTTCTCTACCGGGGCTCCATAAGCGTGAAGCCAATCACTCCTGCCGGACGCAATCAGCGAAATAGCGTAGAACACCATCTTCACCGCGCTCTTGAACCAGGCCGTGGATATCCGTTTCGAAACCGGGACATTCGCGCGCAAACTCACGGTTGAATTTCAGGTATTCCACGATTTTACGATTAAAGACCTCGCCCGGGATCAACAGCGGGATGCCCGGAGGATAGGGCGTCACAAGTGACGTCGTGATACGACCCTCCAGCTCGTCAATCGGCACCCGCTCTGTCGTGCGGCGGGCAATATGTGAATAGGCATCGGCAGGGGTCATCACCGGCTGCAAATCGCTCAGGTACATCTCGGTCGACAGACGAGCCACGTCATATTTCGAATAGAGGGTATGAACGTGCTGACACATGTCGCGCAGGCCCATCTGCTCCCAACGAGGTTGTTTGGCGCAGAATTCCGGCATGATCCGCCACATGGGTTGGTTTCGGTCAAAGTCGTCCTTGAACTGCTGCAACGCCGCCACAAGCGTGTTCCACCGACCTTTGGTGATCCCAATGGTGAACATGATAAAGAAACTGTAGAGGCCTGTTTTCTCGACAACAACGCCGTGCTCGGCAAGGAACTTCGACACGATCGAAGCCGGAATTCCAGTCTCCTCGAAACGGCCGTCAAGGTTCAGGCCAGGCGTGATGATCGTCGCTTTGATTGGGTCCAGCATGTTGAACCCGGGCGCCATATCGCCAAATCCGTGCCAGCTGTCCTCGCCGTCAGAAGCATTCACCCCTTCGGCATCGGTCTTCTTTAGCTCCCAGGCTTTGGCGCGGCCCATGCCTTCTTCGGCCAGTTCCTCGGGGCCCCACACCTGGAACCACCATTCGTTCTCGCCAAACTCCTCGTCCACTTTGCGCATGGCACGGCGGAAATCCAGCGCTTCGTCGATGCTTTCCTCGACCAGCGCGGTCCCACCCGGAGGCTCCATCATTGCGGCCGCGACGTCACAACTCGCAATGATCGAATATTGCGGCGAGGTCGACGTGTGCATCAGATAGGCTTCATTAAATAGATGCCTGTCCAACTTGGTGTCTTCTGCGTCCTGCACCAGCACGTGGCTGGCCTGTGAGATCCCAGCAAGCAGTTTGTGCACCGATTGCGTTGCATAGGTGACAGACTCTTTGGTGCGCCCACGCTTGCGCCCCATAGAGTGGTAGGTGCCATAGAAGGGATGAAACGCTGCGTGCGGCAACCACGCCTCGTCGAAATGCAGATTTTCGACGTACCCGTCGAGCATACCCTTAATCGTCTCTGTATTATACAGAACGCCGTCATAGGTGGACTGCGTCAAGGTCATGATCCGCGGCTTCACTGTTTCCGGATCAACGCCTTCGAGCAGGGGGTTGGCCCGGATCTTTGCTTTGATGGTTTCCGGCTCGAATTCCGATTTCTGGATCGGACCGATAATACCCCAATGGTTCCGCGTCGGCTTCATGAAGACAGGGATTGCGCCCGTCATGATGATCGAGTGCAGGATCGATTTGTGGCAGTTGCGGTCCACAACCACGACGTCGCCAGGGGCAACGGTGTGGTGCCAAACCATCTTGTTGCTGGTCGACGTGCCATTTGTCACAAAGAAGCAGTGGTCGGCATTGAAAATCCGTGCTGCATTCCGCTCGGACGCCCCGATTGCGCCGTTGTGGTCCAGCAGCTGACCCAATTCTTCAACAGCGTTACAGACATCGGCGCGGAGCATATTTTCGCCGTAGAACTGGTGGTACATTTGACCAACAGGTGACTTGAGGAAAGCCACGCCGCCAGAGTGCCCGGGGCAGTGCCACGAATAGGAGCCATCCTCTGCGTAGTCCAAAAGTTCACGGAAAAACGGGGGTTGGATGCCTTCGAGATAGCTTTTCGCTTCTCGGATGATGTGGCGGGCAACGAACTCGGGCGTATCCTCGTACATGTGGATAAAGCCATGAAGTTCCTTGAGAATATCGTTCGGAAGATGGCGCGAGGTTTTGGTCTCGCCATAGATGTAGATCGGAACATCTTCGTTCTTCCAGCGCACTTCTTCGATGAAGTTGCGGATGTTCAGAACTGCGGGGTCCAGATCGGGTCCGGGGGTGAATTCTTCGTCGTCGATCGACAGGACAAAGGCGCTGGCTCGGGACTGTTGCTGCGCAAATTGCGACAGATCCCCATAGCTGGTAGCCCCCAGAACTTCGAAACCCTCTTCCTCGATGGCGGTCGCCAACGCCCGAATGGCGGAACCCGATGAATTCTCGGAACGGAAGTCTTCGTCAATAATAACGATGGGAAAACGAAATTTCATGGGAGTCTCCTACCGGCACGCTGAGGGCCGTGAATAGGGCGAGGCGAGACGCCGCGCTGAATCAATTACCCTACGAAAGGGGTCTTCTTGTTGTTTCGTTTCGCACTCACCCCGTCAAGGGCCTGCAAACGCGAAAAAGGGCAGATCACAGATGTGATCTACCCTTTTCATTTATCTAGACTACGCGCTTAAGCGTGTTCGCTCAGGAAGGCGTCTGCCTCTTCCTCGGCCTTTTCTTTGGTCCAGCCATACTTCTCTTGAAGTTTTCCGATCACCTTGTCGCGCTTGCCTTCCATTTCGGTGACTTCGTCATCTGTGAGGTCGCCCCACTTCTCTTTGGCGTTACCTTTAAATTGGTCCCACTTGCCTTCAACAACATCCCAGTTCATCTCATAAACTCCTTAACTACTTGATGTTTAGACAACGCAAGAGAGTGAAAAGAGTTCCCGCAGGGCGATTCAACTTAGCCTGTAAATTGCATCTCAAGAGCGCGAAGCTGCGCATCGACGAAATCGGTTTCGGCCGGACTGAGGCTGCGGTGGCGAGGGTATTCAGGCGCAGCGCGGTCGTTCTTTACAGGCGCGTCCCAACCATCCGTGGTCTCGAAAAATCTCAGTGCGCCAGCCTCGCCGAATTCACGAAGATAGCCTTGGATCACGACATCCAGATAGCTTAGCAAAATTGGGTGTTGCAGGTCAGGAACTTCAAGTTTTTGCGGTACCGCGTAGATCGCGACCTCTATGTCTCGGGGAACGTCGTGAGTGATCTGATGGGTTGCAGGCAGGCGATCATAGCCGCTTTCTCGTTGATCCAGTGCCGCCCAATCGCCATTTGGGACATGTGCGATGAGGCCTTCGATCTCTGTACGATCACATTGCACCGCAGTCAGAAAAGGCGCGGAATGAAGAGCAGTATGACGCCAGGTCCGGCGCCAGCCAGAAACCTTGGCGCGGTGCGCATCTTCGTAGACATGGGTGGTGCGGTTCACGAGGCTGCCGTAGCCGAAAAAAAATGGATCTGCCATGCCCGCAGAAGTGGGGCTTTGTCAGGGAAACGTCAACTCCTTCGGATGGCTGGTTGAGCCATCTTCGGTTTTCCCCCATGAACGGACTTGACCCGACTGCGCGTAAGTCACATCTAATTTGCAGAATACATAGCGGAGAGCCGATGGCACAGAACGACAGGATGACATGTATTGACTGCGGCACGCCCAATCGCGTCCCTCATGAGAAATTGGCTGATAACCCAAAATGCGGAAAATGCGGCGGTTGGCTGATCACGGGCAAGGTCGCAGAAATTGATCTCGCGATCTTGCAAAAAGCTTCGCAAGATACGGCTTTGCCGCTGGTCGTCGACTTTTGGGCGCCTTGGTGTGGTCCATGTCGCGCAATGGCTCCGCAATTTGGGATGGCAGCAGAGCGCCTCAAGGGCAAGGCGCGGTTGGCAAAGCTCAACACCGAGCAACACCAGAGCGTGTCTGGCAGATACGCAATTCGAGGAATCCCGGCCATGATTGCATTCCGGAATGGCCGAGAAATCGGGCGCCACGTTGGTGCACAGCAAATGCCCGGTATCGTTCAATTCGCCGCGGGACTATCGCGCAAGGCGCGCTGATCAGTCCTTTGCCCGCAGAACCCCTGCGGGCCGCGCCGCCAAAGGTCTCCAGGCGAAAGCCAGACCAGCCAGCAGATTGGCTGCAATCCCACCGAGGATGATCAGGATCGCCGAGGACCAGATCACTTCGAAGCCAGTCTCCATCACATACGCACTGACACCCCAACCGGCCGCGATACCGGCGATCAGCCCGACAATGCCAGCTGCTGCGCCCATCAACATCGCTCGTAGCGCAAAACTCCGTAGAATTTGAACGCGCGTTGCGCCAATGGTCTTTAGGATCGCAGCCTCGTAGGTTCGGCCTTTCTCACCCGCAGCCGATGCACCAATCAGCACCAAAAACCCCGTCAGCAGGGACATTCCAGCCCCATAAGAAGTCGCCGCGGCAATGCCCGACATGACTTCGGCAACTCGGTTTATCGCGTCGCGCACACCGATGGCCGTGACGTTTGGGTAGGCGTTGGAAATGTCCCGCAAGATTGCGCCTTCGGCCGCCTGCGTCGCATAAACCGTTGCGATGTGCGTATGAGGTGCGCCAGACAAGGCTGACGGGTTCATGGTCAGGACAAAGCCGATCCCCGCGGTTGAAAAGTCAACGTCACGAAAACTGGTGATCGTCCCTGTGATGTCCCGTCCCAGAACATTGACGGTCAGAGTATCACCGAGGGTCAGACCAATCTCTTCTGCCTCTTCTGCTGCAAACGAAATCTGCGGCGCGCCGGCGTAGTCTTCGGGCCAGAATGTGCCATCCGTCACTGTTGTTCGAGAGTCCGGTTTGGCCGCATAGGTGATACCGCGATCGCCGCGAACAACCCAATGATCCGGAGCGACTTCCTTGGCTGGCGTTCCATTAATTTCCGTGATCACTCCCCTCAGCATGGGCGCAGTGTCCACACGGCTGACCTCTGGATCAGTTGTCACGCGATCCAGAAAACCGTCAAGTTGGTCCGGCTGGATATCCACGAAGAAGTAGCTCGGCGCGACATCTGGTAGATCCCGAGAAATCGCATTGCGCAAGTTGCCATCTATCTGACCTACCGCCGCCAGAACCGACAGACCGAGCCCCAGAGACAAGATAACAGCAGACGTTTCTTGTTGCGGGCCCCCGACGGCAGCGAAAGCCCAACGCAAAGGGCCGTGTTGCCGACGTCTGTGGCTGCTCCACCGTGCCAGAGTCCGGATCCCGTAGGCAGCCAGCGTCAAGATAAGGAGCGCCCCAGCGATACCCAGCGCGGTCCAAAGTGTCAGAGTTGCCGCAGCTGAAAACGCCACAGCGGCCCCAACCAAAGCGATCAACAGAACACCCGCAGCAACCACATAGGGCCAACGCGGCAGCAACTTCGCGCTGCTCATCGCGTCGCGAAAGAGCGTCGCAGGCCGCACTTCTTCGGTCCGGGCGAGTGGCCAGAGCGTGAAGAGCAGCGCGGCCAGAACGCCGTACAACGCAGCTTCGATCAAGGGCGTTGCATACACTGTGAAAACCGCAGGAACAGGCAAATTTTGTGCGATCAGCGGAGACAAGAGCAACGGAAGACCAGCACCAAGTAGGAGCCCGATGGCGATCCCTGCAGCGCTCAGTATTGCGATCTGGATAAAATAAGTCAGAAAAATGGTCTGGCGGCTCGCGCCGAGCGTCCTCAATGTCGCAATCACGCCTGTCTTGCCAGCAAGGTAGGATCGAACGGCAGCAGACACGCCAACCCCGCCAACCGCTAACCCTGACAGCCCGACGATCACCAAAAATGAACTCAGGCGCTCTACAAATCTAGACACCCCGGGTGCCCCGTCCCGAGAGTCGCGCCACCTGATGCCCGCGCCCGAAAACGTTTCTTCGGCCATCGCGCGGCTCTGGTCTAGGTCGGTGCCAGCGGGCAACAACATGCGGTACTTGGTTTCGTAAATCGATCCGGCGGTTAGCAAACCTGACTGAGTCAAATCTCCAGAGCGTACCAGCGTGCGCGGCCCCAGCCCAAAACCCGCGCCGGCATCATCGGGTTCGCGCGTCAGCTCTGCCATGAGGGCGAATGTCTGATCGCCAAGGGAAAATTTTTCCCCAATCGACAGCCCCAGACGATCAATCAACGCAGGCGCCATCACTGCGCCAGGTAAGGTTTCGGTCCCCTCCAAGGCCTGTAACAAAGGCATATCCGGCGTCAGGCGCACATCACCTAGCAGAGGGTAGGCGGCATCGACGGCCTTGACTTGGGTCAGACCACGCTCTTCGCCGGCAACTGCCATTGAGCGAAAATCAACGACTTCTGAAACGCTTTCGGCAATGCCATCGATCCACGCGCGTTCTTCTTGGTTCGCGGTGCGGTAGGTCAATTCGATCTCTGCGTCGCCGCCGAGCAGGGCAGCGCCTTCGGACGCGATGCCTTGGTTGATTGCACTGCGAACGGTCCCGACAGCGGCAATAGCGGCCACCCCGAGTGCAAGACAGGCCAGAAAAATATAGAACCCACGTAGCCCACCGCGCAGCTCACGAAAGGCAAACTTCAAAGGCAGCGCAAGGTTCATACAGCTCTCTCCGAAACGGCGATATGGCCGTCAATGAGCCGCAACTGACGACTGCACCGCGCGGCCAATTCCGGAGCGTGCGTGACCATAACTAGCGTCGCACCATGTCGATCACGAAGGTCAAAAAGCAGATTGATCACCGCTTCTCCATTTGCACCGTCAAGGTTTCCGGTCGGCTCGTCCGCAAGTAAAATCTTGGGGCGCGTTGCGACTGCGCGGGCCAAGGCAACGCGCTGCTGCTCACCCCCTGACATCTGTCCCGGGTAATGCCCGGCACGATGCCCAAGCCCAACTGCTGCAAGTTCCGCAGACGCTCGGTCCATCGCGTCCACCTCGCCCGCGAGTTCCAAGGGCGTCGCCACATTTTCAAGCGCTGTCATGGTAGGGATCAAATGGAACGACTGAAAGACAACCCCCATGTGCTCTCGGCGGAAACGGGCAAGGCGGTCTTCGTTCATCTCGGTCAAATCTTGACCCAAACAAGAAATTGACCCGCCAGAGGCCCGCTCTAGCCCACCCAACAACATCAGCAAAGATGACTTCCCGGATCCCGATGGCCCGACCAGGGCGAGCGACTCACCTTTTTCAACCTCGAGAGAGATCCCTTGCAGGATTGTGACCGGACCGGCATTGCCATCCAGCGTCAAACTCACATCTTTGAGGGATAGCACGGAGGTACTCATGTCGGCAAAAATCCTTTCAAGCATATCGGTTGGATATGGGGCCTTGGGCCGCGGCAGCAAGGTATGCGCCGCCGCGCTAACTGTTTTAATGTGCACATACACCTCGGCTTTGGCCGCAGAAGTCAGACTTGTTGCACTAGGGGACAGCCTGACCCAAGGCTACGGTTTGCCGCAAGGAGAAGGCTTCGTGCCCCAGCTCCAGCAGTGGCTGATGGCGCAGGGCGCAGACGTCGAGATCATGAACGCGGGGGTGTCTGGTGACACAACGGCTGGCGGCCTTTCACGCGTTGACTGGACGCTTACTGATGATGTCGACGGGATGATCGTCACGCTTGGCGGCAACGACTTGCTTCGAGGGATTGCTCCAACCGCGATACGCGCGAACCTTGAGGGCATCCTCAAGGCCGCTGACGCCAAGGGCGTAGAGGTTTTGCTGGTCGGCTTAGGCGCGACAACCAATTACGGCGCGGAGTACAAACGAAACTTTGAGGCCATTTATCCCGACCTGTCAGAGCAATACGGAACGCTCTATTACCCCAACTTTTTCGCCGCACTGGCCGAGGATGGCGTCACAGCGGATGCCATTCAGACATACATGCAGCCTGACGGCATTCATCCCAACGCTTTGGGCGTCGCAGAGATCGTCGCAGATATCGGGCCAAAGGTTCTAGAACTCTCAGAAATCGCCCAATAGTTACTCTTTGACTTTCGCAGCGATCGCGCCTCTGGCTTTGCCAAGTGCGATCCCTTGTGCCGTCCAAGATACCCCTGCACGCGCAATTCTCGTGTTGTCCCACGTGTCAAACAACAACGTGAACCCTTCTGCGGTGATCTCGGTGCAACGGATATTGAAACGCAGGTTTTCTGACTGGGAGCTGTCCATCCCCGAAAGCCCGGCCGAAACGACCGGCGGCGCGGCAAAAGGCTGATCAAACGTAAAATCCCAGCGCACCTGACGCGCCCCGTCACCGCTCCACATATATTCGTCAGTGTCGCAGTGGTTAAATAACTCGTCTTGGGCAGAGATGGCCTGGAACGCGCCAGGGATCATCGTGATTTGCTGAACAAATCTGGACGACGCAAGCATCGCAAACTCCGAAAAACTGATTACACTACGGAAACAGACTGCTTCAGATGGGCACTCTGTTCAACCCATGAGAACCGGAGATGCTTCGCAGCCCCTCCGGTTCGCATGTTTTTGCCAAAACTGACGCGAATTAACGCGTGAACTTCTTGTGTTTGATGCGCTTGGGCTCCAGCGCGTCAGGGCCAAGGCGGCGCTTCTTGTCTTCCTCGTAGTCTTCGAAGTTGCCCTCGAACCATTCAACGTGCGCCTCACCCTCGAACGCCAGAATGTGGGTACAAATACGGTCGAGGAAGAAACGGTCGTGCGAGATGACAACCGCGCAGCCCGCGAAATCCACCAGAGCATCTTCCAGAGCACGCAGGGTTTCCACGTCCAAGTCGTTGGTCGGTTCGTCGAGCAACAGCACGTTGCCGCCTTCTTTTAGCAGGCGAGCCATGTGGACGCGGTTGCGTTCACCACCCGACAGCAGGCCAACTTTCTTTTGCTGGTCGCCACCCTTGAAGTTGAAGGATGAGCAGTAGGCACGGCTGTTCACCGAGGCATCCCCCAGTTCGATCAGTTCCGCGCCGCCCGAAATGGCTTCCCAAACGGTGTCATCGGCGTTCAGATCATCGCGCGACTGGTCCACGTAGGACAGTTTGACCGTGTCACCATAGGTCACCGAACCGCTGTCGGGCTGTTCTTGCCCGGTCAGCATCTTGAACAGAGTCGATTTACCGGCGCCGTTCGGACCGATCACACCGACAATACCGCCCGGAGGCAACGAGAAATCCAGACCTTCGACCAGCAGCTTTTCGCCATAGGCCTTCTGGATGTTCTCGACCTCGATAACCTTGGAGCCCAGACGGGGGCCGTTCGGGATGACGATCTGCGCCTTACCGACCTTTTCACGCTCGGACTGGCTGGCCATTTCGTTATAGGCCGCGATACGCGCTTTGGATTTCGCCTGACGGGCTTTCTGGCCCTGACGCATCCACTCAAGTTCGCGCTCAAGGGTTTTCTGCTTGGCTTTGTCTTCGCGCGCTTCGTGCTCAAGACGTTTGGCTTTCTGTTCCAGCCATGCCGAGTAGTTGCCCTCGTAGGGAATACCGCGGCCACGATCGAGTTCCAGAATCCAGCCAGTGATGTCATCGAGGAAGTAACGGTCGTGAGTGACGCAGAGGATGGTACCTTTGTAGTCGATCAGGTGCTGCTGCAGCCACGCGATGGTTTCCGCATCAAGGTGGTTGGTCGGTTCGTCGAGCAGCAGCATGTCAGGCGCTTCGAGCAGCAGTTTGCACAGCGCGACGCGGCGCTTTTCACCGCCGGACAGCTTCGACACATCCGCGTCATCGGGCGGGCAGCGCAGAGCTTCCATCGCGACGTCGATCTGGCTGTCCAGTTCCCACAGGTTTTCTGCGTCAATCTGGTCTTGCAGGACGGTCATCTCTTGCATCAGCTCGTCGGTGTAATCCTCGGCGATCTGCATGGCGATTTCGTTGAAGCGGTCGATTTTGCCCTTCTTCTCGGCCACGGCGAGCATAACGTTCTCACGCACGCTCAGGGACTCGTCCAGCTTCGGTTCCTGCGGCAGATAGCCAACACGAGCGCCCTCGGCAGCCCATGCTTCACCGCTGAAATCCTTGTCGATGCCGGCCATGATGCGCAGCAAGGTCGATTTACCGGCGCCGTTAACGCCAACCACACCGATCTTCACACCAGGCAAGAACGAGAGGCGGATGTTTTCAAAGCACTTCTTGCCACCGGGATAGGTCTTGGACACGCCGTCCATGTGGTAGACGTATTGATAGGATGCCATGGGCTTCCGCTCCTTGCAGGTAATCTGGGTTTGGGGCGGAGTCATAGCTAAGGGGCCGCTTAGGGGCAATCATAGAAAGGTCGTTTGCGCGTTCAATTCGATTTCGCTTGGGGTGCCCTAAAGAGTTGCGCGTCCCTTGGCTTGACTCTCAACCGCAGGCTCGGGTTTATGGGCAGGTTTTTTGCGGGAGCCCCGATGCCATACAATTTGCCTTATGTCGCACCCGGTCAAGTGGTCGGATTGCTGGGTGGGTCATTTGATCCGCCGCATCAAGGGCATGTTCAGATCACGCGCGAAGCGATCAAGCGGTTCGCTCTGGATCAGGTCTGGTGGCTCGTTAGTCCCGGAAATCCCCTGAAAGAACGCGGTCCCGCGCCCATCGAAGACCGTTTAAACGCGGCAAACTCTCTGATGACGCATCCCCGCGTTCACATTACAGACATCGAAGCTCGGATCGGAACCCGCTACACCGCCGAAACACTAGAGCACTTGCAGCGAATTATGCCCAACGTCCGGTTCGTCTGGCTCATGGGGGCCGATAACCTGACTGGCTTCCACCGCTGGGACCGGTGGCACGACATCATGAAAATGGTTCCTGTAGGCGTCCTTGCCCGCCCCGGAGACCGCATGTCAGCGCGCTTTAGCAAAGCCGCGCGGGTATTTGACCAAGCACGCATAGGTGGGCGAGACAGCTATGTTTTGGGAATGCGAAAGGCCCCGAGTTGGTGCTTTGCCGATATCCCGATGCGAAATGAATCTTCGACTGCAGTCCGAAGATCAGGCGAATGGCCCCAATAGTTCCTTCACATTTCTGTCGGTCAGATAAATTTCACAAGGCAAGCCTCAGTTAAGACTTGTTCACCCAAACGGCCTGCGGCTTAGTACGGCCATGGTATACGCTGTTTCTCGTCGCTTCTTTATCGGCGCCCTAGGCGCAACCGCCCTGCAGAGCGCAACTGCAGACGCGGCTGGTCTCGTTCAATCGTTGCGCCCGCAAGTCCGGCCCACTGCCAGCGGCACAAGAGCCGCTATGCCTGCCGCAGATGCTTTGCTCGCGCAGTCCGGCGTTTCAGGCCAAATTATATACGCTGTGGCAGACGCACGGACCGGACAGATCCTAGAGGCTCGGGACATCTCTGGCGGCTTACCTCCTGCGAGTGTTACCAAATCGGTTACCGCCATTTATGCATTAGAGACGTTGGGGCCTGCCTTTCGGTTCCACACCCGAATTTTTGCTGTAGGAACAGTTTCTGGCGGCGTCGTGAACGGAGACCTTGTGCTGGCGGGGGGCGGCGATCCGACCCTTGACACAGACGGCCTTGCAGATTTGGCGCACCAACTCAAAGCCGCAGGAATTCGCGAAGTCCGCGGCCAGTTTCTGGTGTACGGGGGCGCTCTACCCTACGAGAGCGAGATTGATAGCAATCAGTCAGATTACGCGGGCTATAACCCGGCAATTTCAGGCCTAAACCTGAATTACAATCGGGTGCATTTTGAATGGCGCCGCGGCGGTCAGGGCTATGCACTGACGATGGATGCGCGCTCGAACAACTATCGTCCCGACGTCACGATGGCCAAAATCAGTGTATCACAACGGAATTTGCCGGTTTTCTCTTACAAGGACCTCGGCTCTGCGGACAGCTGGACGGTCGCGAGCGGTGCTCTTGGAAATGGCGGGGCGCGTTGGCTACCTGTCAGAAAGCCGGAACTCTATGCAGGGGAAGTCTTGCAAACCTTTGCGCGCAGCCAAGGGATCGCGTTGCCCGCGCCCAAGGTGACGCGCACAGCCCCACATGGCAGCGTCGTTGCGCAGCGCAGCAGCGCACCACTGCAAGAGGTCATACAAAACTGTTTAAAATACTCGACCAACCTGACAGCTGAGGTTGTGGGAATGACCGCAAGTTTGAAACGCAATGGGCAGGTGCGCTCTTTGCGGGGATCGGCACGCCTGATGACAGCGTGGGCTCAGACGCGTCTTGGCATGAAAGGCTGCCTTTTCGTCGATCATTCGGGACTTGGCGACAAATCACGTGTGACGGCATCAACTCTGGCGCAGGCCTATTCTGGCGCGATTCAAAAAGGTCTTTTGCCGCGACTGATGAAGCCCGTGGCAATTCCTGATGCCAACGGGAAACCAATCCCAAAATCTGTTCTGAGTGTTCACGCGAAAACAGGAACGCTCAATTTTGCCAGTGGGCTGGGTGGGTATATCCGCACGGCAAGCGGGCGCGACCTGACATTTGCCATCTTCTCGGCCGATCTGCCCAAAAGGGCCAGCCTAACGGAAAATCAGAAAGAGCGCCCACCCGGAGGGAGGGCTTGGAACCGCCGCGCACGCGACTTGCAAAAGGCCCTCATCCGACGCTGGGGCGCAGTATACGATAGCTGATCACTCGATCATGTGACGCGCACGAGCACCACGCTCAATCGCTGCGGCATGTAGGCGATCGATATTCAACTCGTATCGCATCTCTTCAAGCAAACGCAGCTCAGTCTCGTAAAGGTGCCCGTCGGCCGCTGCTACATCGCAGGCCAGAGCATAGGCCGTTTCGTTCAACTTTGCCGGAAGTGCTTCCCGGATCAAACCGAACAAGGCATCAAGACCGTCTTCTTGCTGGAAGAGTTCAAAAACCAGCTGGGTGATCCGCGGGATTCGATCGGTGTCATATTCTGCAAAGACAGGTAACATATTGACCGCATTCTGGATTTCCACCAGCTCGGCGGTGCGCATATCTTCGTCAGAGGCCGAAATCGCCACCATGGTCGCCACAAGGGCGTCCTGAGCGCTGATGATGTGCTGGACTTCTTCGGTCACGTTCTTTCCTTTCAAATACGGCCTCGTTTCCAGAGAATATTGACGCCTGAGCCCCCTCGCAATAGGGAGGGCACAAATGCGCACGACTATGACGCGCTGTTGATGGAGTTACGGAAAATGTCTGATCTGCGCGAAGCCGCGATGCGTTCGAAAGCCTGGCCCTTTGAAGAAGCGCGCCGGCTGCTGAAACGCTATGAAAAGGCGCCGCCGGAAAAGGGCTATGTTCTATTCGAAACCGGCTACGGCCCTTCGGGTCTGCCGCACATCGGCACCTTTGGCGAAGTCGCTCGGACCACGATGATCCGCCGCGCCTTCGAGCTGATCAGCGACATTCCGACCCGCCTGATTTGTTTCTCGGACGACATGGACGGCATGCGCAAAGTGCCTGAAAACGTTCCTAATCAGGAACTGCTGCACGCGAATATCCAGAAGCCCCTGACCGCTGTTCCGGACCCGTTCGAAGAGTTTGACAGCTTTGGCGCGCACAACAACGCGATGCTGCGCCGCTTTCTCGATACCTTCGGTTTCGAGTATGAATTCTATTCGGCAACCGAGTTCTACAAGTCAGGCCAGTTCGACGAAATCCTGCTGCGTGCTGCCGAGAAATACGATGATCTGATGAAGATCATGCTGAAGTCCTTGCGCGAAGAGCGTGCGGCGACCTATTCGATCTTCCTTCCGATCCACCCCGAGACCGGCCGCGTGTTGTACGTTCCCATGAAGAACGTGGATGCTGTGAACGGCACCATCACCTTTGACGACGAAGACGGCAAGGAATGGACGCTGCCCGTTACTGGCGGCAACGTAAAGCTGCAGTGGAAGCCCGATTTCGGCGCCCGTTGGGCGGCGCTATCCGTTGACTTCGAGATGTACGGCAAGGACCACAGCACCAACACGCCGATCTATGACGGCATCTGCCGGACTCTTGGCGTGCGTCCGCCCGAGCACTTCACCTACGAGCTGTTCCTTGACCAGAACGGCGAAAAAATTTCGAAGTCCAAGGGCAACGGCCTGTCGATCGACGAATGGCTGACCTATGCCTCGACCGAGAGCCTGTCGTACTTCATGTACCAGAAGCCCAAAACCGCAAAGCGTATGCACTTTGACGTGATCCCCAAGGCGATGGACGAGTATCACCAGCAGCTGCGAGCCTATGTCGATCAGGACGCAGACAAGCGGGTGAACAACCCTGTGTTCCACATCCACGGCGGCAATGTTCCCGAGTCGAAGATGGTCGTTCCCTTCTCGATGCTGTTGAACCTCGCGTCGGCAGCTGGTGCGCAAGATAAAGAGACCATGTGGGGCTTTATCCGCCGGTATGCGCCTGACGCGACTGCGGAAACCCATCCCGATCTGGACGCGGCTGCCGGTTTTGCCGTGCGCTACTACAACGACTTCGTGAAACCTACGAAAACCTTCCGTGCGCCCGATGAACAAGAGCGCGCGGCGCTTGAAGATCTGCTGGGTCGTCTGAAATCGTACGAAGGTGCGAACGATGCCGAAGAGTTGCAGAGCCTCGTGTTCGCGGTCGGCAAAGACCACAACTTCGAGAACCTGCGCAACTGGTTCAAGGCGATCTACGAAGTGCTGCTGGGTCAAAGCCAAGGCCCGCGTTTCGGCGGCTTTATTGCGCTGTACGGTTTGAAAGAGACCGTCGCCCTGATTGAACAGGGGCTGGCGGGCGACCTTGGCTAGTACTGGCTGAAACCAAATGGCGCGCTACCTCGTCTAATAGAGGAAAGGAGGCGTGCCATGAAAACACTCACGCTTGCGGCGGCACTCTGGCTAGGACTGGCCATGGGTGCGGTCGCGCAATCAGACGACATCCGTCAAACCATCCGCAGCCAGTTGGACGCGTTCAAGTCCGACGATTTTACGGCGGCGTACGATTACGCCAGCCCCACCATCAAAAACGTGTTCCGAAATCCCGAAATGTTCGGGCACATGGTTCAGCATGGTTATCCCATGGTCTGGCGACCGGGCGCAGTGGTGTTCCTTGACCTAGAGGAGCGAGACGGACGCACATTCCAACCCGTCATGATTGAAGACCGATCAGGAAAAGTGCACGTTCTTGAGTACAAAATGATCCAAATCGACGGGCAATGGCAGATCGACGGTGTTCGATTGCTTGATAGCGATGGAGCGATTGCCTGATCCGAGCGTACGGTCACCCAATATCCGGTTAAGACGGCATTGATAGTTCCCTACTCCGATGCGTGCGAAATTGCGCGCCCTGCGGAAAAAGGGAAAACCCATGACGATTGCCTATACCGATCCAGCCGAACTGATGCCTGTTGCTTTTGACGAGGGTCTCTCGAACTGGTCATCCGGCGACGGCCTGAGTGGAAGCCAAACGCTCGAAGCAACCGGAGGCGTCTCTCTCGTGTCCGGGGACGGCGACTTTGGTTCATGCCTCGAGATTGTGAAAACCGCCAGCACCCAGCGCGTGCGCTGTATGATCCCAACAGACATGGTCGCGGGACGTTATCTTCGTGTCCGCATTCGCATCAAGGCCATTTCTGGCACACTTCCCGATGTCCGCGCCGCTGGCACTCCGATCGATGGCACCGGCGCTGCGATTAGTGGCCTAACCGGCATCGGAGCTTCGAAATCGATCTCTGGCTATGGTGAGATCAAAGAGGTTTCTGCCATTGTCGGCACCGGTGCCCGGGACGGCGTTGAGATGGTCTGGGGGGTGACCGCCGAAGGCGGGCATTTCGGCTTTGATCTGACTGGTGGCAACGGCGGCATTGTGCGTATCGCTAATCTGATCGTCGAAGATGTTACCGCACTCTTCCTGCCCCAACTTGTGGGCGCGGTGGATGTCAGAGATTTCGGTGCAGTTGGCGATGGCAGCACAGATGACAGTGCCGCCTTTGTTGCTGCAGACAACGCTGCCAAGGGCCGCGCTCTCTATATCTCGCCGGGTGAGTATTTTCTCGGCGAAAGCATAACGATCAAAAATTCCGTGCGTGTTGCTGGTACCGTTCAGATGCCTGCCGACGCGGTGTTGGTCCTGCAGCGCGACCTCGATCTGCCAACTTACGCGGACATTTTCGGCTCCGAGAGTGACGGCTTTGCCCGTGCCTTCCAAGCGCTGCTAAACAGCGGCACCCACGATTCGCTCGACCTGTGCGGGCGCAGTGTGCAACTATACGAGCCGCTAGACATGTCTGCCGCAGTTCCCAATCGCGACAGCTATGCTACTCGCCGCACGATCAAAAACGGACAAGTCGAAGCGGCGAATACGTCGAATTGGGACGACACAGTCGTCACCTCTATCGCCACATTCGATCCTGCGAACCCGTACTTCCTAGAGGGGGTGGCGAACGTCGCAAACATTCCTGTCGGCGCGCTGGTCGAGGGCGTCGGTGTCGGCCGTGAAGTTTACGTCCGAGACGTGGATGTGGCGTCCAATACCATCCGCTTGAACTGTCCACTGTATGACGCAGAAGGCACTCAGAATTTCACCTTCCGCCGTTTTAAATATCTTCTGGATTTCAGTGGCTTTGGTAATTTGGCAAAGTTTGCGCTGTCGGACATTGAATTCCGCTGCAATGGCCGTTCAAGCGGCTTGATGATCGCGCCCGCAGGGATTGGCCTTCATATCCGCGACTGTGTCTTCACGCGCCCAAAGAACCGCGCGCTCACGTCGCCCGGCGAAGGCTGCCAGGGCATGATGGTGGATCGCTGCCAGTTCCTGTCGGATGAAAGCCCGCTGACAGTGCCCGAGCGCATCAGTATCGCGATGAATGCCACAGGCAACGACGTCAAGATCCGCGATAACCGTTTCGTGCACTTCAAGCACAGCATTGTACTGGCTGGTGCCGGCAACATGATTTCGGGCAATCATTGGTTTCAAGGGGACAGCGCGTCGAATGGCATCCGTTCGGCAGGCCTGATCCTAAGCAAAACGAACTGCAAGACGACGATCACAGGCAATTATATCGATAACAACTACATTCTCTGGGCAAATGAACATGACCAGGCCCCCGAGCAAAGCGATGAATTCTCGTTCGGCGGCCTCACGATCAACGGCAATATCTTTACCGTAAACGACGTGTCCGAGGCCTTTCGCTTCTTCATTCTGCGACCGCACGGGGTTGGCCATTTCTTGAATGGTCTGACGATGGGAAACAACGTTTTCCGCGCGCTCAATGGAAATATTAATCGTGTGGAAGAAATTGATACGACCTACGCGGAATTGCTTTTGGACCGTAGCTACAACGTTATAGTCCAAGGTAACGTTTTCAACGCCGTGACAAACCAAATCCGCAACCCATTGGTTCTAAAAATGGATCAGAATACCGCGGCATCGGTTTGGACTGCTGAGTGCGGCGACTACCTTCCGTTCAAGGGCCGTGCACGCACCGTTGAAAGCGTGATCCCTGAAGGCCCCCTAAAAACCTCGGACGGCACGGTGACTTGGGCGACATCTTACGCCGAACCCGAGCAAGGCAGCGACGGCGACAGGATCAAGTTGTATTGGCCCGCCGCTCTAAAAGGACGCGTCACTTTGACGACCCGTGTCGACGCACCCCTGTAATTAACCTTTGAAGGAATTAATCCTGTCCTGCCATTTGCGGGGCAGGGTTCCCATATATGCTTGAGCTGCTTCATACTGGGGAAAGAGCGCTTGAAATGCAGCATTTTCCTGCTCTGGCGTCATGTCCAAGGACTTTCCTTCGTGGTGACGCACAGTCAAATCCGTTGGCATATAGTTCAATCCCGCGAACTCACAAAGTTTGCGCAGCCCATCTCCGTCGAAAATGTCTTCGTAGAACAGAGCTAGAAACTTGCCCTCTGGCAAAGATGGTGCGCGTTCAAGGACAGTGGCGTAATCGCCGCGCGCCCGCATTTCGGGCAGATTGCCATCGATTGCGGACTGCAACAGGTCAGCGCACCGTGTCTCGAATGGCGCGCTCTTCTTCGATTTCTCGGCATTCATCCGGACATGGCTCCAGAGGCGGGCGACTGGGTCGCGCATGAGATAGAGGAACCGAACGTCCTCGCTCACCTTCATCATGCGCTGATAAATCTCTTGGGACTGAATTCCATAAGACGGCGTAATATCCGCGACGACGGGCTTACCTGCTCGGCCGGACTTCAGGAAAGAAATATACGCATGATCGCGGTCTGCGTCGTCATCTTCGTTCAGCACCAGTAGCCAATCGAGCGCATCATCAAATCGTTTTCGAACGCGGTACCGCATGGGACCTTTGGCAGTCTCGGCACGCTCGCCCAATTCCTCGGCCTTGCGACTGACCTTCTGGCGCTCTTTGTTCAGCGCGGTGGGGTCAAGGTTATCAAAATAATGAAGCTCTTTGCGCGACCTGACATGACATTGCGGATGATCGGCCAAATAGTGATAGAGCCAAGTCGTTCCAGACTTGGTTGATCCCAAACCGATCAAGACCGTAGGTTCCTTGCCCATATGCCATCCGTTCTACGTTTTGCGCTAGTCTATTGCAAAACGACAAACGGTCAAACGAGCTTACATGCCTTGAACCAGAAACGTCAGAATGTTTGCCATAGAAGGATGCCCAGACGGGTATCGCCTGCGCCCAATGGCGCGTTTGCGCTGATCAAAAAGTCCTGATTGTCAGAGAGTTTGATCCCGGCGACAGACTCGAAACGCCAGATCGCCTCGCCTTGGACAAAACTGCTCTGAAGTTGGCCGTAGACTTTTGACCACCCCGTTGGAGAGACGCCTAAGGTCACTTCCAACTTGGTGACAGGGATCTCACCCAACCTTTGACTGCCGCCAACGGTCAGCCATCCCCCCTCTAGCACATTAAGTCCGCGTCCCCACGATGCCCCAAGCCGCACCGCCGGCCCTGTGAGATCAAGACCGTATGCCATGGTCGTCGGGTCCACGAGCACGAGCCCTTCGGAGCCGGTTTCGATTCCGAAATCCAACGCCATCCGCGAACCGCCCTCCAGTGCAAAAGACTTGCTGGCGAACAATGCGGCGTGACCATGGAACTGCCAATTCCCATAGGTCTCTATCCCGACGGTCCAGTCGTTCCCGAGCCCGTGCTCCGCGTATAGGGAAGCAGCCGGATCCGAGTTCATGCCCATCGCAGTGAACGTCGTGCCTTTGGCGCGCGGCCAAGGGCCCGCGTGTACCGCAGCCGTCATTACAAAAAGGAACAAGATCGCCAATCGCCACATGCCCGCGAGGGTGCCGCGACAAGGTTAATTAACCACTAACAAATTCCCCGAGCCCATGTGATCCGCGGAGTGAGCGCAAACGACCAACTAGTCTGTCTGCAGCTTTGCAGAGCGATAGAATTTCAGGCCCACGGCGACAAATTGCACACGCTTCTTCAGAAACAGGGGGCAAGATCGCCGTGTTTCGACTGCCCGTTCATACCCGTGTCACCGATCCGCCTACACTAAAGGCGACGCGCGCATGAGTCCGATACGGACACAGAATTTCAAAGGTTGGACAGATGGTTAACATTTACGAACTTTTCAATGAAGGCGGAACGATTCAACCGGCGCATGTTCAGCGGGACATGCTCCAAAAAATTTCAGGCGCGTTGCACCTTGGTATGCAAGAAATGACTGCGACCGCGGAAACGGGCCGCGTTCAGGCCACTGCGCTAGAACGGCACAGCCAGCGCATGATGGCCGAGCATTCAGAGCGCGCGCGGAACCAATTAGAAGATCTGTCCAAGCTGATCGACCAACTCGCTGCCGTCTCTGCACCTGACCGCTTGGCCAACGAGTGGGGACAGTATCTGCGCGACGCGACAGAGCGTGCAGTGCTCGCCGCAGACATTCTGCGCAAACGCGCAGACATGTTCCTCGCACACGAGGCAGCAGGGTGCCCACCGGTTCTGATCTACGACTATGAAATCGTGATGGACGGCGCCGACCAGCCTCTGCCGTCGAATTACATCCTGCTCAAGATCACGCCGCCCGAGGGGCAAGAAACCCACGACTGGAAGCGCCCCTATATTATTATTGATCCCAGAGCAGGCCACGGCCCTGGCATCGGCGGTTTCAAATCGGACAGCCAAGTGGGCGTTGCTTTGGCGGATGGGCACCCCGTGTATTTCGTCGCCTTTCGCAGGGAGCCTGCCGAGGGGCAATATCTGTCTTATGTAACACGAACCGAAGCTGCTTTTGTTCGCGAGGTCATGCGACGTCATCCTGATGCTGCAAAACCAATCATCACCGGCAACTGTCAAGGCGGATGGGCAACATTGCTCCTTGCCGCCACGAACCCTGATTTGACGGGTCCGATCGTGATTAATGGGGCGCCTGTGGCCACATGGTCCGGCACCGTTGGAGATAACCCAATGCGCTACAATGCTGGCGTCCTTGGCGGGACATGGGTGCCAATGTTCTTGTCCGACCTTGGGGGTGGGATCTTTGACGGGGCGCATCTGGTTCAGAATTTCGAAATGCTGAATCCGTCGCGCACGCTGTTCCGGAAATACACTGACCTTTTTCGCGACGCCGACACTGCAGAGCCAGCCTTTATGGAGTTTGAACGCTGGTGGGGCGGCTTCTTTTTGCTGAACGAACCTGAAATCCGGTGGATTGTCGAACAGCTCTTTGTGGGGAACCGTCTGGTCAAGAACGAGGCACGGATCGAACCGGGCCGGCCTGTCGATCTCAAGGCCATTCGCGCGCCCATCATCGTTTTCGCCAGCCACGGGGACAATATCACACCGCCCCAACAGGCCCTGAACTGGATTGTACAGACGTATGCAGATGAGCATGAAATCCGCATTCGTGGGCAACGGATCATTTACATGGTCCACGAAAAGGTTGGGCATCTGGGTATTTTCGTCTCGTCCAAAATCGCGAGACGCGAACACACCGAGGTTGCGTCGACCCTGAAAACCATCGAAGCGCTCGCACCCGGCCTTTACGAAATGACCATTGACGACATAGTCGAGCAAGACGGCAAAACCCATTTCGTCGTTGGGTTCAACGAACGCCAGATGTCAGACATTCGAAGCCTTAGCGACACTTTGCAGGACGAACGCCCCTTTGCTGCCGTGGCCCGCGCCTCCGAAGTTCAGGCGCAGCTTTATGATGCGATTGTCCGCCCTGCGGTAAAAACGGTTGTCACTCAATCCGCAGCCGAGGCGAGCCGCGCGCTGCATCCCCAACGCCTGTCCCGCGCAATGATGGCCTCGCGCAATCCATGGATGAGCCTTTTGCCCGCCGCCGCGCAACAGGTGACCGAAAA
Source organism: Donghicola sp. XS_ASV15 (assembly GCF_041224595.1). NCBI lineage: Bacteria > Pseudomonadati > Pseudomonadota > Alphaproteobacteria > Rhodobacterales > Roseobacteraceae > Donghicola > Donghicola sp. XS_ASV15. Next base: position 6,131 of record NZ_JBGFGN010000146.1, on the reverse strand, counting down.
CCGCGCCAAAGCCGCTGCGCAGAACCCATTTCTCGCTGCCGAGGCGCTCTGGGTTCAAGGGGTCGAGCAGGCTATCGACATGTGGCGCGATACCCGCGACATGATGACCGAGAACACCTTTTTTGCGATGTGGGCCACGCCTTGGGGCCGCAGTTTTGGCGCAACGCATGAAACACGCCGCACACTGAAGAATGCCGACGAATTGCGCAGCCTGCCCGAAGTGTCTCAGGCTCTGTATAACATCACCCGTGGGGGCTTTGCCGAGGCGGTGATCCGGATGTTGATTTTGTTAGCCGAGAACCGCAAGGGTGTCCGCCGGGACCGGTTAGAGCGAGCAAGCCGCGTGTTGACCCAAGATGCGCCCTTTGTCGCACTGGGGGCCGAGCGTCGGGCGATGATCATCCAGGAGCAAACACTGATCGCGACCTTCGCCCCTGACGAGGCTATTGCAACTTTGCCCGAGCTTCTGAGCGACGAGGAGGATCGCCAGAAAGCGCTGCTGGTCGTGCGCTACATCCCAGGAGCGATCGAGGAAATGTCCCCCCAAACGCTGAACTTGCTGGAGCGCTTTCATCAAGTTCTTGGAGAGCCTGCCTTTACCTCGGATGTCACGCAGGATCCGCTGGCTGCGAAACCGGCAGAGTTGGCCAATTCCTGAGCACAAAAGACGACGGCGCCGCCACTTGGGCCGCGACGCGTCTGCCAGATTAGCGAAAATCGTGCTCTGCGGCCTATGCTGCGGGCACCGACACACCAATGGCAAAAGGTCCACCGATGGGCATCGGCATAATCGTTTTCACCTTGTGTCTTCTGATTTTTCTGGCGTTCCGAGGGGTCTCGATCCTGATCCTTGCCCCAACGCTAGCTGTCTTCGCGGCAGCACTGTCCGGTTTGCCTGTGCTGGCGAGCTACACGCAAATCTTTATGCCCAATACAGGCGCATTTATCATCACCTACTTTCCGCTTTTCCTGCTTGGTGCGGTGTTCGGCAAGCTGATGGAAGATAGCGGAAGTGCCAAGAGCATCGGAGATTGGAGCGTGCACCGTTTGGGTGAACGGCGCGCCATGATGGCAATCATTCTCAGTTGTGGGCTCCTGACTTACGGAGGTGTCTCGCTCTTTGTTGTTGCATTCGCGGTCTACCCTTTGGCTGCTGCTGTGTTCCGCAAAGCGGACCTGCCAGCACGCTTAATCCCGGGGACCATCGCGCTTGGGTCATTCACGTTTACAATGACAGCATTGCCCGGAACACCCGCGATCCAGAACGCGATCCCGATGCCCTATTTCGGCACAACAGCCTTTGCTGCGCCGGGGCTCGGCCTTTTGGCCTCTGCGATCATGCTAGGGGTAGGGTATGGTTGGCTTCATTGGCGCGCCGACCACGCAGCTCATACCGGCGAGGGCTATGCCCAATCGCTCGCGCCAGACCAGCTCTGCGAAGGGACTGAGGGGCTGAATACCCTTCCCAAATGCCCGCTGCCACCTTTGGCGATCGCCCTTGCACCGATCGTGATGGTGGTGGTCTTGAATTTGGTCCTGTCGCGATATGTCTTCCCCCGCATGGACCTGAGGTATCTGGCCTCTGATCAATGGGGCGCCATAGACCCCAGTGACATCATCGGAATTTGGGCGATTACCCTATCGTTAAGCGCCGCGTGTCTCAGCATATTCATTCTGAACCCGCGGTGGGCTTCGAATCTGTTCCCATCCTTGGGCGAAGGCGCCACAGCGGCTGTCGTTCCGATCTTTAATACGGCTTGTCTGGTCGGGTTTGGGGCCGTAATCGCCACTTTGCCCGCGTTTGATCAACTTCGAGAGTCCATCCTGTCGATTGCCCCGGGCAACCCATTGGTTTCCCTGTCAATTGCGGTGAATATCCTTGCTGGCATCACAGGCTCCGCTTCGGGCGGAATGAGCATTGCACTGGATACCCTCGGGGCCCGCTATCTGGAACTCGGCACAGCTGCTGGGTTCGCACCGGGCGTGCTGCACAGAGTGACAGCTGTCGCCACCGGTGGCTTGGATGCCTTGCCGCACAACGGCGCAGTGGTCACCTTGCTTGCGATCTGCGGCATGAGCCACGCCAAGTCGTATCTCGACATTTTCGTGGTCGCATTGGTTGGCCCCTTACTCGCGTTGGCCGCTATCGTCGTTATCGCGAGCCTCTAGTCCGCCGCCTCGTTCTCTTTTGAGTTCTGGTCGATAATTTTCTGTGCCAATGCTAAGAATTGGGCCTGCTCGCTCTCGCTAAGCCCTCTGACGATGTCTGACTGCAAATCAATCACCGTTGGCAGAATTGCTATGAACGCGGCCTGTCCCGCCGCCGTAGCGTTGACCTCTCTGGCGCGGCGATCCTTGCGACTGACCGTCCGAGACACGAACCCTTTTTGCTCGAGCCGGTCGATCACACCACCAATCGTGGCACGGTCATAGGCGATGCGCGCCGCGACGCCCGCTTGATCAATGCCGGGCTCGGCCACAATCGCATCCAACGCGGCAAACTGAACAGGCGTCAAGTCATGCCCCGCGCCCTGCATCCGCATTGCGAAGACCTGAGAAGATATCTGATTCATCCGCCGGATCAGGTGCCCCGGCATTTTCCGAGCCTGCATCTCGCCACCTTAAACGCCAATAAAGTATAACAAACCAGTTACTTTTACAAATATGAAATGTATACATATTTTCTCTAGACAATTTAATATGTGTACATATCTTTTATAGGAGAGCAGATCGGGGAGGGATCCATGCAATTTTATCTGAACGGCTTTCGCGGCGGGAATCCGGACATCCAAAACGCAGCACCCAAGCAGCGGGACCGCAGTGCCTTTGCGCCCCTTCCTGACAAGGTCGACGTGCTGATCGCCGGCTGCGGCCCCGCTGGTCTGTGTCTGGCCGCCCAACTCGCCGCATTTCCCGAGATCGACACGATGATCGTTGAGCGTAAACCCGGTCCCTTGGAAAAAGGTCAGGCAGATGGCGTCAACACCCGCACGATGGAGATGTTTCAGGCCTTTGGTTTTGGTGAGATCGTCAAACGCGAAAGCTATTGGGTAAATCAAACCACGTTCTGGACCCCTGACCCCGATAACCGCGCGCATATCCGCCGCGTCGGCCGCGTGCAGGATGTCCCGGATGACTCCTCAGAGATGCCGCACACCCTGATCAATCAGGCGCGCATTCACGAGCTGTTCCTCGAGGTGATGCGCAACGCGCCCACGCGCCTTGAACCTGATTACGGATGGCAAGTGCTGGATGTGGTCGTGGATGCCGAGGCCACAGAATATCCCGTCACAGTCACATTGGAAAACACTGGCATCAACGCGGGCGACACACGCACTGTCCGCGCCAATTATGTGGTCGGATGTGATGGCGCTCGGTCGCGCGTGCGGCAGGCGATCGGCGGTACGCTGCACGGAGATGCAGCGCATCAGGCGTGGGGCGTGATGGATATCCTTGCCAACACCGACTTTCCCGATGTGCGCCAAAAATGCCTGATTGCGTCTGCAACCGAAGGGAACATTTTGATCCTACCGCGCGAGGGTGGATACCTCTTTCGTATGTATGTGGAATTGGACAAGCTGAACCCGGACGAACGCGTCAGCAGCCGCAATTTCACATCCGAGGATATGATCGCCGCAGCGAACCGTATCATGGCCCCCTACACAATCGACGTTAAGCAAATCGCGTGGTGGTCGATTTATGAAATCGGGCATCGCTTGACCGATCGTTTTGATGACGTTCCCGAGGGCTCGGACCAACTGCCGCGTGTCTTTACAGCGGGCGACGCCTGCCACACCCACAGCCCCAAAGCAGGGCAGGGGATGAACGTGTCGATGCAAGACACTTTTAACCTTGGATGGAAGCTGGTCCACGTTCTTCAGGGTCGCGCCGCGCCAGACCTGCTGCGCAGCTATTCGGCAGAACGGTGGGTCGAGGCCAAGCGTCTGATCGACACGGATCATCAATGGGCGAGGATCATGTCTGCGCCTCCGGGCCAATCAGAGTTGGACGGTGCAGGAATGCCGCGTTTCCAGAAACAATTCATCGAGAACCTCGAATTTACCGGCGGCCTTGCTGTGCATTACGACCCGTCGGCTTTGATCGCGGCACCAGACCATCAGCACCTTGCCACGGGCCTGCCAGTGGGCCGCCGCTTCCATTCCGCCCCGGTGGTGCGCGTGGCCGATGCGATGCAGATGCAACTCGGTCACATCGCGCAGGCAGACACGCGCTGGCGGCTCTATGCTTTCGGGGCGAATGATGGGGGGCAAACGCTCTTTGATTTGGTCAAATGGCTCGAGACCGACCCCGCCTCTCCCATCCTCCGCCACACTCGCAGCGGGGAAGACCCAGACTCGATCATTGATCTGCGTGCCATCTTCCCCACAACTTTTGATGCGATCGCGTTCGAAAACCTGCCGCCCCTTCTGCGTCCAGAAAAAGGCCAGTTCGGGCTGCAGGACTACGAAAAGGTGTTCTGCCTTGATCACAAGGGCCAAGGGAACATCTACGAAATGCGCGGTATCGACATGGACCAAGGTTGCATAGTCATCGTGCGCCCCGATCAATATGTGGCCCATGTCCTGCCCCTAGACGCAACCGACGCGCTCGGGGCGTTTTTCGAGGGGGTGCTTTTACCCGCCTGACAGCAGTTCAATGCCCCCGCGGATCAAGAGGATCACCGAGAGTGCAAAGAGCATCAGCTGAATGACCTTGAGATAGACATGCTCTGACAACAAGCCGGTCACCCAACGGCCGACAAATGTCCCCAGAATGCCTGTCACCGCGAGGCCCGCAATCAGCGTCCAATTCAAACCGTCAAGCTGCCCGATCGACCAGTAGGCCGGCAGCTTGACGATGTTTCCGATGGCAAAACTGATCGCCACCGTGCCCGCAAACTGCAACTTGGGCAGACGCTGAGGCAACAGATAGGCCTGAGACGGTGGAGCGCCGGAATGGGTGATAAAACTGGCGATCCCCGTAAGCGTTCCCCAGAAAATACCGGGCAAAACCCGTGCCTCTTCGGCTTCTGTCTGTGCGTGACGCAGCCATGTCCGCAAACAATGCCAAAGCCCGATTGCGCCGGTGAAAATAAGCAAGACAGACTCGGGCGTGTAGGGCGTGATCACGGTCGCAATCGCCACCCCCAGCAAGATCGAAGGTGTCAGGATCAACAGGTTTCGCAGTGAAAAGCTCTTGCGATAGAGCCAGACGCCTACCCAATCCGTAACAATATAAACAGGGAGCAAAATAGCTGCGGCCGCCACCGGGTTCATAAACAGCGCCAGCATCGGAACAGCGATGGCAGCAGCAGACGCGAGTCCGCCTTTGGATGCGCCTACGATCAAAGCCGCAAAAATCAGAAGAAATGTATCGGTCATGGCAAATTACCAAGGGCGACAGGCGCCCTCTCAGACCTCTTCTGACTCGGGATTGGGCAACCAACGTTTTGCGTCAGGATGTCCATCGTAGTCCATCGGAGCGGGCAATTGCTCGAACTCAATCAATAGGCCCCATGGCGCCTGCCCGAATTGGCCCCTGTTGCCCGGCCCTTCCTCTTGGTCGCCCAAATCGTAGGGCCCTTCCAGCAATGTTCCGCCTGCCGCAGCAAAGGCACGTGTTGCCGCATCGATATCATCGACGGTCACGCTGAAATGGCTGATGCCGTAGTCTGAAATCCCTTGGCCGGGCTGGCCTCCCGGCCGGTCAATCTCGAAAACTTCAACATTTGGCCCGTTCCGCAGCCGAAGCATGGACACGGCCACAATCGCTGTTCCTTTCCGCAAGCCGTTCTTTGGCCCCAAAGCTTCGTGGGTCAGGGGCTCTCGGGTTTTGTCCGTCAGCGAAAATAGAACCTCGGCATCAAATGCCGCTTGGAAAAAGGCGATCGCATCTTCGTGGTTCGGGACGGTGATCCCAACATGCTCGATCCCTCGAATGGTTTCTTTGGCAGATTGACTGGACATAACAATTTCCTTTTCGAAGACTTGTCTGTCAACGGCGGAGTAAAATTCGGCCATTGTGGCGGAGCAAAAGTCGGCCAGTTTGGGGCGAGCGCCTTGGAGCGTGCGGCCCTCATATAGCAAGCCCGGTCCAAGGCGCATTGGCCGTCAGGCCAATTCTGTGAGGTT
>NZ_JBGFGN010000126.1:0-115573 GCF_041224595.1 Donghicola sp. XS_ASV15 | reverse complement strand
CCCCCCCCCCCCCCCCCCCCCCCCCCCCCCCCCCCCCCCCCCCCCCCCCCCCCCCCCCCCCCCCCCCCCCCCCCCCCCCCCCCCCCCCCCCCCCCCCCCCCCCCCCCCCCCCCCCCCCCCCCCCCCCCCCCCCCCCGCACCTAGGCCGCCCCGCGCCTCTCAGGCGGGGTTTACCCCTCGATCCGGCCCAGATCGGCGACCTGACCGCACGTCTGACGGATCTGGCTCAGCAGGTTCAAGCGGTTCCGGCGCACGATCTCGTGGTCCGTATTCACTTGAACCGCCTCAAAGAACGCGTCGATCGGGGCGCGCAGCTCTGCCATCTGCCCCATCGCAGCGGCAAAGTCTTCCGACGACAGTGCATCCTTGATCGCGTCGCTCGCAGCGGTCAGCGCATCGAAAAGAGCCTTCTCTTCATCCACCTCGGCGAATTTCGGATCGGCGCCAAAGGAATACTCCACGCCGTCCTTCTCTTCGGCCTGCGCCAGAATGTTGGCGGCCCGCTTGTAGCCCTGAACCAGGTTTACACCGTCCTCGGTGCCCAGAACGTCGGACAGCGCCCGCGCGCGCTTGACCAAGAGCGTCAGATCATCGGCCCCGTCCATCGCCAAACAGGCATCAATGATGTCGTGACGGATACCCTGATCCTTCAGGTAAAACTTCAGACGATCATGGAAGAAGGACAACAGATCGTCTTTCGCCTCACCCGCCGCCGACAGATGATCTAGCAGGTTCATCCGCAGATCATTTTCCAGCAATAGCCGGATCACACCTAATGCCGCGCGGCGCAGAGCGAACGGGTCTTTGGAACCGGTGGGCTTCTCGTCGATGGCCCAGAAGCCGGTCAGCGTGTCCAGCTTGTCTGCCAGCGCTACAGTCACCGACAAGGGCGCGGTGGGCACATCATCCGACGGGCCGAGGGGCGAGTAATGCTCTTGGCACACGCGCGCCACGTCCGCGTCATAACCTGCAGCTTCGGCGTAATAACGGCCCATAAGCCCCTGAAGTTCTGGGAATTCATAGACCATCTCGGACTGCAGGTCAGCCTTGGCGATGCGGGCAGCGGTTTGCGCCGCCTCGGCGTTCGCACCCGTGACCGGCGCAAGTTCGGCGGCCAGAGCCACGATGCGTTCGATCCGCTCTTTCTGCGAGCCCAGCTTGTTGTGGAAGGTCACGTTGCCCAGACCATCAACCCAAGTATCCATGCCCGCCTTGGCGGTGCGCAGGTCATTCTCCCAGAAGAATTTCGCATCCGACAGACGCGCAGCCAGAACCTTCTGGTTGCCCGCAAGAATGGTCGCGCCGTTGTCGCGGGTCTCGATGTTCGCGACAGTGACAAATTTCTCGATCCGGCCGGTTTTCGGGTTCTTCACCGAAAAGAACTTCTGGTGCTCTTTCATCGAGGTTTGCAGAACCTCGGGCGGCAGGTTCAGGAAGACTGCGCCGATCTCGCCCATCAGGACGACAGGCCATTCGACCAGACCGGCCACCTCGGCCAGCAGACCGCGATCCTCGACCAATTCCATCCCTTGGGCGAACGCCATGTTGGTCGCGTCGTGCCAGATGGTCTCTGCACGCTCCTCGGGGTCCAGAATGACCTTGGCCTTCTTCAGCTTGGCGACATAGTCGTCAAAGCTGCTCACCTCGAACGCATCGCCGCCCATGAAGCGGTGACCACGGGTCGAGCGGCCCGATTTGATGCCATCGATATCCAGATCAACAACCTCTGCCCCGTCTTCGCGGGTCAGCAGGCAGATGATCGAGTGCAGCGGGCGCACCCAACGCAAGGAACCTGCGCCCCAACGCATGGACTTGGGCCAAGGGAAATTGCGAACGGTGTTTTCCAGAACCTCTGCGATGATCGCAGCAGCCTCGCGGCCGGGGGTCTGGATGGTCGTAAAATAGACCTGCCCCTTTTTCTCGTCGCGGATTTCGAGCTGGTCCATGGTGACGCCAGCGCCGCGCAGGAAGCCTTCGATCGCCTTTTCGGGCGCACCGACACGGGGGCCTTTGCGCTCTTCTTTCAGGTCGGGCGAACGGTCCAGCACATCCTCGACCGCCAGTACAAGACGGCGCGGGGTGGCAAAGGCTTTGGCATGGGCATAGGTCAAACCCGCCTCGACCATGCCGTCGGTCACTTTCTTTTTCAGATCCTCGGCGGCGCGGGCTTGCATGCGCGCAGGGATCTCTTCGGAGAAAAGTTCAATCAGCAGATCGGGCATTAGTTCACGCTCTTCGGGGGTTCGGGGCAATCTTCGGGAACGGGATCGCCGTCATAGACGACTTCGCCGCAATGGTTCATCTGGTGCCAGACAAAGCCGCGGCCATCGGGCAGCACGGCGACCACACGGTCGATGCCGTAGATAAAGTCACGCTGGCCCAGAAAGGCGAGCGCCTCTCCGGATTCCAGCGCAGCGCCAAGGGCCTTGGCGTCGAAACAGTCAAACCAACCGGGGCCGACCAGAGGTTCGGCCGTGGGGTAGTCCTGATAGGTTTCGGTCAGCATCGACTGGGACAGCGGCGTTTCAAAACATGCGCGATACCGCAGCGGGCTGCTGTCCGCATCAATGGCCTGAAAATTGTCGTAGACGATGCTTTCGGGTGCTTCGCTGACGATGCCCGTCAGGGTCACGTCATCTGTGCCGCTGGCCTCAACGGGTTCGTAATAGGCATAGACCTGCAAATAATACAGAGCCGCGCCCGCTACTGCGGCTGTCACACCAATCGCGCCCACGAGTAACTGCCCCGCTCTCATGCGGTTTCGGGCGTGTAGCCGCCCGCCTCGGTCAAGACAAAGGCATCTGCACACATTTTCGCCAAGGCGCGGACGCGGCCGATATAGGCCTGACGCTCGGTGACCGAGATCACGCCGCGCGCATCCAAGAGGTTGAAAATGTGGCTGGCCTTAATGGTCTGGTCATAGGCGGGGTGCGCCATGATGATACGCTTGCCGGTTTTCGGATCGACATGCTCTTGGCTCAGGATGCGGGCGCATTCGGCCTCTGCCTCTTCAAAGTGGCGCAGCAGGGTGTCGGTGTCGGCCACATCGAAGTTCCAACGCGAGTATTCCTGTTCGGTCTGCTGGAACACGTCACCATATTTCAGCGGGATCGGGCTGTCGGGATCGCTGTAGGGCATGTCCATCACGTGGTCGATGCCCAGAACGTACATGGCCAGACGCTCCAGACCATAGGTCAGCTCGCCAGAGACGGGGTGACAGTCATGGCCGCCGACCTGCTGGAAATAGGTGAACTGCGACACTTCCATGCCGTCACACCAGACTTCCCAACCCAGACCCCACGCGCCGAGAGTCGGGCTTTCCCAGTCATCCTCGACAAAGCGGATGTCGTGCAGGTCCATATCGATACCGATCGCGGCCAAAGAGCCCAGATACAGCTCTTGCAGGTTCGGCGGCGACGGTTTGATCAGCACCTGATACTGATAGTAGTGCTGCAGACGGTTCGGGTTCTCGCCATAGCGGCCATCGGTGGGACGGCGCGAGGGCTGGACATACGCCGCTGCCCATGGCTTGGAGCCCAGCGAACGCAGGGTGGTCGCGGGGTGGAACGTACCGGCACCGACCTCCATGTCGTAGGGTTGCAGGACGGCGCATCCTTTGCTGCCCCAGTAATTCTGGAGACGAAGGATGATTTCCTGAAAGCTACGGGGTTTTTCAAGCGGTGCTGACATGCTCATTCCTCTAGGGCTCGTGCGCAACACTCTCTAGTCGCGTAGGCGGTCAGGGTCAATTATATGACCCGCATTATTGACGTATGCCCCGAACGCAGATTTGTTGGGCGTCAAAAGCGCGCAAGCGGACATAACAAAAGACTTTTCAAGGACACTGTATGAATCGGTATCTTTCGCTTCTGACCTCGGTTTCGGTTTTTGCTGCCACGGCCGCGATTTCCCAAGAGGTCGCGTATATCCAGATCGAAGCACAACCCACCCTGAATGAGGCACAATTCCGTGCGCAAGCCTACGCGGGCGCCCTGCCCCAAGTGAACGGTTTCTCTTTGGGATCAGGATGGTACGCGATCAGCCTGGGTCCGTTCGACCGCGAACAAGCCGAGCAGTTGCGCCGTGAATACCTGCGCAATGGGCAAATCCCCCGCGATGCTTACATTACGGATGGCCGTGAGTATCAGAATGCGTTCTGGCCCGTAGGCGCAACTCCCCTAACAACTCAGGAAACTGAGGTTACAGGAGAGCCCCCAGCCCCCGAGGTCGAGGTGACACCTCTGGATGCTTTGCCGCAGCTCGACGACGCTCCGGCCGATGCCGCACCCGAAGTCGTGGCAGAACCCGAGCCCGTTATTATCGACGAAACACCCTATCAAGCCCGCCAGAGCGAAGCGCTTTTGACCGCAGAAGAGCGCAACATGCTGCAAGTGGCGCTAAAATGGGCAGGCTTTTACAATGGGCGGATCGATGGCGCATTCGGTCAGGGCACCCGCGGTTCCATGGCGAACTGGCAGGCCGCGAACAATTTCGAAACCACCGGAATTCTGACCACCCTTCAGCGTGCGGAACTCTTGGCGCAGTATAATGCTGTCTTTGATGGTTTGGGCTTCGAGACAGTGCGCGACGACAAAGCGGGCATCCAGGTCGAACTGCCGATGGCTGCCCTGCGCTTTGATGGGTACAGTGCTCCTTTCGCGCGCTACCTGCCTGTTGGAGAACCAGCGGTGCAAGTCCACCTGATCAGCGAGCCGGGGGATGAGCGCACCCTTGGCGGGCTATATGAGATCATGCAAACGCTGCAAATCATTCCATTGGATGGTCCGCGTTCACGGAACCGTCGCGACTTCACCATCGAAGGGACGAATGACGAGATCGCCTCGTACACCGAGGCGACCTTGGTGGACGGCGAGATCAAGGGCTTTACGCTGGTATGGCCCGCTGGCGACGAGGGTCGTCGCACCCGCGTGCTAGAGCGCATACAGGCCAGCTTCTCTCGGACACCCGGCGTCCTGAGTGGTGCGCTGAATTTGGATGTCGAGCAAAGCATCGATCTGGTTGCCGGTCTCGAAGTGCGCAAGCCGTCCTTTACACGCTCCGGCCTCTGGGCAGATGGTTCGGGCAATGTTGTGACCCTGGCCGAGGGACTCGACACCTGTACCAGCATCATTCTGGAAAGCGAACACGAGGCTACTCTGGCCGCTGTTGATGCGCAAAGCGGTCTGGCGCTTTTGCGCCCCACAGAATCCTTGGCCCCTGCTGGATCAGCGCTCTTGCAGAAATCCCCCCCGCGCCTGCAGACCGAGGTAGCTGTGGCGGGCTACAGCTTTGGCGGTCAGCTTGGCGCACCTTCGGTCACCTTTGGCACCATCGAGGACATGCAAGATCTGGCTGGTGACACCGAAAAGATGCGCCTCAGCGCCCACACAACGCCCGAAGATCTTGGCGGCCCGGTTCTGGACATGAGCGGCGCAGTGATCGGCCTTCTGGTCGACCAAAACGACCCGAACCGTACTTTGCCCGAGGATGTTCGTTTCGCGATCAAGGAAAGCGGGCTTGAAGCGTTTCTTGCGGCACAGGGCGTGACTGCACAAGTCACATCAGACGTTGGACGCATGGCCGCCGAAGACCTGCGCCTTGCCGCCGGCGACCTGACCGCACTGGTAGAGTGCTGGAAATGATGGAACTTGCTGGCGCGCTGCTTCAGGCGCGCCAAAACCGCAGGGTAAACAGGGTATAGACTGCCAAAAGCTCGAGCCGCCCTGCCAACATACCAAAGGCAAGCAACCATTTGGCAACGTCATTCAGGCTCTGGAAATTGCCCGCAGGACCGATCGTGTCGCCAAGCCCCGGTCCGATATTCGCGAGCGCCGTCGCAGCCCCCGAAATCGCCGTGACCAGATCGAGCCCCGTCAAAGACAGGGCCAGTGTCAGAATACCCAAAGACACCACGAACATAACAAAATAAGCCATCACCGAACTGATGACATCCTCGGACACCGGACGTCCGTCATACCGAGGCAAAAACACGCCGGACGGCGCATAGATTTGCCGGATCTGCACCTTGAGCGAGGACAGCAGCAGCTGATAGCGGAAAATTTTGATCGAACAGGCGGTCGACCCCGCGCAGCCCCCGATCAAACCGATGAAAAAGAACATCGTGATCAGGAACGGACCCCATTGCATGTAGTCCACACTGGCGTAGCCTGTGCCACTGATGATTGAGGTGATATTGAACAGTCCCTCTCGGAACGCATCCTCCCAGTGGTGGGGAAAGACCGACGTTAGTACCGCAGTGGTCATCAGGGTCAAAAACAGAATGACCCCGAGAAAAGCCTTGACCTGACTATCCTGCCAGATCGCTCTGCTGTTGCCATTCAAGAGCTGCACATACCGCACGAACGGCAAAGCCGCGAGGATCATGAAGATTGACGCGATATACTCTGGCGCACCAGAAAATGTCCCGAAGCTCTCGTCATAATTGGCGAAACCCCCGGTCGAGATCGTGGTCAAAGAGTGCACTGTCGCGTCGAACGGTGACATTCCCAGCACGAGATAGCACATGCCACACAGCATCGTCAGGCCAAGGTAGATCACGGAAATCTGCGCGGCAATCGCACTTGCGCGCGGCAGGATCTTCCCCATGGTATCAAACGCTTCAGCGCGAAAGATCTGCATCCCGCCAACACGGAGCTCTGGCAGGAAGACCATCGCGACGACAATGATTCCGATCCCGCCAAGCCATTGCAGCGTACCCCGCCACAGCAAGATGCCCTTGGGCAAGGTGTCCAGCCCCGAAAGCACAGTCGATCCTGTGGTGGTCATACCCGACATGGCTTCGAAAACCGCATCCACGAACCGAGCGTCTGTTGCCCCCAGCATAAACGGGATCGCTCCGAACAGGGGAAGCACGACCCAGACAGATGTGGTGAGCAGGAATGTCTGTTGTAGGCTCAGACCTTCTTGGACCGCATTTGCGCAGGCCAAGGCAAGCAACGCCCCGAAGGTCATTGTAATAAAGGCACTTTCGAGAAAGACAAAGCGGTGCCCCTGCCCTTCGGCCAAATCGACCAGAAAAGACGGAAGCATGGTGACGCCAAGAGCCAACACCAAAAGGCCGATCACATATCCAACGGGTCGCAAGTCAAACATAGGTGCGACCCTTGGGCTTCGGCCCGCAAACTGTCAAGCGCCCTCTCAGCCGACGTGGAAGAGAGAGGCAAACATTTTCGGATCGATGGACGCGCTGGCGAAAGTCTCACCTTCCGTCAGCACACTGACGGCGTCGTGGCTGTGCAGGCTTTCCTGATGGCTGGCGATCACGCGGAAATCGCCAATGCGCGGATCTTTCTGCATCTGCTCGCAGAAAAGACGTGCGGCATCTTCCACAAAAATCGGGTTGGCGGCATTCAGTTCGGCAAAGGCCTGTTCATCTTCGCGCTTGACCATCACCTGCGTTTCGGTCGGCACCGCGTCGCGACACAGGCCAATCAGATCTTCGAACCACAGGCAGTCCTGCTCTGGCTCTAGGACCACCGAAACCCGCGCAACGGACCGCTGAGAGTGCGGCGTCGCCAACTGACCGCGCATCATACGAGCGTGTTCGGACAGTTCCAACGAACACGGGCAGGTCGAGCTGTAGACGTAATCTAGGTGAACGATCTTGCGGCGCACACCGTTCTGCTCAATCAGTTCGAGCGCGATATCGTAATACTGGTAGCCCGACAAGCAAGAACGCAGACTCTCAACTTTCACAGGATAGCTCAGGCGCATCTGAATGCGGGCATCAAAGCTCTCGAGGTCCGATTTGTAGTCGTCCAGCGCTGCCTCGATCACCTCGAAGCTAAATGTCTCGTCCGCGTGCTTGTAGAAGCTGCGCATGATGCGGGACATGTTGATGCCCTTTTTCTCGGCATCGAGGCTCACTGTACCCGTGACGCTGGTTTCCAGCATCAGGTCACCGTTATCACGGGTGTGATAGCGGATCGGCAGGCGGAAATTCGAAATGCCAACATGCTGGATTTGCTTGCGGGCGCCCTTGATCAGGCTCGACGGGCCATTTTGCAGGTCCGGCAGGTCGGCGCGGTATTCGGCATCAACCGCGAAATCCTGCGGATAGACGCGGGATAGGACGGGGTAATCCACGGGGCGCGCCTCGGGCAGCAGGGCACGCAGCTCGGGGTCCAGAGCGGCAATCTCGGTGTCAGAGGCATGCACAGCCCAACGGCGCAGCACAGCCAAAGCTTCCTCTGCCTGACGCTCGGTCGGTTGCTGGTCCAACTGCGGAGTATGAATATTCATGGACGTCGTCCCTCGCATTCTGGTGCCTAATACAATGTAGGAGCGCCGCCCCTACATTGCCATGATCGACCCATTATACGCCCCAACCGTCATGCCAGATCAGTTTACGCCTGCTCAAGTGCTTGCAGAACGTCGTTGATCAGATCCTGACTGTCTTCGAGGCCGGCGCTCATACGGATCAGTCCAGTAGTAATGCCCAGATGGTCTTTTTGTTCCTGCGGCAGGCGCTGGTGTGTGGTGGTGAACGGATGGGTGATGATGGTTTTGGCATCGCCCAAATTATTCGAAATGATGCACACTTGCAGCGCGTTCATAAAGCGGAACGCAGCATCGCGGCCACCCTTGATCTCGTAGGCGACCATGGTACCGCCCGCGCCCATCTGCAACATGCACAGGTCGTGCTGCGGGTGGCTCGGCAGACCGGGATAGCTGACACGTTTTAGCTTCGGGTGGCCGTTCAGCGCCTCTGCGATCGCTTTCGCAGTTGCCGCTTGCGCTTTGACACGCAGATCCAGCGTCTCCAGGCCTTTGAGCATGATCCACGCGGTGAACGGGCTCATCGCCGCGCCGGTGTGCTTCATGTAGGGCTCCAGCGTGCCGCGGATGAAATCCTTGGACCCCAGAACCACGCCGCCCAATGCACGGCCCTGACCGTCGATGTGTTTGGTGGTCGAGTAAACGATCACGTCTGCGCCCTGCTGGACCGCGTTGGAAAAGACCGGGGTCGCGAAAACGTTATCCACGACGACCAGCGCGCCGACCGCGTGGGCCAGCTCGGCGACGGCTTTCAGGTCCACCACTTCGAGGGTCGGGTTCGAGACAGACTCAAAGAAGACAGCTTTGGTGTCGGGGCGGATCGCCGCCTTCCACTGCTCCAGATCGGTACCATCTACGAATGTGGTTTCGACACCGTAGCGGCCCAGAATTTCTTCGATGATATAGAGGCACGAGCCGAACAGAGCCTTGGCGGAGACCACGTGATCGCCTGCCTTGAGCATCGACATCATTGCGCCGTTCACAGCTGCCATGCCGCTGGCGGTGGCAAAGGCGTCTTCGGCCCCTTCGAGCGCGGCAATCCGCTCTTCGAACATTGCGACGGTGGGGTTGCCGTAGCGGGCATAGATAAACTCGTCGTCCCCCAGCGCGAGGAAGCGCTGCTCTGCGGCTTCGGCCGTGTCGTAGACGAAGCCTTGGGTCATGAAAATGGCCTCGGAGACTTCATTATACTGGCTGCGGCGCGTGCCTGCATGCACGGCCTTGGTCCGAGCGCTCCAGTGCGAGGTGTCCTTTTTCATACCGTCTCTCCTTCGGCCCCGCGAGAAGAGCACGCGAGGCAATAAAAAATCCCCCGGTCGCGGTCAGCAACGGGGGACGCCCTATTCTGACCTCTTTAGCGGCTTGTTTAACGTGGCCCGCAATCCGGTAACAAAGCGCCACTTGGTGCCCGCATACGCGCCTTGGTCCGTTGCGTCAAGATATCCGACAGGGTGGCAGCCTTGACGAGAGCGGGACAATCGCCACCTGATAAAGGCTGAGTTTGGCGGAGAAGACCCTGATGAGCGCACCGATTGATCTGTACTACTGGTCCACGCCCAATGGCTGGAAAATCTCTGTCGCTCTCGAGGAATTGGACCTGCCCTACACGGTGCACCTGATCAACATCGGCGCAGGGGATCAGCACACCGACGATTTCAAGGCGCTGTCACCAAATGGCAAGATGCCCGCGATTGTCGATCCTGACGGGCCGGATGACACGCCCATCAGCATTTTTGAGTCCGGAGCGATCCTGCAGTATTTGGCGCGGAAGACGGGGCAGCTGTACGGTCAGACAGAACGCGACCGGATCACGGTCGACCAGTGGCTCATGTGGCAAATGGGCGGTCTGGGCCCCATGGCGGGCCAAGCGCACCACTTTCTGAAATACGCCCCCCCAAATGGAGCCACCGCAAGTCATCCCATATGCCAAGGCCCGCTATCGCAAAGAGGTCTCGCGGCTTTATGGCGTGCTGGACGCGCAACTTGGGCAGCATCGGTATGTGGCAGGCGACTTCTATTCGATTTCCGATATCGCGATCTATCCGTGGGCCAGCCTGTGGGAAGGGCAGCAGCAGACGCTGGACGATAAACCAAACCTGAGCCGCTGGCTCGAAGAACTGGCCGCGCGCCCCGCGGTCGCCAAGGGGATGGCCTTGCACCTGGACAAACGCACAGCGCTACAATCCAGCAAAGCAGCTGTACAAGGCATGTTCAGCAGCCCCAAGAGACGCTGAAACTACTTCTCCGCATCAAAACACCCATCGCGGTGCCAACCCGCGCGCCCTGCAAGCCGATACACCTCAACCACCCGCAAAAGTCGATCTATATTTTTGCATAACACTCTTAAGGTGCATACTTACGCCAAAGTGGGTGTACGCACCCCCTTAAAGCGATATAGACATGTCTTATCGAGAGGTTAAACCACACTTTATTTGTAAGCTTGTCTTTGATTTAACCTTCGATTTTCGCAATTCTGCCCCAATTGGGAATTAGTGCCGTTACAAAAGAGCAGAAACCGGCCCAGGAGAGCGCAATGCAAGACACAGCCAGTGCATTTGACGATTCAATGCTCGACTTGTCAGATGACGAGTGGCTGGCAAGGCTGGTCGAGATCGGAGAGGAACACGGGTACTTCCAACCATTGGGAGACCGGCACGTTTCTGTGTTCATCGACAAAAAGCCCCAGCTTCTGGTCACTTTCGAAACACTGAACAGTGCGCAAACCTCGACAGATCTTGGGCAGCCGATGGGATTTGACCTTGTGCGTGCTTTGGGCTGGTCCCACCTTGCGCTTATCAGCGACGGCGACACATGGTTCCGTGCTGACCCTGTCTATGGTCTTTTTGACCGCCTCATCGACGACGGGTTCTTCGAAGAATTCGAGAACGTCGTCTTCTATGGCAAAGGAAGTTGCGGCTACGCAGCGGCGGCATTCTCGGTTGCCTGTCCGGGCGCGACCGTCATTGCCATTCAACCCCAAGCCACCCTAGAGCCCCGTCTGACCAACTGGGACGAACGCTTCCATCCGATCCGGATGACATCCTTTACGGATCGCTACGGCTTTGCGCCGGATATGCTCGAAGCGGCAGAGCGTGGATACGTCATCTACGATCCGTCTAATACCTTTGATGCGATGCACGCCGCCCTGTACCGGCGCCCCAATGTCACCCCTATTCGTATGCACCACATGGCAGATGATCTGGAAAGCCATCTGGTCGAGATGCAGATCCTTTACCGCATTCTCGCCAAAGCAATGTCCGGCAAACTCACGCCGCAAGCGATGTACCAATTGGTGCGGGCACGCCGCGAGTATTTGGTCTATTTGCGCGCCCTGGCGCTGGACTTGCGCCACCGCGAACGCCACGCCTACGAGGCATTGGTCCTGCGCAACATCACGCGCAGGATGCGCGCGCCGCGCCTGGCCCAACGCCTGCGCGAGCTAGAAGCCGAAGCAGAAAAGGGCAAGCTCCACATCCCCGGCCTCGTGGTCTGAACCCTGTATTTGGACTAGCGCAACAGCCCGACTTGGGCTAATCCGCGCCCATGACCCAGAGCATCACGATCCGTCGCCCCGACGACTGGCACCTGCACCTGCGCGATGGCGCTATGCTGCAGGGCATCGCACCCGAAAGCGCCCGCCACTTCGGTCGGGCGATCATCATGCCAAACCTCGTGCCCCCTGTGGTCACGGGCGCTCAGGCCGCTGCGTACCGCGAGCGGATCATGGCAGCGATCCCTGCGGGCGCGGATTTCAAACCCCTGATGACCTGCTACCTGACCGAGGACACCGACGCGGATGACCTGGCGCAGGCCCACGCGGATGGCATCATCTCCGCCGTCAAACTCTACCCCGCAGGCGCGACCACCAACTCGGCCAGCGGCGTGACCGACTTTGACAAGGTCCGACCCGTTCTGGAAAAGATGGCAGAGATCGGCCTCCCCCTCTGCGTCCACGGCGAAGTCACCGACCCCGCCATCGACATCTTTGACCGCGAAGCTGTGTTCATCGACCGCGTTCTGGACCCGATCCGCAAGGCCACCCCTGACCTGCGCGTGATCATGGAGCACATCACCACCAAGAACGGCGTCGACTACGTGCGTTCGGGCGGCGATAACCTTGGCGCGACGATCACCACGCACCACCTGATCATCAACCGCAACCACATCCTCGTGGGCGGGATCAAGCCGCACTACTACTGCCTGCCTGTCGCCAAACGCGAAGAGCACCGCATCGCCCTGCGCGAAGCCGCCACAAGCGGCGAGGCCAGCTTCTTCCTTGGCACAGATAGCGCCCCCCACGCGGACGCCGCCAAAGAATCCGCTTGCGGCTGCGCGGGCTGCTTCACGGCCACCAACACAATGTCCCTCCTCGCCCACGTCTTCGAAGAGGACGGCGCGCTGGACAAACTCGAAGCCTTCGCCTCGCTGAACGGTCCTGCCTTCTATGGCCTGACGCCCAACGATGCGACGCTCACCCTGACCAAACTGGACGCCCCCGTCGAGTTCGCGGACAAAATTGACACCGGCGCAGGCCCCGTCACCGTCTTCCAGCCCGGTTTCCCGGTCTTCTGGGCAGCCAGCTAACTCTTTCTTGGCCAAAATACCCTCGGGGGGAGGCGCGCCAGCGCCGGGGGGCAGACAGCCCCCCCTCCGCAGCCACAAGGACCCACACCGATGATCCCCACTTCCTACCCCACCCGCGAAGAGATCGCCCGCCTGACCGCCCGCATGCTGCTGGAGATCAAGGCCGTCCACTTCAACGCGCGCGAGCCCTTCACTCTGGCGTCCGGCCTGCCCTCGCCGACCTATATCGACTGCCGCAAGCTGATCAGTTTCCCCCGCATCCGCTCGACCCTGATGGACTTCCTGACCGTCACCGTCATGCGCAACGCAGGGTTCGAGGCATTCGACAACATCGCTGGCGGTGAAACCGCAGGCATCCCGTTCGCGGCTCTTGTCGCGGAACGCATGGCCCTGCCCATGACTTACGTGCGCAAAAAGCCCAAAGGCTACGGCCGCAACGCCCGCATCGAAGGCGCCATGACCGAAGGCGAACGCGTTCTGCTGGTCGAGGATCTGACCACCGACGGCGGCTCCAAGCTGTCCTTCGTGGATGCGATCCGCGAAACCGGCGCGACCTGCGGCCACACTGCGGTGATCTTCTACTACGGCATCTTCCCCGAGACAGAAAAAACCCTCGGCGATCACGGCGTGGACCTGCACTATCTCTGCACCTGGTGGGACGTTCTGGCCGAGGCCAAGGAAAGCGGCGCGTTTGACGAGGAAACTCTGACCGAGGTCGAAAAATTCCTGAACGCGCCCCGCGAATGGCAGGAAGCCAACAAGAAATGATTCCGCCGCGCTCCAAAAGCGCAGGGACAACATCGTAAATCAGACAGACCGGCGATCCCCCGCCGGTCTTTTCCGTTCCGGCACGCCGGACTGCCTACGCCTTGCCCCAAAAGGTCAGAAGCCCACCACATCTGGTAGGCAGCTATTCACAACTTCTCCACAGACTTATACAGTTTGCCTGACAGGTCCGGCTTCGGTTAACACGGGGCCTCACTATCATTCGAGGATCACGATGAACGAGATTGCAGCCATCAAAGCGCAAGTCGACGACTCAAACGGTCTGCCGCACTCGATCGAGGCAGAACAGCAGCTGCTTGGGGCGATCCTGACGAATAACGAGATTTACGATCGGGTTGCGACCCTGATCAAACCCCACCATTTTCACGACCCTGTGCACGCCCGCATCTTTGAAGTGGCCGCAGCGCGGATCGCGAAAAACACCCTCGCCTCGCCTGTGACGCTCAAGGCGTTCATGGAAAATGACGAAGGGCTAAAAGAACTGGGGGGCGCCGCCTATCTGGCCCGTCTAGCAGGCAGCGCTGTGGCCGCCTATGCGGCGCGCGACTATGCCCAGATGATCTATGACATGGCGATCCGCCGCGAGCTGATCCAACTTGGCGAAGAGATCAAGGGCAAGGCCTCCAAGGTCGAGGTCGAATCCGATCCTCGCGCACAGATCACCGATGCCGAGCAAAAGCTCTATAAACTCGGCGAACAGGGTAAATCGGAAACGGGCTTCCAGTCGTTCTTGCGCGCCGTGACCGAGGCTGTGAACACCGCCAACATCGCCTACCAGCGAGAAGGTCAGTTGGCCGGTATTTCAACGGGTCTGATGGACTTGGACGGCAAGATGGGCGGCTTGCACAAGTCTGACCTTATCATTCTAGCGGGTCGTCCCTCGATGGGGAAAACCTCGCTGGCTACTAACATCGCTTTCAACGTGGCCAAGGCGTTCCGGCGCGGCACGCGCCCCGACGGGACTGATGGCACTTTGGACGGCGGCGTCGTCGGCTTCTTCAGCCTCGAAATGAGCGCCGATCAGCTGGCGGGCCGTATTCTGGCCGAAGCCTCGGAAATCAGTTCGCACAAAATCCGTCAGGGTGACTTTACCGAAGAAGAGTTCCGCCGGTTCGTCGAGGCCGCAAAAAGCCTGGAATCCTGCCCCCTGTTCATCGACGACACCCCCGCTCTGCCCATTTCGCAGGTCGCCGCCCGTGCCCGCCGTCTAAAACGGACCCATGGTCTGGACGTGCTGATGGTCGACTATTTGCAGCTGCTCCGCGGATCGCAGTCGGAAAACCGCGTGAACGAAATCTCGGAAATCACGCAGGGCCTGAAGGCCATCGCCAAAGAACTCCAGATCCCCGTAATCGCTCTGTCCCAGCTGTCGCGTCAGGTGGAAAACCGCGAAGACAAACGCCCGCAGCTGTCGGACCTTCGTGAATCGGGTTCGATCGAACAGGACGCCGACGTGGTGATGTTCGTGTTCCGCGAAGAATACTACAAAGAGCGTGAGAAACCCGGCGAACACGATCTAGAACGCTTGCAGGTGTGGCAAGAAGAGATGGAGCGCCTGCACGGCAAGGCCGAAGTCATTCTGGGCAAACAGCGTCACGGTCCGATTGGCACGGTCGAGCTGTCCTTCGAGTCGCAGTTCACCCGCTTTGGCAACCTTGTGAAGCCGTGGCAGCAGAGCCAGCAGGACAATTATTAAGCTGTCGCACACATCTTTGTGGATCAACCCATCTGCGATTTCACTTGACCCTATCATAGGGCATGGCATCTAGGCGCTATGGCACGCTCTGTACTCAAGATTGATCTCGACGCCCTCGCGGCGAACTGGCGCGACCTCGCTGCAGCTTCGGGCTCTGCCGAAGCTGGCGCGGTCGTCAAAGCTGATGGATACGGGCTGGGGGCCACACAGGTCGCCACCCGACTGGCGCGCGAAGGCGCCAAGCGTTTCTTCGTCGCTATCGCCGAAGAAGGCATTGAGGTGCGCAAGGCCGTTGGCACCGACGCAACCATCCATGTTTTCGGCGGACATATGGCAGGCGACGCGGCCGTTCTGCGCGACAACGGTCTGATCCCCATGCTGAATTCTGGCGAGCAGTGGCAGCGGCATCAGTCCGAGTGCCCTGACCTGCCTTTTGGCATTCAGCTGGACAGCGGCATGAACCGTCTAGGCCTAGAGCCTGAGGACTGGGCCGACATCCGCGACGCCGTGATGGCCAAGGGCCCCGAACTGGTGATGAGCCACCTTGCCTGCGCGGATGAACCTGATCACGCGATGAATGCACAGCAGCTGGAAGCTTTCCGCGATATGACCGCTGGCATCGACGCGCCCAAGTCTCTGTCTGCAACCGGCGGCATTTTAATGGGCCGCGATTTTCATTTCGACGTCACCCGCCCAGGTATCGGCATGTACGGCGGCGAGCCCTTTACCGGTGCGCGTCCTGTGGCCTACCTCAACATCCCCGTGATCCAAGCCCGCACCGTCGGCATTGGCGAAAGCGTGGGATACGGCAACACGTGGGTCGCCCACAAAGAAACCCGTGTCGCGACCATCGCTGCAGGTTACGCGGATGGCATCATCCGCGCGCAGTCTGGCAAAGGTCAGGTTTTCGTGGGCGAAACGCCCTGTGACATTCTGGGGCGCGTGTCGATGGACCTGATCGGCATCGATATCAGCGAATTGGACCACACCCCCGAAAGCGTCACCTTCCTTGGTTTGCGTCAGACTGTGGACACAGTTGCAACCTATGCGGGCACCATCGGGTATGAAATCCTGACCTCGCTCGGCGCGCGGTATCAGCGGGAATACCTCGGCGCATGATCCAATTTCTGGCATCCATCGGTCGCGCGGTCATGGCCGCGCTGGCCAAGGTCGGCTCGGTCGCGCTCTTTGCGCTGGAAACCATTAGCCACCTGTTCCGCCCGCCCTTCTATGGGCGCGAGTTCTGGCACGCGCTGATCCAGATCGGATGGCTGTCTTTGCCCGTCGTTGGCCTGACCGCATTCTTTACCGGCGGCGCGCTGGCGCTGCAGATCTTTGCAGGTGGATCGCGCTATGGCGCCGAAGCGGTCGTGCCCTCAATCGTGGCGATCGGCATGGTGCGCGAACTTGGCCCCGTTTTGGGCGGCCTGATGGTTGCGGCACGTGTGGCCAGTTCGATCGCCGCCGAGATTGGCACCATGAAGGTTACCGAACAGATTGACGCGCTTGTCACCCTGTCCACCCACCCGATGAAGTACTTGACCCTGCCCCGCGTTCTGGCGGCCACTCTGGCCGTACCGGTGCTGGTGGCTGTTGGTGACTCGGTCGGCATCATGGGCGGCTATCTGGTCGGCGTCGGACGTCTGGACTTCAACGCGGCGACCTACCTGAAAAACACCGTCGATTTCCTAGAGCCTTGGGACATCACCAGCGGCCTGTTCAAAGGCGCAGCCTTTGGCTTTATCGTTGCGACCATGGGCTGCTATCACGGCATGCAATCAGGCCGCGGTGCCCAAGGCGTTGGCGCGGCCACAAAATCTGCTGTGGTCTCGGCCTCGGTGTTGATTTTCGCGGCCAACTACATTCTCACTGAACTGTTCTTTGCCGCATGATCGAGCTTCGCGATATCCACAAGACCTTCGGGGCCAACCACGTTCTGCGCGGGGTTGATTTGACCGTGACCAAGGGCAGCTCTTTGGTGATCATTGGCGGGTCCGGCACGGGGAAATCCGTGACGCTCAAGTGCATTCTGGGTCTGATCAAACCCGATCAGGGCCAGATTTTTGTGGACGGGCAGAATGTCGAGGACGCGAGCCGCGACGCCTTCCTTGCTCGTTTCGGGATGTTGTTTCAAGGCGCTGCCCTGTTCGACAGTATCCCTGTCTGGCAAAACGTGGCCTTTCGCCTGATGCGGGGAGCATTGAAACGCCCCAAAGACGAAGCCCGCGAAGTTGCGATTGAAAAGCTGCGGCGCGTGGGCCTGAAGCCCGAAGTCGCGGACAAGTTCCCCGCTGAACTTTCTGGCGGCATGCAAAAACGTGTTGGCTTGGCCCGTGCGATTGCCGCAGATCCCGAAATCATTTTCTTTGACGAACCCACCACTGGCCTCGACCCGATTATGTCGGGTGTTATCAATGACCTGATCCGTGAAATTGTGACGGAGATGGGGGCCACCGCGTTAACGATCACCCATGACATGACCAGTGTGCGGGCCATTGCCGATAACGTGGCGATGCTGCACGATGGCGTTGTGAAATGGACCGGACCCGTTAACGATATGGACACGTCTGGCGATCCATATGTGGACCAGTTTATTCACGGCCGTGCCGAAGGGCCTATTGCCGCGGTGCGCTAACTACCGAGGAGGGCGCATATTGCTAGAGCCCAGTTATCCAGTTCTGATTTTCTTTGCCCTGCGAAATGGTCTGTACCTCGCTGGTCTTTTACCCATCGCTCTGGCCAAGGCGATCGTTTGCCGCAGCCCCGCCCGTTTTTGGGCCATTGGTGCGCTGATCCTCTGCCTCATTAGTGCGGTCGCGTATTATGTCGTCCCCGCGCTCGGGCTCTACACCGCACCGATTGCGGTCTGGGCCTCTTCGATCAAAACCTACGGCGGCGGTGTCATGGTGCCCTTGTCCGCGTCGGTGATGATGCTGGCCTGCGCCACATCCCACGGGTCGCGCTGGCCTTGGTTCGATTACCTACACGGGATTGGCTTCGTCGTCTGGCTGGTGCTGTGGGGATGGACCACTTGGTTCTGATCCGGCGGTGGGCCAATCTGGCCTGCCTGTTCCTGTACCCCGTGGCGTGGTGGGCTCCGCTGGCCCGCGCGGGGGTCCTGCCGCTCTTTGGTCTATCAGAAATCTCAGTGCTGTCCGGCATTGCCAGCCTCTGGTCAACAGACATTGTCCTAGCCGTTGTCGTCGCGCTGTTTGCAATGGTCGCACCGATGGCCAAGTCTATTGCAATCGCTCTGGCCGATTTTGGCATCGTTCGCGGTGCCCCACGCTGGGTTACTTTGCTGGGGCGCCTCGCCATGGCCGATGTCTTCCTGATCGCCCTATACATTACTCTGGCCAAAGGCATCGGGATCGGCCGGCTTGAGACCGGGTGGGGCCTCTATCTCTTTACAACGCTTGTGATAATCCAGTTCATTCTAACGCTCACCAAATCGGAACATAAAAAGAACACTTGCGCTTTGCCCCCTGAATAGGCACATCTGCACTATGGCAAAGAAAGCGATTTTCAAATGCTCCGAATGCGGGGCGTCCTACACAAAATGGTCGGGCCGCTGCGATGGCTGCGGTGCATGGAACTCCATCGAAGAAGAGGTGCCCCTGTCCACTGCGGGCCCCGCTAAGAAAACCCTTGGCGCGATGAAGGGACGAAGCATCCCCCTAACCGACCTGGGCACGACCGAAGCCCCCCCGCCCCGCACCATGAGCGGGATGAGCGAATTGGACCGCGTACTCGGTGGCGGACTGGTGGATGCCTCGGCGATTCTGGTGGGCGGCGATCCGGGCATCGGGAAATCGACCCTGCTGCTCCAAGGGGCCGCGCGTTTTGCCGAAGCAGGACTGAAGGTCGTGTATATCTCGGGCGAGGAAGCCAGCGCTCAGGTTCGTATGCGCGCTCAACGCTTGGGCCTGTCCCACGCGCCGGTCCTGCTCGGGGCAGAAACCAACCTGCGGGATATCCTGACCACTCTGGAAACCGAAAAGCCCGATCTGGCCATCATCGACTCGATCCAGACCATGTGGGCCGATCATGTTGAGAGCGCACCAGGAAGCGTGAGTCAGGTTCGGGCGGCCGCGCATGAATTAACCACCTTCGCAAAACAACGCGGCATGGCGGTGATTCTGGTGGGCCACGTGACCAAAGAAGGTCAGATCGCAGGCCCCCGCGTCGTGGAACACATGGTCGACACCGTTCTTTATTTCGAGGGCGAGCGCGGTCATCAATTCCGCATCCTGCGCAGCGTAAAAAACCGCTTTGGTCCCGCGGACGAAATCGGTGTGTTCGAGATGACCGGCGGCGGTCTGTCCGAAGTGTCCAATCCCTCTGCCCTGTTTCTGTCCGAACGCGGGGAACCGACGCCCGGTTCTGTTGTGTTCTCTGGGATCGAAGGGACGCGTCCTGTTCTGGTCGAAATGCAGGCGCTGGTCGCCCCCAGTCCGCACTCCCAACCGCGCCGCGCAGTGGTCGGATGGGATTCGGCCCGCCTCGCCATGATCCTCGCCGTTCTGGAGGCGCGATGCGGCATCGCCTTTGCAGGACTGGATGTTTACCTGAATGTTGCGGGCGGGATGAAGATTTCTGAACCAGCCGCAGATTTGGCCGTTGCAGCAGCGCTTTTGTCTGCCAGAGAAGACGCGGCCCTGCCCAAAGACACTGTGGTATTCGGGGAAATCAGTCTCTCTGGCGCCATACGTCCCGTAGGTCAGACGGAAAACAGGTTGAAAGAAGCCCAAAAACTTGGTTTTTCAACCGCAATCGTCCCTAATGCGAAAAAGGACGGGGACACAGCCGGCATGCAAACCCGCACCTTTGCGGATTTGACCGGATTTGTTGGTGACATTTTCGGCGCTGGATAACGCGCCCAAGGCGGGGAATACGCATGGAAGGTTTCACGATAATTGACGCAGTCGTCGCGGGCGTGGTGGTCCTATCGGCGCTGCTGGCATTCTCTCGTGGGATCGTCCGCGAAGCGTTGGCCATCGCGGGCTGGATCGCGGCCGCGGTTCTAGCGTTCATCTTTGCTCCTGCGGTCGAACCATTAGTCACCGAAATCCCTGTTGTCGGCGACTTCTTGTCGGACAGCTGCGAGCTCTCGATCATCACGGCCTTTGCTTGCGTCTTCGCGCTGGCTTTGGTCGTCGTGTCCCTATTCACCCCCCTCTTTTCCAGCCTCGTGCAGGAAAGTGCCCTTGGCGGTGTTGATCAGGCGCTTGGCTTTGTGTTCGGCGTTGTGCGCGGCATCCTTCTCGTGGGGATCGCATTCTTCCTCTATAACACGGTCATGACCACCCAAACCGTCGAGGTGGTAAACAATTCGCGTTCGGCCGTTGTCTTCAGCAAGATGACTGGCCAAATCGAAGAGCAGAACCCCGAACAGGCGCTTGGCTGGATCACCCAGCAGTACGAAGGTCTGGTTGGTCGCTGTGGCGCCCCCGCGGGTAACTGAACACGAAATGATAAACTTCTATTCACGAATGTAATCCTTTCGTGACACTTCTGCGCACGGCCCTTATATGGGGCCGTGCTAGGCCATTCTTGGATTCGGAGACCCCTCTTGACCGCCCAGATGCCCCCCGCCCATCCGTTCGATGATGACAAACTGCGCGAAGAGTGCGGTGTTTTCGGTGTTGTTGGTGTAAAAGATGCAGCAAACTTTGTTGCTCTTGGCCTTCATGCGCTGCAGCACCGTGGTCAGGAAGCAGGCGGTATTGTCAGCCACGATCCGGAACAGGGTTTCAATTCGGCACGCCGCTTTGGCTATGTCCGTGACAACTTTACAAAACAGAGCCTCATGGAGACGCTCCCCGGTCCGCTCGCGATCGGCCACGTGCGCTACTCTACCGCTGGCTCCAAAGGCAACACCGCGATCCGCGACGTGCAGCCGTTCTTTGGTGAATTCTCGATGGGTGGCGCTGCCATTGCCCACAACGGGAACATCACCAACGCAAACGCCCTGCGCCGCGAACTGATCGAGCGTGGGTCGATCTTCCAGTCCAGCTCGGATTCGGAATGCATCATCCACTTGATGGCCCGTTCGCTGCAACAGAACGTGCCCGAGCGGATGAAAGACGCTCTGCGCCGAGTCGAGGGCGCGTTCAGCGTCGTCGCCATGACCCGCACCAAACTGATCGGTGTTCGTGATCCCTTGGGCGTGCGCCCGCTGGTGATTGGCCGCATTGGTGATGATGGCTACGCGCTGTCCTCGGAAACCTGTGCGCTGGACATCATCGGTGCAGAGTTCGTCCGCGAAGTCGAACCCGGCGAGATGGTGGTGATCGAGCATGGTCACCTGAAGTCGCACCGCCCCTTCGAAGCCGCGAAATCGCGCTTCTGCGTGTTCGAGCAGGTATACTTCTCGCGCCCCGACTCGATCCTTGGGGGCCGCTCGGTTTATGAGACCCGCCGCCAGATCGGTGTGGAACTGGCGCGCGAAGCGGCCGTTGATGCAGATCTGGTCTGTCCCGTTCCGGACAGCGGCACCCCCGCTGCAATCGGGTTCAGCCACGAATCTGGCATTCCCTACGGCATGGGCATCATCCGCAACCAGTACATGGGCCGGACGTTCATTGAGCCGACAGAGCAAATCCGGAACATGGGTGTGCGCCTGAAGCTGAACGTGAACCGTGCCCTGATCAAAGGCAAACGCGTCATCCTCGTGGACGACTCGGTTGTACGCGGCACCACCAGCCGCAAGATCAAGGACATGCTGCTGGACGCAGGCGCGGCCGAAGTGCACTTCCGCATCGCGTCGCCGCCCACCGCGTGGCCCTGCTTCTACGGTGTGGACACCCCCGACCGAGAGAAGCTGCTGGCGGCCCGCATGAGCGAAGAGGAAATGGGCGACTACCTCGGTGTCGACAGCCTCAAGTTCATCTCTCTGGATGGTCTGTACCGCGCTGCAGGCGAACCCGATGGCCGCAACAACAGCTGCCCGCAGTTCTGTGACGCGTGCTTCTCGGGCGAATACCCTGTGCGCCCGCGCGACATGATCGAAAAAGGCTTCGAGCTGAAGGCCGCTGAATAAGTCCTTTTGATCGCAAGACAATCCGCCCTTGGCCTTCCGGCCGAGGGCTTTTTTGTTTGAACATTAGGCCGGAAAGAAATCCGCGGGCGCGCGCATCGCGGGCAGTGCCAGCATCTGGTCCATCCACTCTTGCATCTTTTCGGTCGGCTCTTGGCCCGCCTCGCGCACCCACTGCACATAACCCCAGACCTGCACATCACCAAAACCCGGCGCATCCCCGTGCAGAAACGGCGCATCCCCCAGCAGCACATCGAAATTCGCCGCATCGACCGCAAAGCGCCCTTCGAGCCATTTGATCACCGCAGGGTCCCAGCCCACGAACTGATCCACGTGGGCCTGCTTCAGTTGGGGCAAGCACATCCCGATACGGTTCGCCTCCCACATCAGGATGCTGCGACCGCGCGCCGTGCCTTCGGCGCTTTCTCCGCCCAAAACACCAAAACGTTCCGCGATCTGCATCAGGATCGCGCCTGACTGGAAGTACGGCGTGCCGTCAATGACCAGCACCGGCACCTCGCCCAAGGGGCTGACCGCCAGAAAATCGGCGGGCCGCGTGGCGCGTTCGGCCCAAATATCCACAAATACAGTCCGGTGGGGAATGTCCGCCAGCGACAGGGCCAAGGCGACTTTGCAGGCGTGGCCGGAATCAGGATGGCCGTAGAGAACAATTTCAGTCATTGGGAATTTCCGCAGTTAATCTGTGGCGTTCAGTTCCGCGCAGGCCAGCGCTTGTGTCAACCAAAGAGCGCGGTTCGCCGCTCTTTTCGCCGCAGGGCCGACAATTTGCAGCAATGCCATCTTGATCCCGCCGCCAAAGCCTGAAATCTGATCGCCCATGGAACAGACCAACGCACCCAAGATCGCCCTTGTGACCGGCGCCTCGCGCGGCCTCGGGGCCGCCCTGTCCGAGCTCCTCTCGGCCGAGTACCACATTGTTGCCGTGGCCCGCACCACCGGCGCGCTCGAAGAGCTGGATGACCGCATTCAGGCTCGGGGCGGCAGCGCCACGCTGGCCCCGATGGACATCACCAACCGCGACGCGATGGCCCAACTGTGCCGCAGCATCTATGACCGCTGGGGCAAGATCGACCTATGGGCACACACTGCGGTGCACGCGACCGCGCTGACCCCCGCTGACCACATCATGGCCAAGGATTGGGACAAGTCGATGGCGGTCAACGCCACCGCAACCGGTGTGCTGATCCCTTACATCTCGCCGCTTCTGGGTGACAAAGGCACGGCTGTGTTCTTTGACGACCCCAAGGCGGGCGAGAAGCTGTACGGTGCCTATGGCGCGACCAAAGCCGCGCAGATCGCCCTTGCCCGCAGCTGGCAAAAAGAGACTGAACGTCTTGGCCCGCGTGTCGTAATCACCCAGCCCGATCCGATGCCAACTGCCACCCGTGCGCGTTTCCACCCGGGCGAGGATCGCGAAGCGCTGAATGCGCCAATGGATGTTGCCAAAAAACTGTTGGATCAGCTTTTCGCCTGACCCACCGCTGGACCTGCCCCTTTGCCTGAACTATTCACAAATTAAGAAACAGTTCAGGGGCAGGTCATGCGCATTCTCATTACCAACGACGACGGCATCAACGCGCCCGGTTTGGTCGTGCTTGAAGAGATTGCCGCCACACTCGCCGGAGCTGATGACGAGGTCTGGGTCGTTGCCCCCGCATTTGAACAGTCGGGTGTATCCCACTGCATCAGCTACACCCATCCCACGATGATCGCACAGATGGGCCACCGCCGGTTCGCGGCAGAGGGCAGCCCAGCCGATTGCGTGCTGGCCGGTGTGCACCATGTTCTGAAAGATACGCCTCCGGATCTGATCCTGTCTGGCGTTAACCGTGGTAACAACTCGGCCGAGAACGCGCTGTATTCTGGCACCCTTGGCGGCGCGCTCGAAGGCGCCCTTCAGGGCATACCGTCTTTTGCCCTGTCCCAGTACCTCGGTCCAGAAAACTACGACATCGAAGACCCGTTCGAGGCATCGCGCACCCACGGCGCCGCGACCATCCAGAAAATTCTGGACGCCAGTCTGCCCGATGGCCCCACCTACCGTACGTTCTACAACGTCAACTTCCCGCCCGTGCCGGCAGCAGGCGTCAAAGGCGTGCGCGCGGCCCCCCAAGGTGTGCGCCTTGGCACCAGCTTCGCGGTCGAGCCGCACAAGTCGCCCTCTGGCCGGATGTTTCTGTGGGCCCGTGGCGGCGACCAGCGCGCTATGACCCAAGAGGGCTGCGATGCGGATGTGAACCTGAACGGCTACATCTCGGTCACCCCCATGCGCGCGGATTTCACCGCCCATGACATGATGGGCGCGCTCGGCGACGCTCTGAATCAGGGATGATGATGGACGAATTAGCTCAGCAGAAGATGCAGTTCATGTTCGCCCTGCGCTCGCATGGCGTGACGGATATGCGCGTGCTGTCCGCGATGGAGGCCGTCGACCGCTCTTACTTTGTCAAAGGCATCTTCTCGTCTCGCGTCTACGAAGACACCCCCTTGCCCATCGCCTGCGGCCAGACAATTTCCCAGCCCTCCGTCGTCGCAATGATGACCCAAGCGCTAAAGCTGTCCCCGCGCGACAAGGTTCTGGAGATCGGAACAGGCTCTGGCTATCAGGCAGCGATCCTGTCGCAGCTGGTGCGCCGCGTCTATACCATCGACCGCCATGCGCGGCTGGTGAAAGATGCGCAAAACCTCTTTAGCCGACTTGATCTAAACAACATCACGGCTCTGAACGGCGATGGCAGCTTTGGGCTTCCCGAGCAGGCCCCTTTTGATCGGATCATTGTGACCGCAGCGGCCGAAGATGCCCCCGGTCCGCTCTTGGCGCAACTCAAGGTCGGCGGTATTATGGTGTTGCCCGTGGGGCAATCGGATGCGGTCCAGAGCCTGATCCGCGTGACCAAGGCCGAAGACGGCCTGCACTACGATGAATTGCGCCCTGTGCGCTTTGTGCCTCTCGTCGAGGGGCTTGGAAAAGACTAGGCTATTTTTTAGTACCCAAGGGCCCTGCTATTTGGCCGCAGACCACAAGAGCCCGCACGAGAGGATGATCGAGATGACCCGCTTCACCCAAACGCGCTTTCCCAGAGCGTTGACCGCCGTTCTCGGCGTCGGACTGCTGTCTGCCTGTGATCCGAACAGTCTGGATCTGGATATGCGCAGCGTCGGCAAGGGGTTTGATACCTCGTCCGCCGTCACCAGCGGTACCCTAAGACGCCCCACGCCCGACTCGCGCGGCGTGATTTCCTATCCCAGCTACCAAGTTGCCTTGGCCCGCAACGGCGAGACCGTGCAACAAGTGGCAGATCGACTAGGCCTGAATGCGCAGGAGCTTGCCTCGTATAACGGTCTGACCGTGGGCGACAACTTGCAGCGCGACGAACTGCTTGCGCTGCCACGCAAGATCGACGCCACCGTCAGCGCACCCTCAGGCATCGAGACCACATCGCTTGGTGCGCCTTCATCGGTAGACATCACAACGCTTGCTGGAAATGCTATCGACAGCAGCCCGAACGCCATCTCGCCGCCAGCAAACGCAGCCCCTGCCCCCGCACCAGTGATGCCTGCAGGGCAAACGCCTGTTCGCCACAAAGTCGTGCGCGGCGAAACCGCCTTTATCATCGCGCGCCAGTATGGCGTGTCGGTCCGGAGCCTTGGCGAATGGAACGGTCTGGACAGCAATTTCACCGTCCGCGAAGGTCAGGTTCTGTTGATCCCCGTCTCCGAACAATCCGCTGCGGCCCGCACAACGTCCACCACAGCCGTTGCCTCGAAACCCCAATCGCCTGGCAATGGCTCGCCGACTCCGACCCCGCCGTCGGCCACCACGCCATTGCCCAAAGAGCAGACCAAGCCCGCCGCTGAACCGGTTGAGGCCCCAGCAGCACCCAAAGTCGAGCAGACGGCCAAAACCGGTGGCCGTCTGGGCTGGCCGGTTCAGGGCAACATCGTGCGTGACTACAAAAAGGGCAGCAACGAGGGTATCGACATCGCCTCGTCCGCAGGCACATCAGTCAAGGCTGCCGAATCCGGCACCGTCGCTGCGATCACCGCAGACGCGAACCAAGTACCGATCCTTGTGGTTAAGCACGCCAACAACCTGCTGACCGTCTACGCCTATATCGATGACCTGCAGGTCAAAAAAGGTGACACAGTCAGCCGTGGCCAGACCATCGCCAAGGTCCGTGCAGGCAGCCCTGCGATCCTGCACTTCGAGGTCCGCGATGGCTTCGAGAGCGTCGATCCGACAGATTACCTGAACTGATCTGGCATCACCCAGAGATGCAAAAGGCCCCTTCACTACGAAGGGGCCTTTTTGTTTGAGAGCTGAGGTAACGGTCAGAGCGAAACGCCGTGCCGTCCTGCCAGATCGGTAAAGAACTGCCACGCCACGCGGCCAGAACGGGCCCCTCGTGTTGCTGTCCATTCAATCGCCTCGGCGCGCACGGTCTCTTCGTCTACGGTCATGTCATGGGCCGCCACGTAGCCAAAGATCATCGACATGTACTCGTCCTGCGAACAGGGATGGAAGCCTAGCCACAGGCCGAAACGGTCCGACAGTGAGACCTTTTCTTCGACCGCTTCGGCGGGGTTTATCGCGCTAGAGCGTTCATTCTCGATCATGTCCCGCGGCATCAGGTGACGGCGGTTCGAGGTCGCGTAGAAAATCACATTGTCCGGACGCCCTGCGATACCGCCATCCAGAACGGCCTTGAGCGATTTGTAGTGCTGGTCGTCGTGGCTGAAGCTGAGGTCATCGCAGAACAGAATAAACCGATGCTGTGGCGCGTCGCGCAGCAGGTCCATCAGACGCGCTACGGTGGGCAAGTCCTCGCGGGCGAGTTCGACCACTTTCAGTGGCAAGCCTTCGTCCAGCAGCTTGGCGTGCACAGCCTTGACCAGACTGGATTTACCCATGCCCCGCGCGCCCCAAAGCAGCGCGTTGTTCGCAGGATAGCCCTTGGCGAACTGGCGGGTGTTCGCCAGCAACGTGTCGCGGCTGCGGTTAATGCCGACCAGCAGGTCGAAATCCACGCGGGACACTTTGTTCACGGGGGTCAAACGCTCTGGCGCAGTCTGCCACAAGAAGGCATCGGCACTGTCAAAGTCCGGAGCGGCCAGCGGCGCCGGAGCCATCCGCTCCAGCGCCGCTGCTATACGTTCCAAAGGATCGGTCACTTGCGGTCCTCTTCGTCCTCGTCGAATTCTTTCATCAGAGGATCATTGGTGTGCAGGGGATCTTCGGCCAGATCCTCTTCTTCTTCGTCGTCATAGTAGCCTTCGGCCCGCAGACGCGCTTCGCGCTTCTTCTCAACACGGGCAACAAGGAAGATCGAGATTTCGTACAGACCGTAGACCACGACAAACAGGATCACCTGCGTGATAATATCCGGCGGCGTCACCACAGCGGCGAGGATCAGGATCGCCACCACCGCGTATTTCCGCACCGCACCAAGGCCCTCTGCGCTGACAATGCCGGCCTTCCCAAGCAAGGTCAGCAAGACAGGCAGCTGGAAACACAGACCAAACGCCACGATGAACTTGATGGTCAGGCTCAGGTATTCCTGCGCAGAGCCCATAAAGGCGATCGCGCTGTGCTGGGTCTGCTGCACTTCGCCATCTGTCACGAGACTGCCATCCTGTTGGAAGCCAAGGAAGAAGTCGAATGCCAAGGGCGTTACGACGAAATAGGCAAAGGACGCACCCAGAAAAAACATAAAGGGCGACGCCACCAAGAACGGCAGAAACGCGCCCTTCTCGGATTTATACAGGCCGGGCGCAACAAAGCGCCACAGCTGGTAGCTGATCATCGGGAAGGACAGCACCAAACCGCCCAAGAGCGAGATCGACACAGCCACAAAGAAACCCTCTTGCAGCTTGATCAGGACAAGGCCGCAATCCTCCTGCCCGCGCGCCGCGAGCGCCGAGCACAGAGGTTCGGTCAGGAAGTTGAAGATCGGGTTCCACACGGTGAAACAGATCACCATGCCAACCACAAAGGCGAGCATGGCGCGGATCAGTCGGGTACGAAGCTCAGCCAGATGCTCGATCAGCGGGGCCGAGGAATCTTCGATCTCGTCGGTTTTGGTCATGTACGGGGTCCGTTATTCCCTGTCGCCGCTGGTGCTGGCCGGTGCTGGTGCAGGGCTGGCAGGCGCGTCGGCGCTGGCGGCATCTGCTGCGGCCTTGGCTTCGGCGTCCTGACGGGTCTGCGCTTTGCGGGCAGTTGCGTCATGGATCTTGCGTGCGGCGTCCGCCCGCTTTTCGTCCATGCCCCGCGCCTCGGCGTCAGGGTTCCAGTCGGTGAAGCTCTTGGCCGCATCTTTGACGCTGTCGAGGCCCATGTCCTTGTAGGACGCGGCATTCTTGAAGCTGTTGGCAGCATCTTTGACGCCAGCGTCGTCGGCAGCCTGTTCCATCGCCCGAGAGAATTCGCGAGCCATGCCTTTGGCCTTGCCCACGAACCGTCCAACGTTGCGGAACAGAACAGGCAAGTCCTTGGGACCGACGACGATCAGCGCCACGATTCCGATCAGCAGCAACTCGCTCCAGCCAAGGTCAAGCATGTGGGCTTACGCCTTGTCTTTTTCTTCGGCGGGGGTCACGTCGCGCGCTTCGTCGCTTTTGTCATCCAGCTCTTCAGAGCCGTCTTTGACGCCCTTTTTGAAGGCGGTGATGCCCTTGCCAACTTCGCCCATCAGCGAGCTGATCTTGCCGCGTCCAAACAGGACCAGCACAACAACAGCGATCAGAAGAAGACCGGGCAGCCCGATGTTATTCAGCATGTATTCTCTCCCTTGCAGGGGCCCGATCCATTATTTCGCCGAGCCTCGCACAAACATCGAAATAATATGTATGGAGTCTGTCGCAGGGTTAAAAGCGCGAAACGGTCCAAAAGGTCGGTTTTTTTGCATTTGTTTCGCCAGCCCCTTGATACGGGCAACTTTTTGCTGGCACGCGACTGTCTTTAGGTGGTTGCCGGGTAGACGAAACACCGGTCACGGCGCAGCATAAGCCACAGGGGTTTGCCCGGCTTAGGCAGGAACACACCCGGCACAGTGGCCCGCATGATCGACCCGTCGAAATCCATTCGAAATTCTACCAAACTTTCTTTGCCCATAAATCTGGCACGCTCGACCACACCGCGCGCTGGCGTGCCATCTACAGGGGTCGGATTCGGCCCGCGTCCCCCGCGATCTAGGTCAATCCGGATGTGCTGAGGGCGGATCACAATGTCCACCTCTGCGCCATCAGGCACACCGGGCGCAAGGAACTGGCCAAAGGGCGTCTCGGTCAGGGCTCCGTTCACAACGCCTCGGATTACGTTGATATCACTAAAAAAAGAGACCGCCCGCTTGTCGATCGGATTGTTGTAGATGTTATAGGGCGCGCCCTGTTGAACGATCACCCCATCGCGCATCAACGCGATCTCGTCCGCCATGCGCATCGCCTCTTCGGGCTCGTGGGTCACGAGCAAGACGGCGGTATCCTCGTCCTTGAGAACGGCCAAGGTTTCATCACGAATATCATCGCGCAGACGGTTATCGAGGCCCGAGAATGGCTCGTCCATCAGCATGATCTTCGGGCGCGGTGCCAAGGCGCGGGCCAAGGCCACGCGCTGCTGTTCCCCGCCCGACAGTTCGTGCGGATAAGAGTCGTAGTAGCGGTCCATCGCGACCTTGCTCAGCAGTTCTTCAACACGACCACGCTTTTCGTCTTTGCTGCCCTTCAGCCCGAAAGCAACGTTTTCGGCCACGCTCAGATGCGGGAACAACGCGAAGTCCTGAAACATCAAACCGATCGAGCGGCGTTCTGGCGGCACGCGAAAGACCGTGTCACAGATCAGGTTTCCATCCACGTAGATTTCGCCGCTGTCCTGCATCTCGACGCCCGCGATCATGCGCAGGGTCGTCGATTTGCCACACCCCGACGGGCCAAGCAAACAGGTGACCTGACCTGGCAGGACCGTCAAAGAGACCCCTTTCACGACCTGCTTTCCGTCAAAGCTGCGGATCAGGTTACGGATTTCAAGGCGGGGTGTCGGAGCGGGGTGATGCAAAGGGAACCTCGTACGTTTCCGACAATTTCTGTCGGGTCATCTGCTGATAGCAAGCCGCCCCCTACCCTGCAAGCAATCCAGCAGGTTAGACCGCACCACGGGGGTGCGGCCAATCAGAGCAGGTTGCGCCGTTTACATCGTGACGTTTGTCGCGCCGCCATCCAGCAGAACGTTCTGCCCCACCATGAATTTTGCGTACTGAGAACACATAAAGGCGCATGTGGCGCCGAAATCTCGGGCATCTCCGTAGGTGCCAGTAGGAATACCGCCCAAGCGACGCGCCTTGGCCTCGTCGGCGGTGATACCCTCTGCTTTGGCCGTGTTGCTGTCGAGCGAGGTCATGCGGTCCGTCGCATGGATGCCCGGCAGCAGGTTGTTCATGATCACACCGCTCGGTGCGACCTGACGCGAGGTGCCTGCCACATAACCGGTCAGACCCGCGCGAGCCGAATTCGACAGACCCAAAACTGCGATCGGCGATTTCACCGAAACGCTGGTGATGTTGACCACACGGCCCCAGCCGCGCTCTTCCATACCCGGGACGAGCGCTTTGATCAGCGCGATCGGTGCCAGCATGTTGGCATCCAGCGCCGCGATGAAGTCTTCGCGATCCCAGTCCTTCCAGCTGCCTGGGGGCGGTCCACCCGCATTGTTCACCAGAATGTCGACCTGTCCGGCCACTTCCAACAGTTGTGCGCGGCCCTCTTCGGTCGTGACATCCGCTGCGACGGTCTCGACACTCACGCCATAGGTTTCGCGAATCTGTGCGGCAGTGGCCTCTAGGGCCTCTGCACCGCGAGCGTTCAGGACCAGATTGACCCCCGCCTCAGCCAGCGCTTCGGCGCACCCGCGCCCCAGACCTTTGCTGGATGCACAGACCAGAGCACGTTTCCCTGCGATACCTAAATCCATTATTCTCTCCCCTTGAGCTTATTTGAGCGGACATCTCGTCGTTATTTAAGGGAACTTCAGGGGTTCGCCCTGTTCCATCATAAAGCTGACCTAGATTCGCCCTCATTCCTTGAATAAGTAATCAGAAGCGAGACAAAGGAAACCGTCCTATGGGCAATTCGTCCCGAGTTATGTCACTGCCTCCTCAGAGTTTGCCCGTTTACCGGAGCGAACAGTTCATCGTGGTTTCTGGGGCGAACATCGGTGACACGCTTTCTTTTGCCGAAGATCTAACTCTCGATGACGTATACTGCCTTGAAAAAGGGGTAGCAGAGCGCCTGTCGATCCTTCCCGAAACCCGCAACAGAGCGCGGATTGCGCCGGATACCGAGGTCGGACTGGCGGGAAACCTGACCGTGCTAGACAGCTCGATCACCCTGATGTCTCCGCGCGGCGACACCACCGAAGCACTGATTCTCGTCGAACTGGACGAGGAGATGAATGTCCAAGAAGTCTACCTGCTCCCATTGGCGCGGCTGGTTCCGGGCGATGATTACGCGCTGGTGGGCATCAACACCGACGATGCGGCGCAGAAACTGGCACAAGTGGCCTGTGTGGCGTTTTCACGCGGCACCCATATCACTCTGGCATCGGGCAAGCAGGCCCGCATCGAGACCCTGCAAGTGGGCGACCGCGTCCTGACCCGTGACGCTGGCATTCAGCAGATTCGCTGGATTGGCCAGAGCACCGTGCGCGCTGCCGGAGCTTTTGCACCAATTGTCATCACCGAAGGCACATTGAACAACGAACACGACTTGGTTGTCAGCCCAGAGCACCGGCTCTTTATCTATCAGCGTCAGGACCATCTTGGCGCGGGCCGCTCGGAAGTGCTCATCAAAGCGCGCCACTTGATCAACGGCGACACGATCTTTTGGCGCGAGGGAGGCTTTGTGGATTACTTCCAGCTGCTGTTCGACGAACATCAGATTATTTACGCAGAAGGCATCGCGGCAGAGACGCTGCTGCTGGACCTGAGGACCGAAGCCGCCCTGCCCGAAGACGTCATCCAAAGCGTGACCGAAAACGCGCTTGGCGATGCGGGCCTCACGACGCAATCTCTGGAAGTGCCCGAAAGCCTGCTGCAAGCGCCGGACATCCTGAAACGCATTCGCAGCGCCTCTTCGGGCTAGGGGCTGCAAGGCAGGCTTGCCGAAATCCAGCGGGCGCTGTATGCGCGAGGCCATGCTGGATACATCGACCAATCGCCCCGCCCTACCCCCTGAGATCGCCCGCCGCCGGACGTTTGCGATTATTTCGCACCCCGACGCCGGCAAGACGACTCTGACGGAAAAATTCCTGCTATACGGTGGTGCGATCCAGATGGCCGGTCAGGTCCGCGCCAAAGGCGAAGCGCGCCGCACGCGTTCGGACTTCATGAAGATGGAACAAGATCGCGGGATTTCGGTCAGCGCCTCGGCGATGTCGTTCGATTTCGAAAACTATCGCTTCAACCTGGTCGACACCCCCGGTCACTCGGACTTCTCCGAAGACACCTACCGCACCCTGACGGCGGTGGACGCGGCGATCATGGTGATCGACGGTGCGAAGGGCGTGGAAAGCCAGACCCAGAAGCTGTTCGAGGTCTGCCGTTTGCGCGACCTGCCCATCCTGACCTTCTGTAACAAGATGGACCGCGAGAGCCGTGACACCTTCGAGATCATCGACGAGATTCAGGAAAACCTCGCCATCGACGTGACGCCTGCCAGCTGGCCGATCGGCGTGGGCCGCGATTTCTTGGGTTGCTACGACATGATCAACGACCGGCTGGAACTGATGGACCGTGCCGACCGGAACAAGGTCGCCGAGTCGATCAAAATCCAGGGTCTGGACGATCCCAAACTGGGCGAACACATCCCCGCCGACATGCTGGACCAGCTGTGCGAAGAGGTCGAGATGGCCCGCGAACTGCTGCCTGCGCTCGACCCTCAGTCGGTGCTCGAAGGGCACATGACCCCGATCTGGTTCGGCTCTGCGATCAACAGCTTTGGCGTCAAGGAATTGATGGACGGGATTGCCAACTACGGCCCCGAGCCCCAACCCCAGAGCGCCGATCCCCGTCAGATCAGCCCCGATGAAACCAAGGTCGCCGGCTTTGTGTTCAAGGTGCAGGCGAATATGGACCCCAAGCACCGCGACCGCGTGGCGTTTGTGCGCTTGGCCTCGGGCCACTTCAAGCGTGGCATGAAGCTGACCCATGTGCGCACCAAGAAGCCCATGGCAATCTCGAACCCTGTGCTGTTCCTTGCCTCGGACCGCGAGCTGGCCGAAGAGGCTTGGGCTGGTGACATCATCGGCATCCCGAACCACGGCCAGCTGCGCATCGGCGACACTCTGACCGAGGGTGAGGCGATCCGCGCCACCGGTATCCCCAGCTTTGCGCCTGAACTGCTGCAAGGCGTCCGTGCGGGCGACCCGATGAAGGCCAAGCACCTAGAAAAGGCGCTGATGCAATTCGCCGAAGAAGGCGCGGCCAAGGTGTTCAAACCGAACATCGGCTCGGGCTTTATCGTTGGCGTTGTCGGCGCGCTGCAGTTCGAAGTTTTGGCCAGCCGGATCGAGCTGGAATACGGCCTGCCCGTGCGTTTTGAAGCGAGCCAGTTCACCAGCGCCCGTTGGGTGTCCGGTGCCAAGGCTGACGTGGACAAGTTCGTCAACACGAACAAGCAGCACATCGCGTTCGATCACGATGGCGACGTCGTGTACCTGACCCGCATGCAATGGGACATCGACCGCGTGGTCCGAGATCACCCTGAACTGAGCCTGACGGCAACCAAAGAAATGATGGTCTAAGTCACGAAAGCCCCGGGCACTGCGCCGGGGCTTTTGCTTTTTGCAGCGTCGACGGCATTTCCAAATCTATTTTTCGCAACACGCAGCCGGACGCGCGTCAGAAAACCTCCCGCCCTTTGGCTTTCTCGTTGCCCAACCCGAAACGGCTGGCTAGGGATAAAGGCAAACCCCATCGGAGTGCTGTGGAGTAGCAGGAAAATGCAGGGAATTTCTCTGACGCGAAGCGTTTCCATGCCGGATGAACTTCGCGTCTCACGCTGCCTGAGCGCGCCGCACAAAGGGCCACGACTGCTCTTTTTCAGCGGCGGCAGCGCGCTGAACAGCATCTCGCGCAGGCTGAAATCCTACACCCATAACTCCGCCCATCTGATCACGCCATTCGACAGCGGCGGCAGTTCCGAGGTGTTGCGCAACGCGTTTGGGATGCCCGCAGTCGGTGATCTGCGCAGCCGGATCATGGCGCTGGCCGAAGAAACCGATCTGGGACAGCCTGACATTGTGCGGCTTTTCTCCCACCGCTTTCCGTCGGACGCCGCACCGCAGGCGCTGGAACGCGAAGTCGAATTGGTACTATCGGGCGAGCATGACCTTGTCCGCGCCGTCCCGCAGCCCATGCGGATGCTCGTCATCTCTCACCTTCGGTCCTTTGCGCAGCGGGCACCGATCGATTTCGACTATGCCGGAGGCAGTGTCGGGAACCTCGTGATCGCGGGCGGCTATCTAGAGCATGAACGGCTTATGGAGCCCGCGCTGTTCATGATGTCCAAGATGATGGATGTTCTGGGCACCGTGCGATCTGTTATCGACGCCAATCTTCACATCGGTGCAGAGTATGACGATGGCCGCATGGTGATTGGTCAGAAACAGATCACCGGCAAAGAACTGGACGCGCCCAAAGCGCGGATCACGCGGCTCTTCCTGTCGGACGGAGATCGCGAGGTTCCAGCCAATGAGATCACGTTACCCAAGCGCAACCGACGATTGATCGGCAAGGCCGACTTGATCTGCTACCCGCCCGGAAGCCTGTTTTCGAGCGTCGGCGCGAACCTCTTGCCCGCGCGGACGGGCAAGGAAATTGCCGCGCGTCAGGTCCCGAAAATCTATGTCCCAAGTCTGGGGGCCGATCCGGAATGCTATGGAATGGATCTCGCTGATCAAGTTGGGGCGCTGCTTTCGATCCTAAGACAGGATGCTGGCAAGAGCGCGGCGGCAACAGACCTGATCACCCATGTGCTGTGTGACCTGTCGGTGCAGGAACAGCAGTGCGCCCATGTCACCGACACTTTCGGCATCCCGTGCGTTCGGCTGCCCTTGGCCGATGAAAGTGGCGCTCGCTACGATACAACCGCATTTTGCGAAATGCTGGTTTCTCTGGTCTAGCCTCTCTCAAAAAGCAATGCGGGCTTGCGCCAGAGACGCGCAAATCGCACCATGAGCTTATGGCCAAAGAACTTACATATCCCGAAGGATTCGAAGGCGTTACGACCCGATGGGAAGAGCGCCGTGATCCTTTGACCGCCCGCGATGACGAAGGTTTGCCACCGCTGAACTGTGACCTGGCAGCGATGGTCCAGCGCAGAATGCCCGACCCAGCAGACCCTCTGATCAAACCCGCCTCACGGTTTGGTTTCAAGTCCCATGCGCTGGCTGTGGAACTGGCTGGAGCATCGGAACTGGCTCATCTGAATGCTCTGCTGATCGCCTATTTGCGGCGCAGACAATGGCCGGACCATGCGCCCGCCCTGTTCTGCCGGATTTGGGCAGAGCATTCGGATGTTCTGTTGGCAGAGCTGAACGCACGCTGGCTGGTCTCTTCGTTGCAGACCTTCGCCGATCATGGCCAAACCGAAGAGCAGCGCCGCACGGGTGCCTCTCTTGGTCTGCTGTTCTCAATGATGAAGCTCTACGAATTTGAACGCACCTTTGGCGGAACAAGCCCGACCGAGGCCTATCGGCTCGGGAAGCGGGTCAAAGAACCGCTTCCCCTAGAGATGGATGACTTTTCGCTGAAATCAGGCGGGCTTGACTACAACATGCTCGCACCTCTCTGGCGCGATGCCGGCGCGGACCCTGTCACCGCACCGCTTGCAAGGCATCTGCTTGAGATGCTGAACCGCGATCCCGGAACGGTCTTTCGCCGCATCCAGACCATGCGCGAACGCCTCGCCCGCCGCGAGGAGCGAAAGAAATGACGCGCTGGGGTATCGTCGCGACGATCAAAGCGACCGCGAAAGAGATCATGAGCTTTGCTGCCCACCATTTGGAACTAGGCGCGGACGAGCTGCATCTTTACCTTGATAGCCCCTGCCCGCGCGCAGATCAGGCATTGTCCGGCCACCCGAAGGTCACTCTCATCAACACCGACACCAAGTATTGGCGAATGCGCCGCCCCAGAGAAGAACACCAGCGCCCGCCCATGCATCAGGCCCGCCAATTCGCAAACGCCAAGTGGGCCTACATGCACAATGATGTTGATTGGTTGTTTCACATCGACGTCGACGAGTTTTTGTGGGCTGACATCGATGTTCGCACACAACTGGCGGCTCTGCCCCCAGAAGCACTCTGTGCCCGCATTCGCCCCCTCGAGGCGCTGTCGACCGAGGCGCAGGAGTTCCCTGACGGTCAGCTGCCCTTCAAGTCTGCGGCGCTAGAATGGGA
This sequence comes from Donghicola sp. XS_ASV15, assembly GCF_041224595.1. Taxonomy (NCBI): domain Bacteria; kingdom Pseudomonadati; phylum Pseudomonadota; class Alphaproteobacteria; order Rhodobacterales; family Roseobacteraceae; genus Donghicola; species Donghicola sp. XS_ASV15. Next base: position 78,697 of record NZ_JBGFGN010000126.1, on the reverse strand, counting down.
TCTGCGGCGCCGGCAAACCCGCGAAATCTACCCAACCTATGGCGATTTCCTGAATGGCGGGTTCCTGTCGCACCTTGCTGGGAAAATGGCCGTCCGAACCAAACAGCCCGACATGATGGTTCGGATCCATAATGTCATCCAGAACGGCGTTCACAATCCCGGAGAAGCAGAACTGCCCGACCTGACGCTCTGCCATCTCCATGCGCACACTTGGGATCAATGGCGAAAGAGCCTGTCCTATCGCCGCCGCAAAGGGTCCTACCGCGCTGAACTTGCGCCTCCTGTCGCCCCGCCGGGTACGAAACCGGATCCCGATGCCCCAAACCTGAACCGTCTCTTTGACGAGATCGAGGCCAGCGGTGGTGAAGCTGCGCTAAAGGCCTTTTACAACGAGGTATGCCTCGCCACGCCCGAACTCCAGAGCCGTCTGGAACGCTTTGGCCATTTCCATTTACGAAATCTGGGCCTACAGGCCGCCCGCATCCGTCAGTTTGGTCAGGATTGGGGATAAAAGCCGCTCTCATTGACCGCTTTGGCTTTTTCGGCTATGTCGCCCACGGAAACTGCCCTCACCGGGGGGCGTTTGGCACGATTGGTGCCTCCTGAAACCGCTACGGGCCCAGTTGTGTCCGTAAACCACGGATACACATGACGAAATTTTCTGACCTGTCGCTCGACCCGAAAGTCCTGAAAGCTATCGACGAGGCCGGCTACGAAACGCCGACGCCGATTCAGGCCGGAGCGATTCCGCCCGCTCTCGAAGGGCGTGACGTTCTTGGGATCGCCCAAACAGGCACAGGCAAGACCGCCAGCTTCACGCTGCCGATGATCACCTTGCTTGGCAAGGGCCGCGCACGTGCGCGTATGCCCCGCTCCTTGGTTCTGGCGCCGACCCGCGAACTGGCGGCACAGGTGGCCGAGAACTTCGACACCTACACTAAGCACATGAAGCTGACCAAAGCGCTGCTAATCGGTGGTGTGTCGTTCAAGGAACAAGAGGCCCTGATCGACAAGGGTGTGGACGTTCTGATCGCGACCCCGGGCCGTCTGCTCGACCACTTCGAGCGTGGCAAGCTGCTGTTGACCGGCGTACAAATCATGGTGGTGGACGAAGCTGACCGTATGCTCGATATGGGTTTCATCCCCGACATCGAACGCATTTTCAGCCTGACGCCTTTTACCCGCCAGACCCTGTTCTTCTCGGCGACCATGGCGCCCGAAATCGAACGGATCACCAACACCTTTCTCTCGGCCCCTGCCAAGGTCGAAGTCGCCCGTCAGGCCACTGCGTCAGAGCGGATTGCGCAGAACGTCTGCATTTTCGAAGGGGCCAAGCGGGACCGTTCCGGCACCCGCAAACGCGCCCTGCTGCGCAAATTGATCGATGCCGAAGGCGATAACGTGGACAACGCCGTTATCTTCTGCAACCGCAAGTCGGACGTGGATATCGTGTCGAAATCGCTCAAGAAGTATGGTTACGACGCAGCGCCTATCCACGGTGATCTGGACCAGTCGCAGCGGAACCGTACGCTGGATGAGTTCCGCGAAGGCAAGATCAAATTCCTCGTAGCATCTGATGTGGCTGCCCGTGGTCTGGACGTTCCCAGCGTGACCCATGTGTTCAACTTTGACGTTCCGACCCACGCGGAGGACTATGTTCACCGCATCGGCCGGACCGGTCGCGCAGGCCGTGATGGCAAAGCTGTCATGATCAGCGAGCCCCGCGACGACAAGAACTTGGCGGCAATCGAAGCGCTGCTGCAAAAAGAAATTCCGCGTCTGGAAAACCCGCTCGCGGACGAACCAGAAGAGCAAACCAAAGAGCCGCGGAACAGCCGCTCCAAGTCGCGCTCGGATGATCGTCCCAAGGCAGCGGCAGACGCCGCACCCGAAGGGCAGCCCAAGCGCAACCCGCGCAGCAGCAAGTCGCGCAAGCGCGGTGGCAGCCCTGCCGATCAAGTGGCCGAGAGCAACAAAGGCCGCGGCGTGATCGTTGGCATGGGCGACCACATGCCGAGCTTCATCGCCATGAGCTTTGACGAGCGCCGCGCAGCCGGCCTCTGATCAAGCCACCAAAGTGAAACGCAAAAAGCGCCCCCGTTTCGGGAGGCGCTTTTTTCTTGTCCGTGTCTCTGACACAAAGCACATGAAAAAGGCCGCCAGAGGCGACCTTTTCTAATCTTATGCGAGGCGGCTGATGACCACGGTGACCTCGGGCTTCTTGCCGATCTCATCCAGAGCGGACTTGCGGGCGGCACGGCGCAACGCCTCTTCCAGCGCGTCATCATCGACCAAGGTTTTGTTCCCTGCCCGTCCGATGGCCTGCGATAGGTCCTCTTCCAGAACGTCGACTAGCGGCGCACCGCTACGCCCCATCTGAGGCAAGCCTTTGATTTCGCACCAAGGTTCGCCAAGAGGTTCATCCTCTTCGTCCATAATCACAGTCACAGTGACATGCCCGTTCAGCGCCATGCGGATACGGTCACGAACGACGCCGTCCATCGCGCCGATCTGCACGGAGCCATCCAGATAGGTACGGCCGGTGTCGATGTACTCGGCGACCTTGGGCGCATCGCCGGTGAGATCCAGCATCATGCCGTTAACCGCAACGATCCCTTGTAGGCCACGCTCGGCGGCGACCTTCACATGCTCTCGCAGGTGGCGGTGTTCGCCGTGCATCGGCACCAGCATCTGGGGTTTCACCAGATCATGCATGGTCACCAGATCGGGGCGGTTCGCATGGCCCGACACGTGATACAGACCACCTGCATCGTCCACGATGTCCACGCCCATCTCAGAAAACTGGTTCATGATGCGGATCACGCCGCGCTCATTTCCCGGAATGACTTTGGACGAAAAGAGGAATGTATCGCCCTCTTTCATAGTCAGGCCCAGATACTTGCCCTGCGCCAGCTGCGCGGTTGCGGCCCGGCGTTCGCCCTGCGATCCGGTCACGATCAGCATCAGGTTCTCGCGCGGAATGCTGTTGGCATCTTCGGCGCTTACCGTCTTGGGGAAGTCCGTCAGAATACCGGTTTGCACGCCCGTTTCGACCATGCGGCGCATGGCGCGGCCCAGCAGACAGATAGAACGCCCCGCAGCCTGACCCGCTGTCGCAAGCGACTGGAGACGGGCGATGTTCGACGCAAAAGTGGTCGCAACGACCATGCCTTTCTGCGCCGCGATCAACTCTTCGAGGTTCGGCTTCAGGGTTGCTTCGGAACGGCCAGGATTGTCACTGAACACGTTGGTGCTGTCACACATCAGCGCCTTGACGCCCGAAGCGCCAATCTCGGCCCACATCTGATGATCAAAGGGGTCGCCGATCACTGGTGTCGTGTCGATCTTGAAATCGCCCGAGTGCACGATCCGGCCTGCGGGGGTATCGATCACAAGACCCGAGCTCTCTGGAATCGAGTGCGAAATCGGGGCAAAGCTGACCTTGAACGGACCAATCTCGGTCGTCTCGGGATAAGCCGACGCAGTACGGACCGCGCCTTCGTGCACGCCGTATTCCGCCAGCTTGTGACGTGCAATCGCCGCAGTAAATGCACGCGCATAGATCGGCGCGCCCAACCGGCCATAGAGGTGCCCCACCGCGCCCACGTGGTCTTCGTGCGCGTGGGTGATAAAGATCGCGTCCAGCTGGTTCTTGCGTTCTTCGAGCCACTGGATGTCGGGCATGATCAGGTCGACACCGGGGGTGCTGTCCATGTCCGGAAAGGTCACACCCAGATCAACGAGGATCAGGCGCTCGTTGTCCTTGGGGCCGTAGCCGTACACATAGGCGTTCATCCCGATCTCCCCCGCGCCACCGAGGGGAAGATAGATCAGTCTCTCACTGCTCAAGCGTTTTATCCTTGTTGTAGTCATGGATGACGGTCAGGCCGTGCATCGTCAGAAATTCGTCAAACACGTCAAATAGGGTATCACCCTGCTGGAACAAGGGTGCAAGCCCACCCGTGGCAATTACTTTCATCGGGCGTGCTCTTTCTGCCTTGATCCGGCTGGTTATGCCGCTCACCAGACCAATATAGCCCCAAAACACGCCGGACTGCATACACGCGACTGTGTTCGTCCCAATAACACGATCAGGCTTGCTGACGTCCACATGGGGCAGTGCTGCGGCGGCTTGGTGCAAGGCTTCAAGGCTCAGGTTCACGCCGGGCGCAATCACACCGCCGATATAGGCACCATCACTGTCGACCACGTCAAAGGTCGTCGCAGTTCCGAAATCAACCACGATCAGATCGCCGCCGTAGCGGTCATAGCCCGCAACCGTATTCACCAGACGGTCTGGACCGACTTGGGTGCCGGCGTCCACGCGGGCCTCAACCGGCAACTCACATCCCGGCTTACCGACAACCAACGGGCGAGTGTTGAAATACCGGTCTGCAAAGACGCGCAAATTGAAAACAACCCGTGGCACGGTGGTCGAGATAATCACATCGGTGATGTCAGCCTCGATCCCACGATGCTTCATCAGTGTGGTCAGCCAGACATAGTACTGATCGGCAGTCCGCTGGTGTTCAGTGGCAGTGCGCCAAGTGGCGATGAATTCGCTACCGTCCCAGATCGAAAACACGGTGTTTGTGTTTCCGCAGTCAATCGCAAGGAGCATACGCTGGTCCTCTTAGAAAAAGACGTCGGCAGCGGGGATCGCTTCGCGCCCCTGTGCGGTCCTTAGAACCAAGTTGCCGTGTTCGTCCAAAGTCTCGAATGTGCCGACCCGCTCGGTATTGCCGGTGCGGGCGGTAATGACGTCGCCAAGCTTCGCCGCGCGCGCAAGCCACGCTTGGCGGATGGGCTCAAAGCCATAAGTTTTAAACTGTGCCTCGTAACTCGCGTAGGCCTCTGCCAGCGCGTCCAAGAATTCTTCTGGCGTGACTTGCGCCCCGGTCCCTGACAAAAGGGACACAGGCCCAACAGCGCGCCCTTCGACTTGAGCTGCAGACGGGGCAGAGATCAGATTCACTCCGATCCCGATGGCCAAATAGCTGGCGCCACGGAATGCCCCAAGGCTTTCAAGAAGAATCCCTGCGACCTTCCCACCGTTCAAAAGCACGTCGTTCGGCCATTTCAGCGCAAAGGCTTCGGGACGGCCACTGACAGTCACAAACGCATCATGAAGCGCCAAGGCCGCTACGAAAGACCGAAGGGCAGTCAGATGCGGTGCTTCGGTCGGATGAAGAACCAATGTCGCGGCGAAATTTCCGGGTGGGTCCGTCCATGGCCGCCCTCGCCTTCCGCGCCCGGCGGTCTGCTCTAGCGCAAGGATCCATGTGGGTTGGGTCATGTCGGGCGCGATCCGCGCCGCTTCGGCGTTGGTGCTGTCTACTGTGGACAGCACCCGCCTTGCGTATTCAACGGGCCAGCCGCTCATGCACTCTGGCCCGCGATCATTAGTTAACCAGCGACGCGGCGGCTGCCGCTGCTGCACCATCGATGCCGAACATGTTCAGCAGGACAGCGGCGATCATCACGACAGCCGAACCAACCAGCAGACCCGACAGAATGGGGTTGCGGGGTGTGTCCAGCTCTTCGGTTTCTTCGCCAAAATACATGAAGAACACGATACGCAGGTAGTAGTAGGCACCGATCACCGATGCGACCACACCAGCCACGGCCAGCCACGCCAGACCACCCTCGTAAGCGGCACGCAGCACGTAAAGCTTACCGAAGAAGCCGAGCATCGGCGGGACGCCGGCCAAGCTGAACATCAGCACGAGCAGCGAGAACGCGCGGCCGGGTGCATAGCTGGACAGGTTGCTAAGCGATTTGATGTCGGTCACGGGGGTGCCGTTGCGCTCCATCGACAGGATGAAGGCAAAGGTACCAACGTTCATGGTAACGTAAATCGCCATGTAAACCAGCATCGATTCAACACCGAGCGCGGTGCCCGACGCCAGACCCATCAGGGCATACCCCATATGAGCGATCGACGAGTAGGCCATCAGACGCTTGATGTTCGACTGACCGATCGCAGCGACCGAACCAAGGAACATCGACAGAACTGCAAGGAACGCGATGACCTGCTGCCAGTCGCCTACAGCACCGCCAAAGGCATCGTGCATGACGCGCGCGAACAGACCCATCGCAGCCATCTTGGGCGCGGTCGCGAAGAACGCGGTGACGGGGGTCGGCGAACCCTCATAGACGTCAGGGGTCCACATGTGGAACGGAACTGCCGACACCTTGAACGCCAGACCCGAGGTAATGAACACCAGACCGAACAGTACGCCGAGCGACAGGTGATCGCCCTGCACCGCTTGGATGATGCCCGAGAACGATGTGGTGCCAGAGAAGCCATAGGTCAGCGATGCACCGTAGAGCAGCAGACCGGAGCTAAGCGCGCCGAGGACAAAATACTTCATGCCCGCTTCGGTCGACTTTGCGCTGTCGCGGCGCAGCGATGCCACAACGTACAGTGCCAGCGATTGCAGCTCGAGACCCATGTAAAGCGCGATCAGGTCACCAGCAGAGACCATCACCATCATGCCCACTGCAGATAGCGACACGAGGATCGGGTATTCGAAGCGCAGGATGTCCCGGCGCTTCATGTATTCCTGGCTCATGACCAGAACGATGGCCGCCGAAATCAGGATCACGACTTTGGAGAAACGGGCGAAACCGTCATTGATGAAAGTGCCGTCGAATGCGATCTGGGTGGTTGCGTCCCCCAGACCGATCCACGCGGCCAGCACCAGCATCACGGCGCTGGTCAGCCAGACCAGAGCGGATGCCATTTTGTCCTTGCCGGTGTAGACGGCAGCGAGCAGTGCAGCCAGAGCGAACAGCGACAAGAGGATTTCGGGCAGAAGGATTGCTAGGTCAGCCTGCATCGGGCCACCCTCCTCAGTGTTGGGCCACTTGGCCGGCGGTCTCAAGGGAAACCGCTGCCAGTGCCGTGTCGTAGTTGTCGATCAGAGCCGAAACGCTCGGCCCGATGATGTCGGTGATCAGTGCAGGGTACACACCCAGCAGCAGGGTCATGATGATCAGCGGCGCGAAAATGGCACGCTCGCGGGTCGACATGTCGGTGATCGCCTTCAGGCTCTCCTTGATCAGGGCGCCCATGACAACGCGGCGGTACAGCCACAGCGCATAAGCCGCCGAGAAGATCACGCCCGATGCCGCAACTGCCGCAACCCAGGTGTTCTCTTGGAAAATGCCCATCAGGACTAGGAATTCACCGATAAAGCCCGAGGTGCCCGGCAGACCCACGTTCGCCATGGTGAACAGCATGAACACCAGCGCGTATTTGGGCATACGGTTCACAAGGCCGCCGTAAGCGTCGATCTCGCGGGTATGCATTCGGTCATAGATCACACCAACGCACAGGAAGAGCGCGCCAGAGATGAAGCCGTGCGACAGCATCTGGAAGATCGCGCCGTCGATACCCTGCTGGTTCGCAGCAAAGATACCCATGGTCACATAGCCCATGTGCGCGACCGACGAGTACGCGATCAGCTTTTTCATGTCTTCCTGCACCAGCGCGACCAGCGAGGTGTAGACGATCGCGATGGCCGACATCCAGAAAACCACAGGGGTCAGGATTTCAGCGCCAACGGGGAACATCGGCAGGCTGAAGCGCAGGAAGCCGTAACCACCCATTTTCAGCAGGATCGCTGCCAGAACAACCGAACCAGCAGTCGGCGCCTGCACGTGTGCGTCGGGCAGCCAGGTGTGGACGGGCCACATCGGCATTTTCACCGCGAATGACGCGAAGAAGGCGATGAACATCAGTGTCTGCATGCCGCCGATGATCTGGAAGCCAAAGAGGTTCAGCGTCTCAGAAGCAAAGGTGTGGTTCAGCAGGGTCGGAATGTCGGTGGTGCCCGCGTCGGTGTACATCGCAACCATCGCCACCAGCATCAGCACCGAGCCGAAGAAGGTGTAGAGGAAGAACTTGAACGATGCGTAGATGCGGTTCGCGCCACCCCAAATCCCGATGATCAGGAACATGGGGATCAGCGAGGCTTCGAAGAACAGGTAGAACAGAACCAGGTCCAGCGAAACGAATACGCCGATCATCAGGGTTTCCAGCGCAAGGAACGCAATCATGTATTCCTTGACGCGCTTGGAGACGTCCCAGCTGCAGGCAATAACCAGCGGCATGATGAAGGTTGTCAGCAGGACGAACAGAACCGAAATCCCGTCCACGCCCACTTTGTATTTCAGGCCCAAGAGCCAGTCACGCTCTTCAACATACTGGAAGCCGGTGTTCGCAGGGTCGAATTCGGCCAAAATGAAGAGCGAGATTAGGAAAGTGACAGCGGTGGCAACGAGCGCGAGCCATTTGGCATTGCGCTGCGCAGCCTCGTCATTGCCCCGGAGGAAGACGGCGAGAACAATTGCCGCCACCAGAGGCAAGAAGGTTACGATTGAGAGTAGGTTTCCCATTAGTTCGCTCCCCCGGTGAGCGTCATCCAGGTGATGAGTACGGCGATACCCAGCACCATGGCGAAGGCATAGCCAAAGATGTAGCCAGACTGCGCACGGCCAGCGAGACGGGTGAAGAACGGAATGATACCCATCGCCAGGCCATTGATGGCCCCGTCGATGACCGTCCCGTCACCCTTCTTCCAGAAGAAGCGGCCGATGGCTTTGGCAGGCTGAACGAAGATGAAATCGTAGATTTCGTCGAAGTACCATTTGTTCAGCAAGAACTGGTAGAGCGGACGCTGGTTTGCAGCCAAACGGCCAGGCAGCGACGGGTTGATCAGGTAGAACCAGACCGCCATCAGCAGACCACCGAGCATTGCGACAAAGGGGCTAACCTTGACCCAAGCCGGAACAGCGTGCGCGTCATCCAACACAGTGTTGTCTGCACCGATGTAGATCGCGCCCTCGCCCGGTTGACCGGTGAATGCATAGTGATGCTCGCCCTCGGCCGCGTCGCCATGATGCTCTTCGGCTTCGGCGGCGTGATCGTCCGCAGCGTGGGTTTCGTCCGTGTGACCGTCCATCTCATGCTCACCCTCGGCAGCATGTGCCGAAGCCTCTGCTACGGGGATGCCAAAGAACTTACCAACCTGATCGGCATGGCCGAAGAAGCTGTTGTACCACAGCATACCAGCGAAGACCGCACCAAGGCTCAGGACACCAAGCGGAACCAGCATGACCATCGGGCTCTCGTGAGCGTGGTCGTGGGTGTGCTTGTCGCCGCGAGGCTTGCCGTAGAAGGTCAGGAACATCAGACGCCAGCTGTAGAACGAAGTGAACGCAGCAGCGATGACCAGCATCCAGAAGGCATACATGTTGCCGCCCGCAAATGCGCTTTCGATGATCGCGTCTTTTGACAGGAAGCCAGCGAAACCGATGTGGGTCAGCGGGATACCGACGCCTGTGATGGCGAGTGTACCAATCATCATCGCGTAGAAGGTCATGGGGATCTTCTTACGCAGACCGCCGTATTTCATCATGTCCTGCTCGTGGTGCATCGCGTGGATGACCGAGCCGGCACCAAGGAACAGCATCGCCTTGAAGAAGGCGTGCGTGAAGAGGTGGAACATCGCCGGACCATAAGCGCCTACACCAGCGGCAACGAACATGTAGCCGAGCTGCGAACAGGTCGAGTACGCAATCACGCGCTTAATGTCGGTTTGAACCAGACCAATGGTCGCGGCAAAGAAAGCAGTGGTGCCACCAAGGAAGGTGATGAAGGTCGTCGCGTTGGGCGCGAATTCCATGATCGGCGACATACGGCAGACTAGGAAAACACCCGCGGTCACCATGGTCGCCGCGTGGATCAGAGCCGACACAGGTGTCGGGCCTTCCATCGCGTCGGGCAGCCAGGTGTGCAGCAGCAGCTGAGCCGACTTACCCATCGCGCCGATGAACAGCAGGAAGGCAATGATCTCGGCCGCGTTCCAGTCCTGCCAGAGGAAGGTAATCGTGGTCTGCGAGATGGTCTCGGCGTTAGCGAAGATGTCGTTAAAGTTGATGCTGTCGGTCAGCATGAACAGCGCGAAGATACCCAGAGCGAAACCGAAGTCACCAACGCGGTTCACAACGAACGCTTTCATGGCCGCCGCGTTTGCCGAAGGCTTGCGGAAGTAGAAGCCGATCAGCAGGTACGAGGCCAGACCCACGCCTTCCCAGCCGAAGAACATCTGAACGAGGTTCGAAGCGGTGACGAGCATCAGCATCGCAAAGGTGAACAGCGACAGGTACGCAAAGAAGCGCGCCTTGTAGTGCTCGTGGTGGAAATTCTCGTCATGCGCCATATATCCAAGGCTATAAAGGTGCACGAGCGACGAGACGCTGGTGATCACGATCAGCATGATCGCGGTCAAGCGGTCCAAACGGATGGCCCAAGATGTATCGAGCGAGCCGGACTGAATCCAGCGCAGCACATTGATGGTCTCGGTGGTGCCATCGAAGCTAAGAAATACGATCCACGAAAGAAGCGCGGTGAAGAACAGCACACCTGTTGCGAAGTAACAGGCGATTTGTTCGCCGATGAAGCGCCAGCCGAAGCCGGCGACAATCGCCCCCACTAGCGGGGCAAAGAGAATGATGGTTTCCATTGGCCCCTTAGCCTTTCATCACATTGACGTCTTCCACGGCGATGGTGCCGCGGTTCCGGAAGAAGCAGACCAGAATGGCCAGACCAATCGCGGCCTCGGCTGCAGCAACCGTGAGGATGAAGAGTGTGAAGACCTGTCCGACGAGATCGCCCAAGTGGCTGGAGAAAGCCACCATGTTGATGTTCACGGCCAGCAGCATCAGTTCGATCGACATCAGCAGAATGATGACGTTCTTCCGGTTGAGGAAGAGGCCGAAGATGCCAATGACGAACAGCGTCGCCGCGACCACCAGGTAATGTTCCAAACCAATCATGTCGTCCCTCGGGTCTTGTCCTTGGTGGTGCCCGCCGTTCGTTGCGGCGGACGTTTCAGTTCTTGGTATGGGCGCCGACCTCAGCCGACGCGCCGTCTATTTCTAAACCAGCGCAAACCAATCCAAGTTGCGCCCGCTTTCAGAGCCCACATCGCTGCCACACCAACCACGCCAAACGTAGCCCAAAAGCGCTCGAGCAGCAGCGCAAGCTCGTGCATGTATCAGAGCCCTTGGCCGGGCTTCACGTCCTTCAGTTCCATCGCCTTTGCAGGGTCGCGGTACATCTGGGCCAGAACGTTCTGGCGCTTAACGTCCGGACGGTGGCGCAGGGTCAGCACAATCGCGCCGATCATCGCGACCAGCAGGATCAGGCCCGCGAGTTGGAACAGCAGGAAGTATTTGTCGTAGATCAGACCACCGAGTTGCGCGGTGTTCTGCGTGTCAGCGGCAACTGGAGCTGCGCGCAGCCCCTCGGCCAGTTCGCTGCTGTCCCACGCACCGAACGCCATGGCGAACTGCATCATCAGGATCACAGCGATCAGAAGGGCGACCGGCAGATACTTGGCCATTCCGGCCTTCAGCTCTGCAAAGTCGACGTCCAGCATCATGACCACAAAGAGGAAGAGCACGGCGACCGCGCCCACGTAGACGATGACCAGCAGCATCGCCACAAACTCAGCGCCCATCAGTACAAACAGCCCCGCCGACGAAATGAACGCCAGAATGAGCCAGAGCACCGAGTGAACAGGGTTGCGTCCAAGCACGGTCATCAGACCGCCGATCACGGTGCTTAGCGCGAAGAGGTAGAAGGAAAGTTCAGCTACGCTCATTTCGGTTCGTCCTTTATCTCTGCCATGACCTCTTGGGCGATGGACGCCGCTTTGGACATGGCGGGAATACCCGCGAACATCGCCATCTGGCCAATAGCCTCGGCGATCTCCTGTTTGGTTGCGCCTGCCTCGAGCGCGTGGCGCACGGACAGACGAATTTGGGGTTCGGCCACTGCGCCCTGACAGGTCAGGCCTGCCAGCGTCAAAAGCAGCCGCGTCTTGCTGTCCAGCCCTTCGGGATTCATGGTCTTGCCAAAAGCAAGTTCCATCATATCCCGCGGGACCGTCGGCCACATTGCCTCGAAGTCTTTGGGCGAGAAGTTCTCAAGCGCGGGGTTGATGGCCTTCGCCATTTCCAGCGATTGAGCCATCATCTGCTCGAAGATATTCTTGGCGTCGGTCATCGGTAAGGTGCATCCAGCTCGAGGTTACGGGCGATCTCTGCTTCCCAGCGTGCACCGTTCTCAAGGAGCTTTTCCTTGTTGTAGAACAGTTCTTCGCGGGTCTCGGTCGCGAATTCGAAGTTCGGGCCTTCGACAATGGCATCCACCGGGCAAGCTTCCTGACAGAAACCGCAGTAGATGCACTTGGTCATGTCGATGTCGTAGCGCGTGGTGCGGCGGCTGCCGTCATCGCGGGGCTCGGCGTCGATGGTAATAGCTTGGGCGGGGCAGATCGCTTCGCAGAGTTTGCAGGCGATGCAACGTTCTTCGCCATTAGGATAACGGCGCAGAGCGTGTTCACCGCGGAAGCGGGGCGACAACGGGCCCTTTTCGTGGGGGTAGTTCACGGTCGGCTTGGGCGCGAAGAAGTACTTCATACCCAGTTTGAACCCTTTGAAGAAGTCCGCGAGCAGGAAGTATTTGGCTGCGCGGGTGTAGTCGATATCCGCCATTAGCTCTCTCCGTGTGTGCCGGTCATCGCTGCCCAACGAAAGATGGCAGCGGCGAGTTCAGATTGTTGCGGCAGTGGATTGCCGTCCTTGTCCTCGGCCGGAAGGTTGCAGTCGGTGACAATGAAATCGGCCAGCGAGATCATGTCTTTGTATTTTGCGTCGATGATTGCGTCACGAAGATCCATATCAGCCCCCTACTGTCCAGCGCGCATAGGCGCCCCAGAACAGTTCGAACTTGGCAAAGAAGGAGACGATCACGACCCAACCCAGCGACAGCGGCAGGAAGACTTTCCAGCCCAGACGCATCAGCTGGTCGTAGCGGTAACGCGGGGTGATCGCCTTGACCATTGCAAAGAGGAAGAAGAAGAACGCCATCTTCGCAACCATCCACAGAACGCCATCGGGCAGCCCGGGGATCGGCGACAGCCAGCCACCAAAGAACAGCAGCGAGGTCAACGCGCACATCAGGAAGATCGCGATGTATTCACCGGCCATGAACAGCAGGAACGGGGTCGAGCTGTATTCTACCTGATACCCGGCAACCAATTCGGATTCCGCTTCGGGAAGGTCGAACGGAGGACGGTTGGTTTCGGCCAGCGCCGAGATAAAGAACAAGAAGACCATCGGCAGGTGCGGCAGCCAGTACCAGCTGAAGAAACCAAAGCGTCCATCCTGAGCCGCGACGATGTCGCCGAAGTTCATCGAACCGGTCGAGATGATCACACCGATGATGATCAGACCGATAGAGACCTCATAAGAAATCATCTGCGCCGCCGAGCGCAAAGAGCCAAGGAACGGGTACTTTGAGTTCGACGCCCAACCGCCCATAATCACGCCATAAACTTCGAGCGAGCTAACGGCGAAGACATATAGGATCGCGACGTTGATATCCGAGATCACCCAGCCATCCGCGAAGGGGATCACCGCCCAAGCAATCACCGCCAGAACAAAGCTGGTCAGCGGGGCCATCATAAAGACGACCTTGTCCGAGCCCGCCGGAATGACGATCTCTTTGGTGACGTATTTCAGCGCGTCAGCCACCGACTGCAGCAAGCCAAAGACGCCCACCACGTTGGGGCCACGGCGCATCTGGACCGCAGCCCAGATTTTACGGTCGCCGTAAACGAGAAAGAGCAGCGAAACCATCACGAACCCCAGCACGGCAAGGCACTGAGCTAGGATGATGACGAAGACGCCCAAAGGGGTGGTGAAAAAGTCAGCCATAGGTCCTCACACCGTCGGTATTCCGTTTTCTGCGCAGTTCTGCACGGTGACTTCGGCGTCAATCGTGCTTAGGCCGCGCGGCAGCGCCGGCGAGATCGTGTAAACCGCATCTGCTCGCCAAAGGCTACCCTGATTATCTACATTCGTCCGCACATGGCGGGCAAAACCATATCCGCGGATCAGCGCATATTGCGCGGCCGCACACTCTGCATAGGCTTCCACATCACTTGCGCCCCGCGCACCCTTCATTTCGACCAAGAAATTCACTAGGTCGCCCTCGAGTAGCGCGGTGCGAACACCGCTATACTCGGGGGTAAAGGGCACAGGTGCAGCCGCGTCGGTCGAGGCACAGGCCGCAACCGACAGGGCCATCAGGCCGCAGGATATGGCAACCGCGCCGCGCATTACTCGGCGGCGATCTTCTGGTCGCGGCGCGCTTTGGCATTGGCCGACAGTTCGGCCATCAATGCGCTTGCGCGGGCAATCGGGTTGGTCAGGTAGTGATCCTTGACCGCGTAGACGAAGGTCGCTTCGCCCTTGCCCAATGGTTTGTCCTCGAGGCTCGGCGCTTCGTTTTCAATCACCTGATCCACCATCGCGAGGTGCGGCACTTCACCGACAAGCGCCTGACGCAGCTGAACAAGTGTGTCCCACGGCTGGGTTGCATCCAGATGCGCGGAGAGCGCACGCAGGATGGCCCAGTTTTCTTTGGCTTCACCCGGAGGGAAGGCTGCGCGCAGCGCCAACTGCGGACGACCTTCGGTGTTCACAAACAGGCCCTGCTCTTCGACATAGGCTGCACCGGGCAGGATGATGTCCGCGCGGTGAGCCCCGCGGTCGCCGTGGCTGCCCTGATAGATCACAGTCGCGCCCGCGTCGATTTCGACTTCGTCTGCGCCAAGGTTATAGATCACCTCCGCGCCTTCCAGAGCCGCCTTCAGGCCGCCCTCGGTCACAGCGTTCACGTCCATCGCGCCAACGCGCGACGCTGCGGTGTGCAGAACCAGAACCTTTGCGCCGGATGCAGCGGCCATCTTGAAGACTGTCGCCAGAACCGCTTCGCCGTCCAACTCGTTCAGAGCGCCCTGCCCCACGATGATCACGCCACCGTTGACAGACGCACCGGCCAGAGCCGCGCGGTCGGTGCCGACGTGAGTGTAGTCATAGGTCAGGTCGACACCTTCGCCGATCACCGACACGTTCGCGCCGCGCAGCCAAGCCTTGCGGATGCGTGCATTCAGAACTGGTGCTTCGGCGCGGGGGTTGGTGCCAACCAGCAGGATCTCTGCCGCGTCATCCAGATCCTCGATTGCTGCAGTACCAGCATAGGCGCCGCGAACGCCTGCGGGCAGTTTCGCACCATCGGTGCGGCATTCAACGTTGCCACCCAGACCTTCGACCAATTGCTTCAGAGCGTAGGCAGCTTCGACGGGAACCAGATCACCGATCAGACCAGCAACCTTCTTGCCCTTCATCGCTTCGGCAGCAGCGCTCAGCGCTTCTTCCCACGATGCGGGGCGCAGCTTGCCGTTCTCACGGACATAGGGCCGATCCAAACGCTGGCGGCGCAGGCCATCCCAGACGAAACGCGATTTATCCGACAGCCACTCTTCGTTCACGCCGTCGTTGTTGCGCGGGATAATGCGCATAACTTCGCGACCTTTGGTGTCCACGCGGATGTTCGAGCCCAGAGCGTCCATCACGTCGATGGTTTCAGTCTTGGTCAGTTCCCAAGGACGAGCGGTAAAGGCGTAGGGCTTCGAGGTCAGTGCGCCAACGGGGCACAAGTCGATGATGTTGCCCTGCAGCTCGCTGTCCAGCGTCTCGTTCAAGTAGCTTGTGATCTCTGCATCTTCGCCGCGGCCGGTTTGGCCCATCTGGGTGATACCAGCGACTTCGGTGGTGAAGCGCACGCAGCGGGTGCAGCTGATGCAGCGTGTCATTGCGGTGCCGACAAGCGGCCCAAGGTTCAGGTTGTCCACGGCGCGCTTGGGCTCGCGATAGCGCGAGAAGTCCACACCATAGGCCATCGCCTGATCCTGCAGATCACACTCGCCACCCTGATCGCAGATCGGGCAATCCAGAGGGTGGTTGATCAGCAGGAATTCCATCACGCCTTCGCGGGCCTTTTTGACCATGGGCGAGTTGGTTTTCACGACGGGCGGCTGGCCTTCGGGGCCAGGACGCAGGTCACGCACCTGCATCGCGCAGCTTGCTGCGGGCTTCGGCGGACCGCCAACAACCTCGACAAGGCACATGCGGCAGTTGCCCGCGATGGTCAGGCGCTCGTGATAGCAGAAGCGCGGAATTTCGACCCCAGCCTCTTCACAGGCCTGAATCAAGGTCATGGCGGGATCGACCTCGATCTCTTTGTCGTCAATGATGATCTTGCGAAGTTCCGTCATCTTCTCACCTGCTTTCCAGAACAGCGCCCACTGGGCTGCCCTTCGTCATCTCTTCGGTCCCGAACGCGCAAAGGTCCTTGGCCTTTTGCGGGTCGAAGCCACGTTCCTTGATCTGGGCCACAGCGGCCTCTTCGATCTCTTCGTTGAAGGCAGCGTCCTGCAAAGGCGCTGCTTCCTCTACGGTGTAATTCTCTGCTTCAATATGGGCAGTCACATCCAGCTGGAGCGCCAGAAGACCCTCTGTGGAAACAGAAATCTTTTTGCAGCCCTGCGCGACTTTGGCGGCCAGAACCGATGTTGTTACGAACCCACGAACAGTTTCGTCCGTTGTGATGTCCCGCGCCTGCGCAGCCAAGGGCACGAGTACAGCAGCAGAGATCAGGATCAGCTTGCGCATTCTCAATTCTCCCTCAGAAGTTGGCCAATGGGCGAATTTGCGGCGATCTCGGCACGGCCCAAGGCGCAAAGGGTTTTGGCATCTTTGGGTTCGGCATCGTGGGCACGGATGTAATCGGCCGCCAAGCCCGCTACGCGCTTCTTTTCAGACTTGTCAGTGACGAAATCCTCGATCTCATCTTCCGAGTATCCCATCGACTTGGCTTGATCTTCGAGTTGACCGATATAGCGCCACGCCACCACGAGGCGGGCAGAGATGTCATCGCAGTTCACACGGATATGGTCCGCGATCGCGACAGCGGTCAGCCCGTCGTTTATCGGATTCACATCGCTAAGGGGGACTTTGGCCTGCGCCGGCCCTGCCGCGAAAAGTGTTGCTATGAGGATGGCTGCTCTCACGCGGCGCACTCCCCAGAGAACGTCACGGTTTCGCCGTCGATCGGAAGCTGATCGTCTGGGGTGGTTGGACCAACGGTCCACACAATGTCCGAGGTACCGTAATAATGGATGCAATGGCGCGTGGCTTCAAATTCAGCCGCAGCGCGCGCGCCGTCAAGCCCGTCGGACACGTTTTTGGTAGGGATAACCATCACGGCGCGATCCGCCCGAGCGGTTTTCACCTTGGCGCGATGGCTGGAGCCCGCGTATTCAAAGGCGCCTTTTCCGCAGGCCGAGAGGGCCAGAGCGGAAATCAGAAAGGTTGCTGTCAGACCACGCATTACATTAACTCCGCAGCACCGGCGCCGCAGCGCCCTGCCTTGTATAGTTTCGCCTGTTCGAGCCAAGCCCAATCAAACGCAAAATCGCTGGCACCGTGCTTGCGTAGGTGGGCCAGCTTTTCCAGCCCCTCTTCGAGCGTCGGCCGATGCCCCTCGGGCACCCACCACATCACGAAATGCATCTCGCCAAGCACTTCGAACCATTCGGTCCGGCGCTCGTAAAACTGGCGATGCACGGTGTTCCAGACAAAATTTTCCAGTGTCTCGACGTTTTCCCAAACAGTCAGGTTGCTGACGTGCTGGGGATCGCCGTCGATCTTGGCTTCGGTATTACCAGTCGCAGGTTCACCCGACCCTTCCATCATCCAGACATAGCCGGGCATCCGCTTGCCAAGGCCATTGATGCGGTCAATCGCCCCCATGAACTCGGCCACGCGCGGATCGTCGGTCGGCGCAACAAGGCGCCCGACGTTCAGCTCTGCTAGATGGTGGTTGAGGGGCTGCTGCACTGGGGTCTTACTCCGCCGCAACCGCTGCACTGATTTTGCCGGCCTTCTGGGCCTTGATGCGATCCTCGATTTCCTCGCGGAAGTTGCGGATCAGACCTTGGATCGGCCAAGCCGCCGCGTCACCCAGAGCACAGATGGTGTGGCCTTCGACCTGCTTGGTCACTTGGAACAGCATGTCGATTTCTTCGACCTCTGCCTCGCCGCGAACCAGACGGTCCATGACGCGCATCATCCAGCCCGTGCCTTCGCGGCAAGGGGTACACTGGCCACAGCTCTCGTGCTTGTAGAACTTGGACAGGCGCCAGATCGCTTTGACGATATCGGTCTGCTTGTCCATGACGATGACCGCCGCAGTACCAAGGCCCGAGCCCAGTTCGCCGCGCAGGTAGTCGAAGTCCATGACCGCATCGCGCATCTTTTCACCGCGCACACAAGGCACGGACGAGCCGCCGGGGATCACCGCCAGCAGGTTGTCCCAGCCGCCACGAATGCCGCCGCAGTGCTTTTCGATCAGCTCTTCAAAGGAGATCGACATCGCTTCTTCGACGACGCAGGGGTTATTCACGTGACCAGAGATCGCGAATAGCTTGGTGCCCGCGTTGTTGGGGCGACCAAAGCCTGCGAACCACTCGGGGCCGCGACGCAGAATGGTCGGCACGACCGCGATGGACTCAACGTTGTTCACAGTGGTCGGGCAACCGTACAGACCAGCCATCGCAGGGAATGGCGGCTTCATACGGGGCATACCCTTCTTGCCTTCAAGGCTCTCGATCAGAGCAGTCTCTTCGCCGCAGATGTACGCGCCTGCGCCGTGGTGCAGGTAGAGGTCAAAGTCAAAGCCCGACTTTGCTGCATTCTTACCCAGCAGGCCCGCGTCGTAGCATTCGTCAATCGCCGCCTGCAGCGCCTCGCGCTCGCGGATGTATTCGCCGCGGATGTAGATGTAGCAGGTGTTTGCGTTCATGGCGAACGAGGCAATCAGCGCACCCTCGATCAGGGTGTGCGGATCGTGACGCATGATCTCGCGGTCTTTACAGGTGCCGGGCTCGGATTCGTCCGCGTTGATGACCAGATAGGCAGGGCGGCCATCGCTCTGCTTGGGCATGAACGACCACTTCAAACCGGTGGGGAAGCCCGCACCCCCGCGACCGCGCAGGCCGGATGCCTTCATGCGCTCGATAATCTCATCGCGACCCAGCGCGATCAGATCAGCGGTTTTGTCCCAATGGCCGCGCTTCATTGCGCCCTTCAGGCTACGGTCTTGCATCCCGTAGATGTTGGTAAAGATGCGGTCCTGATCCTTCAGCATGAGAGATCACCTTTCATTGTCGTGACGGTTGGTACGCCAGATCCGGAATGCCACGACGATGGCCCAGACAAAGGCCGCCAACGCAGCGAAATCAAACAAGAAGACGTATCGCACTGGCAATCCCAAACGGGGACCAACCCACTGCGCCGCCATCCAAACCAGCATGGTGCCGGCAACAACCAAGGCCAGGGTCCGGCCCTGACGGGCGGTATGTTGGTCTTGATGGCTGCTCATGCGCCCATCTACTCCTTGCTCGGGGGCCCTACCCCCACATCTGTGCCGCAGAATGCCCTGCGACGCGACTTACCCCTCTGCGCCGGTCCCCTGCTCCGCGCTGTCGCGGAACGTGGAGCCAACCGGCGAGACGGGTGACATTTCAGATCCCAGCACTGTCGACTGGGAAACATGGGACAACTCAGCAACGCCGACGCCCAACTCCTCGGGGCAAAGCATCCACATCAGGTAGAGCCCTGCGCTCAGGAACATGATGCCAGACCATGCCAGCGACACGATGACCGAGAATTCCGCCATCCCCAAGGACATACCGAACACAATCACAGCCAACACACCCGCAATGCCCCAGCATGCGGCGGTATGGTCCATCTTGTCGGTTTCGGTGGTCATGGCGAAAGCTGTGTCCCGGTCAGTCGATTAGTTGTCGTAAAGGCCGTCTTTCTTAGCGCGCGAAGCGAATTCTGTTTCTTCGCCAGCAGCCAGCTTCTTGGCCTGAGAAACCCATTCATCACGGCTGGCCCGGCCCTTGAACCCTTCGAGGTTCTGATCGACCCAAGCCAATTCTTTGTCGGTCCAAGCGGCAACCTGATCGAAGTGGAAGAAGCCCATGCCGTTCAACATTTTTTCAAGCTTCGGTCCGACGCCTTTGATCAGTTTCAGATCGTCAGCCTGACCATCACGTGCCGCGTCCAGAGTTGCGGGCTTGTCAGCGTCGGTCGAGACAGCCTCATCCTTGCTGTCTGTAGTGACCGGCTTGGTGGTGTCTGTCTCGGGCTTCGCAGCGCTGTCATCTGCGACCGGTTTCGTCGCGGGTGCTTCGGCTGCGGCTTCACGCTGGGTCTGCGGACCACCAGCCAGACGCGAGCCGTGGTCAGCCGCGCGGTCAAGCCAAGGGGCCGAGAACGGAACTTCGGTCCCGTCGATGCGCTTTAGGGTGTCGCCGATGTCGTGGGCCAGCTGAACCGAGCCGTTGTACTCGTGCTCACGCTCGCCCTCGGTCAGAGCAGTCAGACCGCCCTTGGGCTCCGACGTATAGCGGCCGTTCGCGGGACCGGGCAGCGGCACCTCGCCATTGGCCATATCATCGATCATCTTCGACAAGTCAGCCGCGGTCAGATCTTCGTAATAGTCTTTGCCGACCTGAGCCATGGGCGCGTTGGTGCAGGCACCAAGGCACTCGACCTCCTCCCAGCTGAACTTGCCGTCTTCGGACACCTGATGCGCTTTGGCAGCGATCTTTTTCTTACAGACCGATACCAGTTCTTCTGCGCCCATGATCATGCAGCTGGTGGTGCCGCAAATCTGGAAGTGTGCAACAGAACCAACGGGTTGCAGCTGGAACATGAAGTAGAATGTTGCGACTTCAAGCGCACGGATGTACGCCATCCCCAGCATCTCGGCCACGTGTTCAATCGCAGGGCGGCTCAGCCAGCCTTCCTGTTCCTGAGCACGCCACAGCAGAGGGATGATGGCACTGGCCGCACGGCCGTCGGGGTACTTCTGGATCTGCGCTTCGGCCCACTTCTGGTTGTCAGGCGTGAACGCAAAGCTCTCGGGTTGTTCAGGATGCAGACGGCGAAGCATATCTTTACGGTCCTTACGGGTCTTGCGGCGCGCCAGCGCTGGGGCCGCGATGTAGCAGTATGTCGCCCGCCCCGTCGGGACAGGCGCGAAATTAGGTCAGCGGTCGATTTCGCCGAACACGACGTCCATGGTTCCGATGATCGCCGCCACGTCAGCCAGCTGGTGGCCGCGGGTCAGGTGATCCATCGCCTGCAGGTGCAGGTACCCCGGCGCGCGCAGCTTGGCGCGGTAGGGTTTGTTGGAACCGTCGGACTTGATGTAGACGCCAAACTCGCCTTTGGGCGCTTCGACAGCCGCATAAACCTCACCTTCGGGCACGTGGAAGCCTTCGGTGTAGAGTTTGAAGTGGTGGATCAGAGCCTCCATCGAGGTCTTCATCTCGCCACGCTTCGGCGGGGTCATCTTGCCGCGTGCCAGCACGTCGCCTTGGTTTTCCGGCATCCGAAGTTTTTCAACAGCTTGCAGGATGATGCGGATCGACTGGCGCATCTCTTCCATACGGACGAGGTAGCGGTCGTAGCAGTCACCGTTTTTGCCGACAGGGATCTGGAAGTCGAATTCGTCGTAGCATTCGTAGGGCTGCGCGCGGCGCAAGTCCCAAGCCAGACCTGTGCCACGGACCATTACACCCGAGAAACCCCACTCCTGAATGTCTTCTTCGGTCACAACGCCGATGTCGGCGTTACGCTGTTTGAAGATACGGTTCTCGGTCAGCAGGGCGTCGAGATCCTCCATAAACTGGGGGAATTCGTTCTTGGCCCAATCCTCGATGTCGTCGATCAGCGCAGGAGGCAGATCCTGGTGGACACCACCGGGACGGAAGTACGCCGCGTGCAAGCGCGCACCACAGGCGCGCTCGTAGAAGATCATGAGCTTCTCACGCTCTTCAAAGCCCCACAGCGGCGGCGTCAGCGCACCAACGTCCATCGCCTGCGTGGTGACGTTCAAAAGGTGGTTCAGAATACGGCCGATTTCCGAGAACAGAACGCGGATCAGGCTCGCACGGCGAGGCACCACAGTGCCAGTCAGCTTTTCGATCGCCAGACACCATGCGTGTTCCTGGTTCATGGGCGCCACGTAGTCGAGGCGGTCCAAGTACGGCAGGTTCTGCAGGTAGGTCCGGCTTTCCATCAGCTTTTCGGTGCCACGGTGCAGCAGGCCGATGTGCGGGTCAACACGCTCTACAATCTCGCCGTCCAGTTCTAGAACCAGACGCAAAACGCCGTGCGCCGCAGGGTGCTGCGGGCCGAAGTTCAGGTTGAAGTTGCGGATCTTCTGTTCGCCGGTCAGGGCGTCGTCGAATTTTGCGCCATCCATCATGTCACAAGCCTTCCCTTAACCGTTCGCCTTGGACTTCTCGTCGCCGGGCAGGATGTACTCGGCACCCTCCCAAGGAGACATGAAGTCGAACTGGCGGTATTCCTGAACCAGTTTCACAGGTTCATAGACGACGCGCTTCTGCTCTTCGTCATAGCGGACTTCGGTGTAACCGGTGGTCGGGAAGTCCTTGCGTAGCGGGTGGCCACGGAAACCGTAGTCAGTCAGCAGGCGGCGCAGGTCGGGGTGACCAGAGAACAGGATCCCGAACATGTCGAAGACTTCACGCTCGAACCAGTTCGCGCTGGGATGCACCGGCGTGATCGAGGGCACAACGTCCTCTTCACGGGTCGCAACACGCACACGGATGCGGTGGTTCTCGTACATCGACAGGAAGTGGTAGACCACGTCGAAGCGCTTGGCGCGCTCGGGGTAGTCCACAGCCGTGATGTCGACCAGCGAGTTGAATTTGCAGGTCGCGTCAGTCTTGAGCCAGTCAACGAAAGCGACGATGTTCGACAGCGCCACATCAACGTTCAGCTCGCCGTAAGCGACATCCCAATCGAGAACACAGTCAGGACGCTGCATTTCGATGTGCGCACCAAGTTCTTTCAAAGCGTCGGACATGGGGCCTTACCTTTCGATCGTACCGGTGCGGCGGATTTTGCGCTGCAGCTGCAGGATGCCGTAAACGAGCGCCTCTGCGGTCGGAGGGCACCCGGGAACATAGACGTCCACAGGCACAACACGGTCACAGCCACGCACAACCGAATAGCTGTAGTGATAGTAGCCGCCACCGTTCGCGCAGGAGCCCATCGAGATCACGTAACGCGGCTCGGGCATCTGGTCGTAAACCTTGCGAAGCGCGGGCGCCATCTTGTTGGTCAGGGTGCCGGCCACAATCATCAGATCCGACTGGCGCGGGGATGCGCGGGGCGCAGTACCGAAACGTTCCAGATCGTAGCGGGGCATCGAGGTGTGCATCATCTCGACCGCGCAGCACGCCAGACCAAAGGTCATCCAGTGCAGCGAACCGGTACGGGCCCAGTTGATGATATCCTCGGTAGAGGTCAGCAGGAACCCTTTGTCCTGCAGCTCTTTGTTCAACTGCTGGGTTGCGACTTCACGGTCGAAACCTGCGGTGTTGGCTCCGGTCATCACTCCCATTCGAGTGCTCCCTTCTTCCATTCATAGGCAAAGCCGACGGTCAGCACGCCAAGGAACAACATCATGGACCAGAAGCCGACCATGCTGATGTCCTTGAAGGCGACGGCCCAAGGGAACAGGAAGGCGATTTCGAGGTCGAAAATGATGAACAGGATCGACACGAGGTAGAACCGGACGTCGAACTTCATGCGCGCATCGTCAAAGGCGTTGAAGCCACACTCGTATGCACTGACCTTTTCGGGGTCGGGGTTGCGGACTGCGATAATGGCTGCGGCTAGGATCAACACGATCCCGAGGCCGATTGCGACCGCCAGAAAGATGATAATGGGGAGATATTCCCGTAGCATCTCTTCCACGCGTGGCTCCTTTCCTGCGATAAACGCATTCACTGGCTGCTATGCTTGCTCAGTACTTACGCCTGAGCCCACAAAGGGTCAACAGAGACAGCCACTTATTCACGAATAGGAATGTGGGAAAAAGCCTTTGTGTACAGGTGTACACCGGAATTAATCTAGCCACTGGCAAAGGGTGTCATTTTGTCCAAGCCGCCGGACGCTTATCAAAGAAGGCGGCGATTCCCTCGGACGACTCAGTTCCGGCCCAAACCTCAGCTAATGCGGCCACTGAAGCATCCACCTGCGTCTGATCTGCTCCGCCTCCCAATTCGCGAACCAACGCCTTGGCTTTTGCGACTGCGCCTGGGGCAGCTGACAGATAGGGCGCAACCTCGGCTTCGACCGCCTCTTCCAGAGTATCGAGGGGGACTTCGCGCGCCAAAAGGCCCAAACGCACGGCCTCCTGAGCGTCAAAGACGCGCCCTTGAAAGAAAACCCGACGCGCACGCGCGGCGCCCATGCGCGCAATCACATAGGGACCGATGGTCGCGGGGATAAGCCCCAGCTTGACTTCTGTAAGACCCATATGAATGTGATCCGCCCCGATGGCGCAGTCGCAAACAGAGGCCAGACCGACCCCACCCCCAAACGCATTCCCTTGCAATCGGCCAATGAGCGGCTTCGGCAGGCGGTCCAAGGCCATCAACATATCCGCTAACCTGCGAGCTTCGCGAAGTCTTGTCGCAGCATCCGCGTCGAATTGATCGCGCATCCAGTCCAAATCACCGCCCGCACAGAAGCTTTTTCCCTCGGCCGAGAGAATCACGACACGCACAGAATTATCGTCACCAAGTGACGTGGCCGCATGGTGCAATTCATCCATCATGAGAGCCGACATGGCATTATGCTTTCCAGTTCGCGTCAGCCAGATGGTGGCCACCCCTCGGTCGTCTTGATCAATGCGGATCGTTTCAGGCATGTGTTGCCCCCCTGATCTGGTGCGCAAACTGCGCGGCTTGGTCGATGATGTCGGGGTTCAGGCCGGTGTGCACCCCCAGTTCAGTCAAACGCCGCTGAACGGCCTCGGTGGCGACATTTCCCGCGGCGCCCGGAGCATAGGGGCATCCCCCCAGACCGCCGACCGCCGCGTCGAACACCCGCAACCCTTTGTCCAAAGACAGCTCGATATTTCGGAGCGCCCTGCCCCCGGTATCATGGTAATGCCCTGCGAGTTTGTTCGCTGGGGTCACAGTGAGAACTGCGTCCAGCATCAGGGCCAAGCGCTCTGGTTTTGCCTGCCCAATCGTGTCACCGAGCGAGACCTCGTAACAGCCCAAGGTCAAAAGTCGCTCGGTCACGCGCGCCACAGCGGCAGGGTCAATTTGTCCGTCATAAGGGCAGTCGGTCACGCAGCTGACATAGCCTCGTACCGGCAGTCTGGCCCCCCGCGCGGCTTCCGCAACGGGGGCAAAACGGTCAAAGCTTTCGTCGATGGTGCAATTCAGGTTGGCCTTCGAAAACCCCTCGGATGCCGAGGCGAAAATCGCGATCTCATCTGCTTTGGCTGCGATCGCACCTTCTAATCCCCGCATGTTCGGGGTCAATGCGGCATAGGAAATCCCCTGCCCTCGCCTGATCCCCGCCAGCACATCAGCGCTGTCCGCCATCTGCGGCACCCATTTGGGACTGACGAAGCTGGCGACTTCGATCCTCCGGAACCCGGCGGTGCTCAGCAAATCGACCAGCGCAACTTTGTCCGCTGTCGGGATCAATCGCTTTTCGTTTTGCAGACCGTCCCTTGGGCCGACCTCAAAAATCTCTACCTGTTCCATACTGCCACCTCCCCGAGCGGTCCGGATCGGCTGAATTGAACAGATGTTCACTTAAGGCCGCAACCCCCTTTCTGACAGGCACAGAACATTCTCGACTTTACCGATATACATTCATATGTATTTATTTGTTTCGGGAGGATTTCACATGATCAGATTTTTCACCGCCGCGCTTCTAAGTGCGAGCGCCACCTTTGCCACAGCGAGCGAAGACATCCTGGACCAGTATCCGCAATCCGAACTTTACGCCAAACCGGTCGAAGTCATCCCACATGTCTTTTCCGCCATCGGCGCGACCGCTCCGCCGACCTATGAAAACTCCGGCCACAACAACAACCTGTCTTTCATTGTGACAGACGAAGGCGTGGTGGTGATCAATGGTGGCGCGTCCTATCGGCTGGCGGCAGCCCTGCACGAAGAAATCACGGCCGTTACGGACCAACCCGTTGTTCTGGTGATCAACGAGAATGGCCAAGGGCACGCGATGCTCGGCAATTCCTATTGGGCGGAGCAAGGCGTCGAGATTTTGGCCCATGTGGACGCGATTGCAGCATTTGAGGCAGAGGCCGATTTCATCCTTCAGGGAATGCAGCGGTACAATCAGGACAAAGCCGAAGGCACTACAATCGCCCTGCCCACGCGCAGCTTTTCGGACAATGAAACCGTGTCCTTGGGCGGCGTCGACATTCAGGTTCTGCATCTGGGCCCTGCGCACGATCCGGGTGACACACAAGTCTGGATTCCCCAGTGGGGCATAATGATCGCGGGCGACATCGCGTTCCATGAGCGCATGCTGCCGATTTTCCAAGGCACTTGCACCAAATGCTGGATCGAAACGTGGGACGAAAAGCTGGAGCCGCTGGCGCCAACCTACGTAATCCCCGGTCATGGGCACCCGACCAACTTTGACCAAGTGCGCCGCTACACCCGCGATTATCTGGTCGACCTGCGGGACAAGATCGGTGCGCATATAGATGAGGGCGGCGATTTGGCGGGCGCCTACTACGTGGATCAGGAGCGGTGGAAGCACCTCGACACGTTCGAAGAGCTCGCCACCAAGAACGCGGGCCGCGTCTATGAGGAGATGGAGTGGGAATAACCCACTCCTTTATCCTTTGGCGATCACGCCTGCGGCGGCGGCAACCGCTCCGCCCGTATGGGGGATTTGCAGGGCCTGTAGGCCCGCTTCCATCACACCAATCACACCCATCATGCCGTGAGCGTTCAGGTGACCCATGTGGCCGACGCGGAAAAATCCGTGCCATGCGGGATCACCCATCTCGACCATCCCAAGGCCGATCCCCAGCGTCACCCCCGCATTCGCGGAGACCCAGTCGCGCAGTGCGGTCGCATTCGGGCTTTCCAACCGCAATGACGTCACCGCGCGGCTCCGGCACACGGGGTCCGCGATGTTCAGCTCCATTGGACCATCCTGCCCCCAGACATCCGCGGCCGCCCACAGGGCGCGGGCCAGAACATCGTGACGCTTCCAAATCGCCTCGAGCCCCTCTTCACGCATCATGTTCAACGCTTCGCGCAGGGCAAACAGGTGGTGCGTCGGCGCGGTGCCCCCAAAGAATTCATAGAACATCTGCGGGAAGGCGCGCGCGTTCCAGTCCCAGTGGGGCGAGACCATCTTCATCCCCTCGCGGGCGGCCTGCGCCTTGGGCGAGAAGAAGATGAAAGCCATACCGGGCGGGGTCATCAGGCCTTTCTGGCTGGCGGTGATGGCCAGATCGACGCCCCAAGCGTCCATCTCGAACCGGTCACAGCCCATAGAGGCCACACAATCGGCCCAGAGCATCGCCGGATGGCCCAGATCGTCCATTAGTTTGCGCAGAGCCGGAATGTCGTTCAGCACCGAGGACGAGGTGTCCACGTGGGTCGCCAGAACGGCTTTGATCTTGTGACCCTTGTCCGCCTCGAGCGCGCGGCCCACGATCTCTAGGTCCATAGGCGCACGTTTGCCGAAATCGATCAACTCGACCTCGATCCCCATCCGTTTGGCGAATTCTGCCCATCCGTGACCGAACCGGCCACAGGACGGCACCAGTACCTTTTCCCCCGGCGCGACAGTATTCGCCAGCGCGGCCTCCCAAACGCCGTGCCCGTTACATATGTACATGGCGACGTGGTGCTCTGTGCCTGCGACCCATTTCAGATCTGGGACCAATCCGGCGGTCAGCTCGACCAAAGCGCCTTCGTAGATATTCGGAGCAGGTTGGTGCATCGCCTGCAGCACGCGGTCCGGCATGATCGAGGGACCGGGGATAGCTAGATGGGAACGACCGTTCGCAAGACTCATGACAGGCTCCGTTAAAGATGTCCCGCGACCTTAGTCCCAGAAGTGACAACGTCAATTCCCCCCAACCTCTTGCCTCGACACAGGTAAGGCGATAGGGCAACGTGGCTTGAAATTCAGGACGGTAAAGAATGTTGAAAAAGATCAAAGACTGGATCTTCGACCTCGAGGTGCGGTTCCGCAATTCCTTTGGGGACGACATCTCGACGCCGTACAAGCGGTTCACGGCGCACATGCACTTGCAGTTCATTGACCATATGTTCCTGCGTTACCTGTGGACCAACGAGTTCGAAATCGCCCCGGGTGTTTGGCGCTCGAACCAGCCGGACCCTTACCGCCTGAAGAAGTTCAAAAAGCGCGGCATTAATACGGTGCTGAACCTGCGCGGCGTGGACACCTACGCCCACTACCTGTTCGAAAAAGAGGCAACGGACAAGTTGGGGATGACCCTGATCGACCGCAAACTCTATGCCCGCAAGGCCCCCCGCCCCGAGCGGATCATGGAAGTTCTAGAAACCTTTGACACGATAGAAAAGCCGTTTGTCATGCACTGCAAATCCGGTGCGGACCGCGCAGGCTTTGCCAGTGCGATCTACCTGTTGGATCAGGAAAACGCGCCCGTCGCCGACGCCAAAAAGATGCTGGCTTGGAAATACTTCCACCAGCGCTATACCAAAACCGGCGTTCTGGATCATTTGCTGGATGCCTACGAAGAACGTCTGAACACGAAAGGCCACATTGCCTTTCGCGATTGGGTCCAGACCGAGTACGATTACAAAGGCTTGCAAAAGAAGTTCAACGCGACCCCAATGTTCGAACGCTAGGGGCTTTTCCTCGGGGCGCTTTGTGCCTACCTCTGGCGCAAAGGAGTTTCCATGCCAGAGCACGCCCGCAAGATTTTTGAAATCACAGGCCCCGACGCCCGCGACTTTTTGCAGAACATTGTGACAAACGATATGGCCCGTCTGAAAGACGGTGCGATGTACACCGCTATTCTGACCCCTCAGGGAAAATATCTTGCCGACTTCCTGCTGGTGCCGCATGGGGATGCAATCCTACTGGATGTTGTAGAACCCTTGGCCGCTGGTCTGGTGCAGCGTTTAAACATGTACAAACTGCGTGCCGATGCGCAGATCACCGAAAGCGATCTGAAATTGCAGCGTGGCACTGGCGATGCGCCAGAGGGCGCCGTCGAGGATCCCCGTCACCCTGCCCTTGGCTGGCGTCTTTACGGCGAGACCGAAGGCGACGACGGCTCTGACTGGGACGCAATCCGCGTGGCGCATTGCATTCCCGAAAGCGGGATTGAGCTGACCGGTGATACTTTCATCCTCGAAGCGGGTTTCGAACGGCTGAACGGCGTCGACTTCAAAAAGGGCTGCTATGTGGGCCAAGAGGTCACCGCCCGCATGAAGCACAAGACAGAACTCCGCAAAGGTCTGGTGACAGTGGCGATTGAGGGCGACGCTCCGACAGGCACCGAAATCACGACCGAAGACGGTAAAGCTGCGGGGACGCTCTTCACGCAGTCAGGCAGCCAAGCCATCGCATTTCTGCGGTTTGACCGAGCAAATGGCCCTCTGAACGCCCAAACCGCTCGGATTTCTATGCCACAGTCTGCGGGATAAAGTTCGCGGCGGTTGTTCCTGTGTCTTAAGTCACTATAACGCGCGGCAAGTGCCTTGGCCCGTTAGCGCCAATCAACTGCCACCGTTCTGGCCCCCGCAGCGGGGCCGGACCAGAACAATCGGACACGAGATGAACTTGACCGCCTATCGCCAGCAATGGTTCGGCAATGTGCGCGCCGACCTTTTGTCGGGCCTTGTCGTTGCCCTTGCGCTGATCCCCGAAGCCATCGCCTTTTCCATTATCGCAGGTGTCGACCCCAAAGTGGGTCTCTATGCCTCTTTCTCGATCGCCGTTCTGACCGCCATCGTCGGCGGGCGCCCCGGCATGATCAGCGCCGCCACCGCCGCGACTGCGGTTCTGATGGTTACGCTGGTTCGCGATCACGGTCTCGAGTACCTGCTGGCCGCAACAATCTTGGCCGGTGTTCTACAGGTGGTCGCAGGCTTTGCCCGACTTGGTTTCGTGATGCGGTTCGTGTCACGGTCCGTCATGACGGGCTTTGTGAATGCGCTGGCGATCCTGATTTTCCTCGCGCAGTTGCCGGAGTTGGATCCGTCTAACGTGCCGTTCCTGACCTTCCCGCTGGTCGTTGCGGGCCTCGCGATCATCTACCTGTTCCCCTATGTGACCAAGGCTGTGCCATCGCCGCTGGTGAACATTCTGGTGCTGACAGCAGCCGCGATCCTCTTTGGATGGGACGTGCGTACCGTGTCCGACATGGGCGCCCTGCCCGACACGCTGCCCGTCTTCCTGCTACCTGATGTTCCGCTGAACCTGGAAACCCTGCAGATCGTGTTCCCCTATGCAGCCGCAGTGGCGGCTGTGGGTCTACTGGAATCGCTCATGACCCAGAACTTGGTGGATGATCTGACCGACACCACCTCGGACCGCAATCAGGAATGCATCGGCCAAGGCGTCGCGAACTTCTGCACCGGCTTTATCGGCGGCATGGCGGGCTGCGCAATGATCGGTCAGTCGATGATCAACGTCAAATCCGGTGGTCGTGGCCGTCTGTCCTGTGCCTTTGCCGGTGTGATGCTGCTGATCTTCTGTGTGGTGCTTGGCGACTGGGTCGGCCTGATCCCGATGCCCGCCCTCGTGGCGATCATGATCATGGTGTCCGTCGGTACATTCAGCTGGTCCTCGCTCAAGGATCTGCGGGAACACCCTGCCTCATCCTCGATCGTGATGGTTGCAACCGTTGTTGTCGTGGTCTGGACCCACAACCTAGCGATTGGCGTGCTGACCGGTGTGCTGCTGTCGGGCATCTTCTTTGCGTGGAAGATTTCGCAGCTGTTCCGCGTTCGCTCCGAGCTGTCCGCAGATGGCCGCGCCCGCACCTACCACGTCGAAGGACAGCTGTTCTTTGCCTCTGCCGAAGACTTCATGAAGGCGTTCGACTTCCGAGAAGCGCTGGAAAAAGTCACCATCGACGTCACACATGCCCACATCTGGGACATTTCGTCGGTTGCGGTGCTGGACATGGCTGTGCTCAAGTTCCGCCGTGAGGGCGCAGAGGTCGAAATCCTTGGCCTGAATGACGCCTCGCAAACCATCGTTGACCGTCTGGCGCTGCACGACAAACCGGGCGGCATGGACAAGTTGATGTCGCACTAAGGAGCGGACCAGATGAGCAATTCAAACATCCTCGCCCTGATCGACGGCTCTGCCTATTCCGAGAGTCTGTGCCATTATGTGGGTTGGATCGCAGCCCGCAGCGCGGCCTCGGTCGAACTGACACACGTGCTTGGCCGCCGCGAGGGCGGCGCCGAGCAGGACCTGTCCGGCTCGATCCGTCTGGGGGCCCGCACTGCCCTGCTCGAAGAGCTGAGCTCACTGGACGCGCAGCGCAACAAGCTGGCGCAAGCCACGGGCCGCGCCATCCTAGAGGACGGCAAAGCCATCGTGGAACAGCACGGTGAAATCACAGTCAGCACCCGCCTGCGTAGTGGTGACCTGATCGATACTGTCTCAGAGCGCGAGGCCAGCGCCTCAATGCTGGCGATCGGCAAACGCGGAGAGGCCGCAGATTTCGCCAAACTGCACCTTGGCTCGAACCTAGAGCGGATCGTGCGTGCGACCTCGAAGCCCGTTTTCGTCGCCAACCGCGCCTACACAGAGCCCAAGAAGGTCCTCATTGCCTATGATGGCGGCGTTTCCTCGATGAAGGCGATTGACACAGTTGCGCGCGACCCGCTGTTTGCGGGCCTCGACGTGACCGTCGTGACTGTCGGCACCGAGAGCGATAGCCTGCGCGCCGATCTGGACAGCGCTGCGGCCACACTGGCCGCTGGTGGCCACACAGCGACCACCAAGATCGTGCAGGGCAGCCCTGACCACGTGCTTGGCGATATGACCGACCACGAGGGCTACGATCTGCTGGTAATGGGCGCCTATGGCCACTCGCGCATTCGCAGCATGATCATTGGCTCGACCACCACCGAAATGATCCGCAGCTGCAAAGTGCCGATCGTTCTGATGAAATAAGAAAGACCCGCCTGAGCACTTCAGGCGGGTCTCACTTATCTAAATGCGTTCAGAGCGGCCCCGAAACGGGCCGCTTTTCTTATGCGCGTTCGACGTATTCAAAGGTCTCGGTGTTGACGATGATGTCTTCGTCCTGACCAACGAAGGGGGGCACCATCACCTTGACGCCATTGTCGAGGATCGCAGGCTTGAAGCTGTTCGCAGCTGTCTGGCCTTTGACGACCGGCTCGGTCTCAACGATTTTGCACTGGACCTTCTGGGGCACAGTCGCGTTCAGCGCTTCGCTTTCGTAGAATTCTACAACGATGGTCATGCCATCCTGAAGGAAGGGACGACGATCCCCCAGCAGGTCTGCGGGCAGTTCAATCTGGTCATAGGTCTCGGCGTCCATGAACACCAACATGCCGTCGGACTCATACAAGAACTGCTGGTCTTTCTGCTCCAGGCGCACGCGCTCGACCTTGTCGGCGCTGCGGAAACGTTCATTCAGCTTAGAGCCGTTGCGCAGGTTCTTCATCTCGACCTGAGCGAATGCGCCGCCCTTGCCGGGTTTGACGTGATCGACTTTGACAGCGCCCCAGAGGCCGCCGTTGTGTTCCAGAACATAGCCGGGACGGATTTCGTTACCGTTGATCTTGGGCATAAGACTACCTTGCAGGACGGTTGATATTAGGATTTCGATCCCTATATCTGGGGCTCAAGACCAAAGCAAGCGTAGTAGCAGCGCCATACCCATGTTGAAGCTATGCATTAAATGCATAGCAGGCATTCAAAAACAGGTTGCCAGAATCGACATAATTACGTCATAAAGCGCGCCACGCCCCAAGACGCAAGATCGAAACAACAAGGACGAATCATGAAAGATTTCGTTGACGGCACGGCCTACAGTAATGAACAGGGCAACCGTGCACGCAAACTTTTTGCCGCTGTTGTGTTGGCGGCTCTAGATGATGCCATCGCCGATGATAAAAAATACGGCAATGGGCCCGAGCAAATCGCACGTTGGGCACGTTCGCGTGATGGGCGCGAAGTTCTGTCCTGCGCAGGGATCGACCCCAGCGAACGTGTCGTCTCTGGTCTGATGGACTTCGTTGCCAAGGGTGTTCGCACCTCTGTTGCGCTGTCGCGCGAAGAGAGCGAGCGTCGCAACGCCTCCATGCTTCATCTGGACGCCGCATAAGACGGCTTTCGGAACCTCTGATTAAAAAAGGGTGCGCACCGGGCGCGCCCTTTTTTGTTTTTGTGCCCTACCCTCTGACCACGGGACAATAAAAAAGAGCGCCGGAGCGCTCTTGATCATCATCCAGACAAGGAAACTTCAGGCGAGGTCTTGAATGGCCAGGGCCCGGTTGATTTCACGTCGGATCAGCTTGCGAACATTGCGCGTGATCCGTTCCCCCATTTCACCCTGAAGCTCTTCGCGTACGATCTGCACGACCATAGCGCGCAACATGTCCTCATTGATCGCTGTTTGCCCTACTTCCTCAACGGGCTGGTCATCCAACATGTCATCGTTAATCGCTTCACCGTTCAAATATGCGTCCTCCGCATCGTCGGTGTCGCCCGACAAAGGGTCATTGGGATGACTTTCGGCCCAAGGCAGAGGCGTGCGGCCAACACCACCAAACACATCCCCTTCTTCGGGCTCGTAATCGTCAACACTGCGGTTCACAGCAGCGCTAAGTTCAGAAATCTTTTGTTCGATCGGGCGCGCAAAACCAAAGCTGCGCTTCGAATTCAGCGGCGCGGCGTCGTCTTCATGCACAGGTGCTGCGTTGTCGGCAGGCACGGCATCTGATGTGTCAGCGGTCTCTGTCCCGGTCACACGCAGCGCTGGCGTCAAAACCAAGCGATCAGCGGCGCTTGCGGGGGAAACCTGATCCAACACGGCATCATGCGCCTCCTCGGACACGAGGCGGCGGATCGATGTCAGCACATCTTCGATATCAACACTGGTGGTTGGTTCAGACATTGCAACCCTCACGGACTAATAGGCCAAGGGTACCCGCTGGCAGGCGATCTCACAACCGTCTGCCAGCAAAGATATTAATTTTTGCCGATTGCGCGCAACACGTCATCCAGCTTCTCGCCACGGGTATTCAGAATGGCAGGCGCTGATTTGACAGTGTTATAATAGGCTTCGGGGTCATAGGTGGGTACGTTCAGCTTCAAGTACTCCACATTCAGAAGACCCATCGCAGAGAGCAAAGAGTAGGCAGCAATGTACTCGTTGGCCGCCGCTGTGATGCTGGACGCGCGCGCGTCGAGCAAATCCTGCTCTGCATCGAGGACGTCAAGCGTGGTACGCGCACCGAGAGACGCTTCCTCCCGGACACCGCTATATGCGACGTTGTTTGCGCGGATCGATTCCTCGGCTGCGCCACGGGCAGCACGCGCCTGTGTCAGGGCGGAATAGGCAACGCGAACCGCCTCTTCGACATCCAGTTTGGTCTGCAACAGCTCTGCGCGTGACGCGTCACGGGTCGCCATGGCCTGACGTACAGCAGAGCTGATTGCACCGCCGTAATAGATCGGGCCATTTACTTCCACGCCGACGGTCGCACCGTTGGTGTAGTTACCTTCGTTCAGAGTGGTATCTTCGGCCAGATAGCGCGTGTGTCCAATCGATGCACCGACAGTCACTTCTGGCTTACGAGCAGCCTGCGCAATCTTGACCCCCAGTTCCGCCTGAGACACCGCATGCTGTGCCGCCAACAATTCAGGGTGCCCGCGCATCGCAAAACGCAGTGCTTCTTCGACCGAGTTCACGGCGACAGGAAGAGCGCTGGGTGTAGACACGCTCCCAGCGGCCTCACCGACTGCGGTAATGTAGGCCGCGCGGGAATCCGCCAAATCGCCCTGCGCCGCAACGAGATCGCTATTCGAGCTGGCGCGCGCCGCTTCGGACAAGGCCACATCGGTGCGGGTGATCTCACCAACGTCAAAGCGTTCACGGGCCGCACGAAGCTGTTCGCTCAGGACCCGCAGGTTGTTCTGCTGAAGGCTGACGATCTGGCCAGACGCGACAACGCTCATGTAGGCCGAAACCGCGTTCAAAAGTACAGTCTGCTCCGCCGAGCGCAGGGTCTGGCGTGTCGCCAAGACAGCCTCTTTCGCGACATCGATCCCCATACGCGAGGCACCGCCATCATACAGCAGCATGCTCGCGGTCAGTTCCAATGTCCCGACGGTGGTTTCATCGATGCCATCAATCCGGTTCTGCGAGCTGCCCGAAACCGAATAGTTCCGGTTCATTGTCACACCGGCAGAATATGCGAGGATCGGGCGAAGCTCTGCCACCGCACCAGCGACATCTTCGTCAGCTGCACGCAGAAGCGCCCGGTTTTGTTCAAGCAAGCCGCTGTTCTTGTAAGCTTTCGCAAGAGCGTCACCCAAGGTATCCGCGCCTGCAGGCAAAACCGCTGCAACACTCAGAGCGACAGCGGCAACACCACTGCGCAGGTACTTTTTAAAATTCGCCATTTTCAAACTCCTTCGCCCCGAACGCATGGGACCTCTTCTTTAAAACCACCCATGCTTCCGCGATCAGAGCGCAAAGCTTGGTTGTTTTGCAAATCCTTTCAGCACTGGCGCACCTGCATTGAATGCAAAACGCCAGTTGATCAGGCCATCCAACTTATAGCCAACCTTAACGGTGCCCAAAGCTCCCTCTTGGAAGATACATGCGATTCGACCGCCTTCTTTCAGCTGATCCGCGATCGCGGTAGGAAGCTCTTCAATGCCCCCTTCGATGACGATTACGTCGTAGGGACCGTGTTGTGCAGCACCGGCCGTCAGATCGCCTTCGACAATCGCGACATTATCAACCCCATGCTGTGCAAGGTTCGCTTCTGCTTCGCCTGCAAAATCGGCAATATCAACTGCGATAACGGCTTCGGCCAGATGAGCGATCACTGCGGCCGAATAACCGTAGCCGCACCCCAGGTCCAACACGAGTTCGTCGGGCTGTATATCCAGCGCATCCAGAAGTTTGCCGGTTGTCCGAGGCTCAAGAATGACGCGATCGTCAGAAAGATCGATGTTTTCGCCCATATAGGCCGCTTCTTTGCGCGATTCAGGGACATATGCCTCGCGTGGCACCGCCAGCATCGCCTCGATCACATTAAACTTGGTTACGTCCGAGGGGCGGACCTGCGTATCCACCATCATTGTGCGGCGTTGTGCGAAATCAGTCATAGACTAAACTCTCTCGTTCAGTGCGGTCTTTGGCGTCATGCCACATTACCACAGACACGGCAACGGTGGTATCACCGTTTCGGGGTAGAAGAGGGCTTGCAGCCCCCGATGGGATCAGCTAATCACCCTTCACCACACCACGGCGGCGAGTTGGCGGAGTGGTGACGCAGCGGATTGCAAATCCGTGTACACCGGTTCGATTCCGGTACTCGCCTCCACTTTTTCCAGACAGTATGCACTATCCAATTTAGCGGCCGCAGCTCTAGTCGTTGACTGCTGTTTCATGGACAGTGTGTCTCTGCTGGGTTTGCGGCAGTTTTAACACCAATCAAATTTCAAAACGCCGCACTGTTTTGCAAAGCGCAACAGCTATCCTTGCCTTTAGAAATAATATCCTCAGTATAGAAACAGCCGCGCCCTAGAGTAAAGATTGTCTCCGACAAGACAGGGCGCTCTCTCATGGCGGGAGCCCTTGATCGATCCGAATCTGGGATAAGAATCACGAAGCCCTGATGCAAAATGACGGTGGTTTTGACGGCGATCTGCACAAAAAATGTGAGCTCGGCAGCTTTTCGGCGGTGCACAAAAAATTGACCTAGTGCAACAGAGTGACAACGCGCGCTATCTGCAACGCAGCATGAGCGTCAGAATGACTTACATAAACAGCGACTGCTCCCCAAGGCCAACGTCTCCAAAGGGTCTCAAAATCTCAGGAAACCCTTATAAACCTTGGAGATTAAAGAATAAACTTTGCCACCCTTTTAAGCACAGCAGCTAAGAGATCACTCTATCATCGGGAGTGATGCCGCTTTGTGCAAATCCGCCGATAAGCAAAATTCTGCCATGCAGCGACAACTTTATCTCTTGCGAACAGTGCGCCGTTATTAAAATAAGGGAAGCAGTACTAACCCTGTTTTTTGCTGGAGTCGCTATTGTTTAAGATGCAGCAGCTTACTACCCCTTTCCACCAAGACCGCGTGTTCAACCGGCGCTCTTTCCTAGCCGGCCTTGCATGCTCTGCTGCCGCTTTTGCATTGACATCTGCAACCTATGCGAATGCACAGGAAGCCTTGGGTGAACCCTTCTCTTTCGACATCCTTTCGGAGCGTATGAAAGAGGCCGCCCAATCGCCTCTTCCCGAACCGGAAACAATCGGGGGCTTTCTGGCGGACCTGAACTACGATGCTTATCAGCGCATCCGCTTCCTGCCGGAGCGCGCACGCTGGCATGATCAGGGCCAGCATTTCCGGATGCACGCTTTCCATTTGGGGTGGTTGTTCAAGCAGCCCGTCCACATCAACGAAGTGGTGGCTGGCGAAGCCCGCCCCATGACCTTCTCGACCCGGGATTTCTACTACCCCGAGAGCCTTGGTGTGCCCGAAAATGCAGAGATGCCCGGTATCGCCGGTTTCCGCATCCACGCACCGATGAACCGTGCAGATATCTTTGATGAGCTGATCGTGTTCCTCGGCGCGAGTTATTTCCGCGCATTGGGACGTGATAACGTCTATGGTCTGAGCGCTCGCGGCTTGGCCGTGAACACCGGCCTGTCTGGCTCCGAAGAATTCCCGCGCTTCTCCGAGTTTTGGCTCGAACGCCCCGAACCCTATTCCGACACAGTGACCATCTGCGCGGCTCTGACCAGCAAATCCGTGACAGGCGCCTATCGCTTTGTCGTGAACCCCGGTGATGCAACCGTGGTCGATGTGACGGCACGGCTGTATATGCGCAACGATGTCGAGCAACTTGGTATTGCGCCCCTGACATCAATGTTCCTTTTTGCGGGGAACGACAAAGGTGACTTCGATGATTTTCGCGCTGCGGTGCACGACAGCGAAGCGCTGGTGCTGAACACCCGCAGCGGCGAGACTTTCTATCGCCCGCTCAAGAACCCAATGCGCTTGGCCAGCTCCTACCTTGGCGCAGAGAACCCCAAATCCTTTGGCCTCGTACAACGCAGCCGCGACTTCGACAGCTATCTCGATGCGCAGGCACACTACGAGAAACGCCCCTCGCTTATGATCGAACCCTTGGGCGATTGGGGCAAAGGCTCGGTTCGTTTGGTCGAAATCCCCTCGGATATGGAGACCAACGACAATATCGTGGCATTCTGGATCCCCGAGGCTCCGGCCAAGGCGGGTCAATCCATTGAACTTTCCTACCGGATGCACTGGGGCTTTACCCCCGAAGGTGACGGGTCTGCGACCCGTGCCCGGGTTGTGCGGACCCGTGTGGGCGAAGGCGGCGTCGCTGGCGTCGAAGAAAAAGCCGACACCCGTAAGTTCGTCGTCGATTTTCAGGGCGGCACCTTGTCGGAACTTCCAGCGGATGCAGACGTTGAACCTGCAGTCACAGTGAACCGAGGCGAAGTCGCCGAAGCCATCCTGAGCAAGATTAGCGGAACGGATATCTGGCGTTTGGTGATTGAAGTCAAAGCGACCTCGGACTCTGTCGTTGAATTGAAGGCAGCCGTTGAGGGCTACGAGCAAACTCTGACCGAAACATGGCTATATCAATGGATGAAGGAATGACCACTCAGACCCGCACCATGACCTCCCCTGACGCAACCGCCATGGGTATGGACAACTTCGCAGCGCCCCCTTCTGCACCTCTGGACATGCCCCAGCAGGTTTTGGAAACCCGCACCCAAGGCTTTTTTATTTTCAACATGATCCGCCTTCTGGTCCCGCGCCAGTGGGCCTGACCCTTCACACCTGACACATTATGAAACGCCTGCCACCGTTAGACAGTCGCACAGTTCTGTACCGTATCGCGACACTGGCGTTCGCCGCCGCAGCGGCAACAATCGCCACAGTGCTGATGGTGGACGCAACCATACAGGACGGCTTCGACATATGGGACGTGCTCAGGGGTTTTCTGATCCTGATCACGACCGCATGGTTGGCGTGGGGTGCAGCACAGGCCTGCTTGGGCCTAGGGGCGCGTCGGCGCCCTCTTCCCGCTCCTGATCTAGCATTGCCAGCACCTGCAACAGTGGTGCTGGTGCCCATCTGCAACGAAGATCCCGTCTCGACCTTTGCGCGCATTGCTGCAATGGACAGATCCTTGGCTGCTGCGGATATGCCTGCGGATATCGCCATCCTGTCGGACACCCGCGACCCTGAAAACGCGAGGATCGAAGAGCAGGTCTACTTGCGGCTCCTCGAGGAAACGGATGGTCGAGGTCGCATCTTCTACCGTCGCCGCGAGGACAACCGAGGTCGCAAAGCCGGCAATATCGAAGATTTCATCCGAAAATCGGGTGGCGCCTACGAGCTGGCCGTCATTCTGGACGCCGATAGCCTGATGGAAGGTGCCACGATCCGACGGATGGTCGCGCGAATGCAGGCGGACACGGATATCGGCCTACTTCAAACGCTTCCCAAGATTATTAACGGAAACTCTTTTTTCGGCCGCGCGATGCAGTTTGCGGCCAGTTTTCACAGCCCGATTTTCAGCCGAGGGCTCGCGCGGATGCAGGGCTCAACTGGACCGTTCTGGGGTCATAACGCGATCATTCGCGTCCAAGCTTTTGCCGAAAGCTGCGGACTGCCGGAACTTGCGGGCCCTCCGCCCTTCGGGGGTCACATCCTGAGTCACGACTATGTCGAGGCCGCGCTACTCGCGCGCAACGGTTGGAAGGTGTTGGTGGATGAAACCATCGAAGGTTCGTTCGAAGAGGGACCGGAAAACATCCTCTCCTATGCCCGCCGCGACCGCCGTTGGTGTCAGGGTAACCTACAGCATAGCCGCCTACTTCTTGCCCCCGGCTTGGCAGGGTGGAGCCGCTTTGTCTTCTTGCAAGGCATCTTTGCCTACATCGTCTCGCTCATCTGGGCCTGCTTTCTGGTGGCATCTGTGCTGGCCACGATCATGGCCCCCCTGCCCGACTACTTCCCAGAGGCCTATCAGCTCTTCCCGGTTTTTCCGGACGACCGGACCAAGGAAATCACCGCCCTGTTTCTGGGGATTGTCGGTCTGCTGATCGTGCCCAAGTTCCTGATCCTCACCTCGGTGGTGCGTGAAAACCGGATCGAAGGGTTTGGCGGGACCGTGCGCGCGGCCTTCTCGGTCGCAACAGAAATTTTGCTCTCCTCATTCCTTGCCCCGCTGATGTTGATGTACCAAAGCCGCGCCGTTGTGCAGGTCTTGCTTGGCAAAGACGGCGGATGGCCCGCCAACCAACGCGGTGAAGGCAAACTGACCCTCTGGCAGGGCATCGGAGCAGGCATGTGGATCACTGGCACAGGTGCGATTGCCCTGACCGTTGTGCATTACATCGCGCCTGATCTGACACTGTGGCTTCTGCCGGTTTGCGTGCCCATGCTCTTGGCACCTGCGCTGATCGCAATCACCTCACGGCCTTTGACGAATGCCCTATTCGTCACCCCCGAAGAGCGCGCCCCTTCACCCGTGGTGAGCGCCTATCATTCTATTCACGCCCGCTGGCAGCACGAGAACGTCTTTGACGTCGCCGCCCGCGAAGGAAAACCGGAACATGCCCCAGCCTGAAGCCAAGCTCGTGCCTTTCCCAAAGGCATCGGCCAGCCAAATTGCATCCGGCGCACGCCGTCCCCGCGACCCAAGACTCGACGTCTTTCGCGGTCTCGCGCTTGTGATGATTTTTATCAACCATGTGCCCGGCAACCCCTTCGAAGACTACACGAACCGCAACTTTGGGTTCTCCGACGCGGCAGAATCGTTCTTTGTTCTATCTGGCATGGCGGCAGGCTTGGCTTATTCGGGGCGGTTCATGGCCGCACAACGCGAGTCTAGCGGGCTCTGGTCCGCTGTGCGTCCAATGTGGGCGCGGGCATGGACACTGTACATGACGCAAATCCTGCTGACCGCGTGGGCGATCGCAATCTTTAGTGCGGGCGCCTTATGGTTCGGTGTCCCTGAAATGGTGACCAAGATTAACCTGACCCGCGTGTTCGGGCAGACGGCAGAGGCGTTGGTTGGTCTGCCGACGCTGGGGCACCAGTTGGGCTATGTGAATATCCTGCCAGCCTACTCGGTCCTCTTGATCACTGCCCCGATCGCAATCCTTGTGGGCTTGCGCAGCCCGGGACTGATGATGGCGTTGTCCGTTGGCTTCTGGTTCCTGACTGGTCTCTACCGATGGAATTTGCCCGCCTTTCCGAACCCTGGTGGTTGGTTCTTTAACCCGTTGGCATGGCAAGTTCTTTTTGTTGCGGGCCTGATGACCGGACTAAGCAAACGTCAGGGCAAACAGTTCATACCCTACAAGCCCATCCTGTTCTGGGGCTGCATCGTGTTCCTGCTCTTTGTGCTGGCATGGATGAAGATCCCGCCCCTTGGCACGACGATGAACAAAATGATGCTGATCATGGGGCGTGCAGGTGCGCCATTCCATCTGGTTGCACATGACAAAACCTTCGTATCTTTACCGCGCATGCTGCACATTATGGCGTTGGCCTATGTTCTATCTCATGCACGAATAGTCCTGACGCTCTGTGCACAAAACTGGACCCGACCGCTCGCTCTCATGGGCCGCCAGGGTCTGCTGGTCTTCGCATCAGGCACCCTGATGTCGTTGTCAGCTCAGGTCATCATGACAGCGATGGACAAGCCAGAGTGGCTGGGTTGGACCCTGCCGCCGCTCGGGATCGCGCTCATGATCTTGATTGCTTGGATCGCAGAGGCGATCAGTGGTCGTCCCAAGAGCCCCGGTGGCGTTGCCTCTGCACCACAAGAGCCGTCTCCAAAAGCTGAACCACCTGCGTCCAAAACCACCTCTGCAACCTGACTTTCCAGAGCGCTGCCCGCAATTGGATCGAAATCCATACTTACGTGTGTCCATCCCATACTTGCATCCCCGAATTGCTTAGGCGATTAGC
Organism: Donghicola sp. XS_ASV15; assembly: GCF_041224595.1. Taxonomy (NCBI): domain Bacteria; kingdom Pseudomonadati; phylum Pseudomonadota; class Alphaproteobacteria; order Rhodobacterales; family Roseobacteraceae; genus Donghicola; species Donghicola sp. XS_ASV15. Next base: position 36,623 of record NZ_JBGFGN010000126.1, on the reverse strand, counting down.
CCAGAGGACACCTCCTTAATTGCAATCATCTCTGGCAGGACTGGGACATCGCCGAAAGGCACCCTTTCCAATGGATGGCCGACTTGCACCTGCCGCAGTGTCTCGAATTTTCGCAACCACAGCTTCCGGCCTACGTGGCGATCGGAACGCTTGCGGGCGTGTGTCTTGCCGGTCTTTGGGTGCTGAGCAGACGCAAGTTTCACGGTCAGTCTTTTTTCCTGATCGGCTATCTGGCGACGCAAGGCTGGCTGCTTTTTGTCCTCATGGAGCTGCTCAGTAGCACCGCAGCCTGCAAAATGTGGTGGGCTGAGGTCAGTTTCATCTTCATCACGACGCTGGCGACGGCGTGGTGCTACTTTCTATACGATTTCGCTCATGCACGGTCGGTCACGATCAGCTTGCCGCGATTGGCGTCTCTTTTGATATCGCCGACGGTGATCGTGTTGATGAGCACCACGAACAAGTACCACGGCTTGTTCTACCTGCCCGAGACAGGGTTTATCGACACGCCCCAAGGGCCTGCACTGAAATACGCCCATGGCCCCCTATTCTATGTTGCGGCATCCTATCTCTATGCTTTCATGGCAGGGGGTATCGTGATCGCAGCCCGCAGTGTGTTGCGTGCGCGCGCAGCCTATCGCGGGTTCTTTCTGACGCTTTTGCTGATTACGATCATCCCGTCCGCAGGCAATATCGCCTATGTGGTGTTCGGGATCGCCTTTTTTGGCTTTGATCCCACGCCGTTCATGTTTTCGTTTACCATCCTGTTGATTGTCCGAATGATCTTGTCCAACCGGATGTTCGACGTGGCCTCTGTGGCCAAAGGCGCGCTCTTTTTCGACGCCGAGCAGCCCGTCGCGGTCATTGACGAGACTGGCGAATTCACAATCACCAACCCCTCGTTCCAACAACTTCTCAAGGAAAGTGGCAATGATGGCGCAACGCGCCTGGCAGACTGGGAGGAGCTGAACACTCTGGCGTTTGACGCCACCCAGCCCAGTGGCACCCTCCTCGAAGTCTCGGGCCGCGCTTTTGAACTCCGGGTCATTCCCATCGACAAGCCGCTGCAAGGGGCAACAACCTGCATGGGGTGGACGCTGGTTCTCAAGGATGTGACAGAGATCCGCAGCTACAATGCCGAACTCAGCCGTGCTGTGCACAAGGCCGAAAGCGCCAACCGGATGAAGTCCCAGTTCATTGCCAATATGAGCCACGAAATCCGGACGCCACTGAATGGTATTCTGGGCATGGCCGAAGTTCTCTCCCACGAGGTCACCTCTCCCCGTCATGCCGAAATGGTCGAGACTATTCGCCAATCCGGCGACGTGCTCTTGAACGTGCTGAACGACATTCTGGACCTCTCCAAGATCGAAGCAGGCAAGCTGGCCCTGATGCCAGAGGATTTCGACCTGAACGAGATCATTCGCCGTGCCTCTGGTCTGCACCGCCTCGCGGCAGAGGCCAAACACATTGACCTGATTGTCGACACCAAAGGGTCCGGCCCTCTGCGCGTGGGTGATCCCATGCGGTTGATACAGGTGCTAAACAATCTGCTCAGCAACGCGATCAAGTTCACTGAAACCGGCAGCGTTACTCTAAAAATGTCTAACCCTGACGACGGTGATGTGGTCTTTTCCATCATCGATACGGGCATCGGCATGAACGAAGAGCAGGTGCAACGCATCTTCGAAGATTTCGAACAGGCAGATGGTGCAATCACGCGCCGCTACGGTGGTACCGGGCTGGGAATGTCGATCGTCCGCCGTTTGGTTTCGATGATGAATGGCAAGATTACCGTCACCAGCCGCAAAGGCGCCGGGACGCGGGTCGAATTACGCCTGCCCCTGCCCGTGGTCGTACAAGAGGCCGCTGTGGACAACCCACCGTCTAACAACGAGCCTCAAAAACCCGCTTCGGCGCTTGCTGGGTTGCGGGTGTTGGCGGCAGATGACAATGGCACCAACCGTTTGGTTCTGGGTAGCTTGCTCAAACGTGCCGGGATCAAGGCAGTTATGGTTCCCAATGGCCGCGAAGCTGTCGAACGTTTCTCCGAAATGGAGTGGGATGCGGTCTTGCTGGACATCTCCATGCCCGAAATGGACGGGCTGGCAGCCTTGGGCGCGATCGACGCCATCTCGCGCAAGACAGGCAAGACTCGTCCCCCGTGCATCGTTATTTCCGCCAATGTGATGGCCGATCAAGTCCGCGAATACCGTGCTGCAGGTTTCGACGCTTGCATCGGAAAACCCTTCCGAGGCACCGACGTTCTGCACACCCTGTCCAAAGAACTGGGCATCCCGACTTAATATGGCATCTCTTCTTTGATCGGGAGCCGGATTTCAAAGGTGGTTCCGCGCCCCTCTTTGCTATCGACTGTGATGGCCCCTCCTGCTCTTCGCAGAATATCACGGGTGATCGACAAGCCCAGCCCCGTCCCTTTGGCCCCTTTGGTCGAGAAAAAGGGATCAAAGATCTTGGCCTGCACTTCGTCCGACATTCCACTCCCGCTATCAGTGACCTCGATCACGATCATCGGGCGCGCCCATCCGTCATCGCGATGACTGCGCACTTGGATCACCCCGCCAGAGGGCATCGCCTGAACGCTATTTGTAATCAGGTTGACGATGACTTGCTGAAGTTCGGTCTCGTTCATCGCGACCTCCCCATCGGATTTTAGATCCAGATGCAAACGGACCTCGGATCGTGACAGTAGATGATCCACCAAAGGGACACTGGCGTGAATGACGTCATCCGGATTTGCACCGCCAAGGGGCTGATCGAATTCTTCGGGGCGCGAGAAACTAAGCAGCTTGGTCACCAGAATGCTGATCGCCTGAATTTGCTCTTGGATCAGCTTGAATTCGGTCCGGTATTCCAATGCCCTCTCGCCCATTAGGTCCTGAATGACGTCCAGATTGCCTTGGATCACGGCTAGGGGATTGTTGATCTCGTGGGCAACACCGGCGGTGATCTCGCCCAATGCGGCCAGCTTTTCGGACAGGATCAACTGGCGTGTCGTGATTTCCAGCTGGCGGTTCACCTCTTGCAGGTCAGAGGTCCGCGCGGTCACGCGTGTCTCGAGCTCTTCGGCCCAGTTGCGCAAACGGCGGTCCCGCTCTTGGATCTGGTCAAGCAGGCTATCAAGGTGGGCCGCCAACCGCGCAATCTCGTCATCCCTGCCCGAAATCTCGGACCGCGCACTGAGATCACCGCCTTCGACGCGGGCAATGGCATGGTTCATCCGTTCAAGGGGTACAAAGATCGAGCGCGCAAAAAAGAGCAGAACCGGCACAGTGACCGCGATGACCGCCAAGAAGCTAAACCAGATCACCATCTGGGTGCGCTGCTCGGCTTGGCGAAAGGGCTGTTCTAAGAAGCCAACATAAAGCATTCCGATCCGCCGATTGAAGCTGTCGCGGATCGGCTCGTAGGCCGAAATATACCAATCGTTCACCACAAAGGCGCGGGCCGTCCAAACATCCCCCGTTTGCAAGACGCGGTCGCGGACTTCGGCGGAGACGCGGGTACCAAGGGCGCGCTGCCCTTCGAACAGGCGCACATTGGTGCTGACCCGCACGTCGTCCAGAAACAGCGTGGCCGTACCGTCAGTGCCCCCTGTCAGGCTGCCCTCTGGGTAGACCAAATCGTTGATATCGTCGATGAACCCGAGGTTGCGGTTCAACAGAACACCGCCCACCAAGGCCCCACCCGGCGCGGGCGCCGCCGCGTGCACCACCATCCCGCGGGATTCAACCGCGCGATCCGAAGGAACAGCGCCTTGGGTCGGCAGTAGTTCAATGCGGGCCCGTGCAGCAAGATCGGGGGACAAGGACGCCAGATCGCTCTCTGCAAAGACGTCAATGGCCGCCCCGCTGCGCCCGTTCAATGCCGCGTTCACCACGGGCCAGTTGCGCGGGTCGGCAACCCCGCCGCTGCCGCCCGCCATAATCACATAGGCCCGCGGGGTAACGTAGTACAGGAAGTCGAGCCCCATTTGCCGCCGCTGACGTTCCAGAAAATCTGCCATATCCGTGCGGGCCTGATCGCGAAACAGGGCCGACCGACCCAACGCGTCAATGGCCGCGCTGCGATCCTCGACCAGCCCTTCCAGATGTTGACGGGCCACGGTCAATTCGCCAGACACTTTGGCGATCAGCACTTCATTCAATCGGTCGGACCAACTTTTGACCGCAGTGACCAAGAGCAAAGGCAGCAGGATCAGAATAGGCAACAGCGCGATCACCAAGAGGCGCGCGCGCACTGTGTTACGTAGGCTTACCGGAGTTGTGAGTCTGTCAGACATTCCACATGCTGCATTTACGGTCGATCGTCTTGCGGCTGACCCCAAGACGCCGCGCCGCCTCGGCACGGTTGCCGCCACAGGCTTCCAGCACGCTCAGGATGTGCCGACGTTCGACCGCATGCAAGCTTTCAACAGGCTCATTGTCGCTGTCTTCGGTGTTGCCTGCGAATTCCGGAGGAAATTCTCCAAGGATGAGAGAGCGTTCGATCAAGTTCTTCAGTTCTCTGACGTTGCCCTGCCAATCGTAGCGGGCCATATTGAGCAGAACGTGATCCGTCAGCACCAGCGGCTCCACCCCCAGCTGCCGCGAGAATTTGCCCATAAATAGCTCCGCTAATTCTGGGATATCTCCGACCCGTTCGCGCAAGGGGGGCATCTGAATGTTGACCACGTTGATCCGGTGATACAGGTCGCGGCGGAAGCGCCCGTCGTCCATCGCCTTGTCCAGATCGGCGTTGGTCGCAAAAACAAACCGCAGATTCAGGGGCATCTCTCGCTCTGACCCGTGGGGGCGTAGGCTGCCATCCTCTAGCACACGCAGAAGCTCGCCCTGCATCGGCAGGGGCAGCTCGGCCACTTCATCAAGGAAAATCGTGCCGCCGGACGCATGGACCAACAGACCATCTGATCCGGGCTGGTTCGGATCACCGAACAGGTCCTGCGACAGACGATCCGGTGAAATGCTGGCGCAGTTGATCGGGACAAAGGGCGCGTTGGCGCGGTCCGACATGGCGTGCAGCGTGCGGGCGCAGATTTCCTTGCCTGTACCGCTTTCGCCCGTGAACAGGACAGGCGTGGGCATCGGGGCGACCCGCTCCAGCGTCTTGCGCACGCTTTCGATCCCCGGAGAGGTGCCGATCAGACGTCCACGGGCGGCCAGACTATCGGCCTGCAGTTCGTACTTCAGCAGGAAGTTTTCACGGCGCAGGTACTTTTGCACCATGCAGCGATTGACCGCATTCAGAATTTGATTGGACCGGAACGGCTTCAAAACGAAATCCGAGGCCCCCACCCGCATCGCGTGGATGGCCGTTTCCAAATCGGCGTAGGCGGTCATCAGGATCGCTTCGGCGAACAGGCCGACACGGCGCTGTTCGGCCAACCAATCCAAACCAGATTGCCCAGGCATCACGTTGTCCAAGAGCACCAGATCGAAGTGATGCGCATCCAGCAATGCGCTCGCCTCTTCTGCGCTGGCGGCGGCCATGACTTTCTTGCAGCGGGGTTCCAGCGTGCGGGTCAGATAATTCCGCATCCCCGGCTCGTCGTCCACGACCAGAATGGACACGTGACGGATCGCTCGGTCGATATGAGACTGTGCAGCCCCCTCGGTGGGGGGCTGCACGGTGGGTTGAAGATTGCTGGTCATCTCTATCCGCTCTGACTGTTCGGCTTAGTCTAACCGAACCGACGGGGCAGACGTAACCTCGTCAATCGCGAAACCGGCGCGGTGCAGGACCTGATCCGCCACAATGGCAATCACGAAGATCCCGACAAAGGCAATGAACATCGCTTTCATACTGTGTGCTCCTTGCTCTTATTCCGCCGGATGGGCGTCTTTGTAGGCGGGCTTGCCGGTGACTTCTTCGTACCACAGGCCATGGTGTTCCTTGGCCCATTGTTCGTCCACCTGACCGCTGCCCATAGCGTCAAACGCACCTTCCATACCGATCGAACCGATATAGATGTGACCGATGATCAGCGCCATAAACAGGAAGCCAACGATCGCATGCCATGTCTGTGACAGCTGCATTTCCGTATGCGGCGCCAGATCGGTAGGCAGAGCCTCCATTCCGATCAGCTGCGGCAGGCCCAGATCGTTCATATGGGCAAAGGTGGCCGCGAACATGGACAATTCGAACGGGAACAGCAGCGACAGACCAGACACAGAGATCGAGACACCAAGGAAGATGACGCCCCAGAAGATGATCTTCTGACCGGCATTGAACTTCTTCGCGGGCGGGTGCACGCCCTTGGAGAAGAGACCGCCGCCAACCGCGAACCACTTGAGGTCCAACTTGTTGGGGATGTTATGTTTGACCCACATGACGGTGACCATCACTAGACCCAGCATGAATGCCCAAGAGACATTGTTGTGGATCCACTTGCCGCCAATCGCGACGGGGGCAAAGGCCTCGTGTCCAATGAGCGGGATGATGAAGAAACGGCCGAACAACTGCACCAGCCCCGTGATCGCCAACAGAACAAAGCTGCCCGCAAGGGTCCAGTGGGCGAACCGCTCGATCCCTTTGAAGCGCGTGATGGTTTTGCCCGACTTCTCGCCGTCAATCATGATACGACCGCGGAACAAGAAGAACACAGCGAGGATCGCATTAGTCCCCAAGAGCAGGTAGCCGCCGTAGTTTTTCAACGGTCCAGCACGGAAGTTGAGCCAGGTCATGCCGGTGTCCTGAATGACAACCTGTGTGACCGAGGTATCGCCCGACGGCCCCTTGGCCGAGGCACTGACATCCCCAAGCTCGTCCAGTTCGTTATAGCGGTAGGCCCGCCAGAATTCTGCGTCCGACACACCGCCCAAAGTGCCGAGCTGCCCAGTGGTGGGCGCAGCAGCATCTGGATTGCCGATGGCTTCACTGCGGAAGCTGTCGTCCATCTTTTGGTTTTCCTGCCGACGCAGGATGTCTTCTAGGGTCTGGGCCCCGCCTGTTTCGGCGCGGGGCTCTCCCTCTGCCGGTACGGTCTGGGCCGAAGCCGCGCTGGACAGCGCGATGAATGCCGCCGCCAGCAGGGTTAGAAATCTCGTAGAAATGCGCGCCATTCCCGAAGGTCCCTGATATGAGAAATGCGCCCGCAGACTTGGATGGTCCGCGGGCACCTTGTTTGCTATGCCGCGCCCGACTTGTACGGGCGCGGGCCATTAAGGATCAGTTCGCTTTCTGCTCGTAGGCGGTGCCCCAGCCCCAAGCGCCCGAACCGAAGCCACGTGCCACTACCCGCTCTCGGTAGATCGCCGACACGATGTCGCCGTCGCCTGCCAGCAGTGCCTTGGTCGAGCACATTTCGGCGCAGATCGGCAGCTTGCCTTCGGCGATACGGTTGCGACCGTATTTCTGGAACTCCTCGACCGAGTTGTCGGCCTCGGGGCCACCGGCGCAGAAGGTACACTTGTCCATCTTGCCGCGTGTGCCAAAGTTGCCTGCTTGCGGGTACTGCGGCGCGCCGAAGGGGCACGCGTAGAAGCAGTAGCCACAGCCGATGCACAGGTCCTTGGAGTGCAGCACCACACCGTCTTCGGTCTGGTAGAAGCAATCGGTCGGGCAAACGGCCATACAAGGCGCGTCCGAGCAGTGCATACAAGCGACCGAGATCGAACGCTCGCCGGGTTTGCCGTCGTTGATGGTGATCACACGGCGGCGGTTGATGCCCCACGGCACTTCGTGCTCGTTCTTACAGGCGGTGACGCAGGCGTTACACTCGATGCAGCGCTCGGCGTCGCAGAGAAATTTTGCTCTTGCCATATCCTTGTCTCCTTAGGCTGCGCTGATCTTGCAGAGGGTGGCTTTGGTTTCCTGCATGAGGGTCACCGAGTCATAGCCATAGGTCTGCGCGGTGTTGGTCGATTCACCCAAGACATAGGGGTCTGCACCATCGGGATATTTGTCCCGCAGATCCTCGCCTTGGAAGTGACCGCCAAAGTGGAACGGCATGAACGCCACGCCACTGCCCACACGTTCGGTGATCATGGCTTTCACCTTGACCTTGCCGCCTTCGGGGCCTTCGACCCAGACCATGCTGCCGTCCCGTACACCAAGGTTGTTGGCATCGCGCGGGTTCATTTCGACAAACATTTCCTGCTGAAGTTCAGCCAACCACGGGTTCGAGCGTGTCTCGTCGCCGCCACCTTCGTATTCGACCAGTCGGCCCGAGGTCAGAATGATCGGATAATCATTGCTGAAGTCGTTCTTCTGGATCGACGCATACATGGTCGGCAGACGGTACAGCTTGCGGTCTTCGTAGGTCGGATAGTCTTCGACCAGATCGCGGCGGTTGGTATAGAGCGGCTCGCGGTGGAGCGGCACCGGATCCGGGAAAGTCCAGACCACAGCACGGGCCTTGGCGTTCCCATAGGGTGCGCAACCATGCTTGATCGCGACGCGCTGGATACCACCCGATAGGTCGGTCTTCCAGTTCGTGCCCGGACCAGCCACAGCGTCGATGGACGCGCGCTCTTCGTCGGTCAGATCGCTATCCCACCCCAGATCCATCAGCATCTGCATGGTGAACTCGGGATAACCGTCCTGAATGTCCGCACCGGGGTTCGATACACCTTCGGCCAAGAGATTGTCACCGTTCCGCTCGACACCATAGCGCGCACGGAAGGGTAGACCGCCATCCGCCACAGGCTTGTTGATGTCATAGAGGTTGGGCGAGCCGGGATGCTTCATCTCGGGGGTGCCCCAGCAGGGCCACGGCATACCGTAGTAATCCCCGTCTGCGGGTCCACCAACAGCCTTGAGCGTCGTTTTGTCAAAGGTGTGCTGGTTCGCCATGTGCAGCTTGATGCGCTCGGGCGACTGGCCGGTGTAGCCAACAGTCCACATACCAGCGTTGAACTCGCGGGTGATGCTTTCGATGTTGGGCGTTTCCGCGTCTTCCATCTCGATGTTGCGGAACAGACGGTCGGCAAAGCCGAACTTGTTCGCGAATTTTGCGATGATGACGTGGTCGGGCTTCGATTCAAAAAGCGGGTCCACAACCTGATCGCGCCACTGGATCGAGCGGTTCGAGGCCGTCACAGAGCCACGGGTTTCGAACTGCGTGGTCGCGGGCAGCAGGTAGACGCCATCGGTGCGGTCATGCAGCACAGCCGAAACGGTGGGGAACGGGTCGATCACGACAAGCATGTCGAGCTTTTCCATCGCCGTTTTCATCTCGGTCATACGGGTCTGCGAGTTGGGCGCGTGGCCCCACAAAACCATGGCACGCACGTTGTCGGGCTGGTCGATATTTTCGGCATCTTCGAGAACACCGTCGATCCAGCGGGACACCGGAATACCGGTCCGCTCCATCAGGTTGACCTCTTTGCCGTCGGCATCGGTCTCGGACTGGAATTGGCCCTTGAGCCAGTCCATATCCTCGCCCCAGACACGGCCCCAGTGCGCCCATGCGCCCGAAGACAGGCCGTAATAGCCCGGCAGCGTGTGCGAGAGAACGCCAAGGTCGGTCGCGCCCTGCACATTGTCGTGGCCGCGGAAGATGTTGGTGCCGCCACCCGAGACGCCCATGTTGCCAAGGGCAAGCTGCAGAATGCAGTAGGCGCGCGTGTTGTTGTTACCGTTGGTGTGCTGAGTACCACCCATGCACCAGATCACGGTGCCGGGACGGCTGTTGACCAGCGTGCGAGCCACGCGTTCCAGCTGCGCACCGGGCGCGCCGGTGACACGCTCTGTCTCTTCGGGGTTCCACTTGGCGACTTCTTCCTTGATCTGGTCCATGCCCCAGACACGGGTACGGATGAACTCTTTGTCCTCCCAACCATTTTCAAAGATGTGCCACAGGATGCCCCAGACCAACGCAACGTCGGTGCCGGGACGGAAACGCACATATTCGTCCGCGTGGGCCGCAGTTCGGGTGAAGCGCGGATCGCAGACGATCAGGGGCGCGTTGTTTTCCTCTTTGGCCTTCAGCACGTGCAACAGCGAAACGGGGTGCGCCTCGGCGGGGTTGCCGCCGATGATGAAGATCGCCTTGGAGTTATGGATGTCGTTGTAGCTGTTGGTCATGGCGCCGTAGCCCCATGTGTTCGCAACGCCCGCAACGGTGGTCGAGTGACAGATACGTGCCTGGTGATCGACGTTGTTGGTGCCCCAGTAGGCCGCAAACTTGCGGAACAGGTAGGCCTGTTCATTGTTATGCTTGGCCGAACCCAGCCAGTAGACGCTGTCGGGGCCGCTTTCGTCGCGGATCGACATCATCTTGTCGCCGATCTCATCGATGGCCTGCTCCCAAGAGATGCGGGTCCACTCGCCGTTGACCTTCTTCATGGGGTACTTCAGGCGGCGTTCACCATGGGCGTGCTCGCGCACAGCCGCGCCTTTGGCACAGTGCGAGCCAAGGTTGAACGGGCTGTCATAACCGGGCTCCTGACCGATCCAGACGCCATTGTCCACTTCGGCCACGACGGTACAACCGACCGAGCAGTGGGTGCATACGGACTTCACGGTATCGACCGCACGCGCCACGCTCTCTTGCGCTTCGGCTTTGGTCACAGTGCCGCCGGTGACACCCAAGGCGGTCAGACCGCCGATCGCCAGACCAGACCCACGCAGGAATGCGCGGCGGTCGACGGATTTCTCCGCTGCTGCGGACAGGAGTGATGCGCGCTGTGTAGAGCGGGCGACTCCGTTCGTCTTTTTTCTTAGCATTTTTGCCTCCCCTTGCTTGCTAGGGCCGATGGCCCGTCGCTTGTGCTAGGTATTTCCAATCCGTTTAGACGGACCGTCCTTAGAAGCGGGCGGTCTGGTAATAAGCGCGGGTCTGCGCCGTATCTTTCATGCCCGAAGCGGGCTTGGCATCCGTGGCGGCCTCTGCGCTGGTTGCGCTCGTTGCCACGACGGCCACGGCAGCAGGCGCGCTGGTCGCTGCCAGTTTCAGAAAGTCTCGACGGCTGGACCCTTGGTCCTTGCGCGTGTCTGACATCGTTGGTGTCCTCCTGTTTCGCGGCCCCGTGGGGCCAGATGATGCCGCGGGCCCACATGGCCCGAAGCGATGGTCTCGAAGCTCAGTTTCCGGCGAGCCGGAACGCCTCGGTTTCAATTTGCATAAACACTTTGCCCACGGTCCCGACCGGCGCGTAGAGCACCGAGTTCTGAGCCTTTTCCAGATCCGCAAAGAACAGCGAAGCCCAGGGCGCGATGTGGCGATTAAAGAACGTCTGCTGCTGGCCAATGCTAGCGGGCGCGCCAAAGCGACCTTCGATCAGGCCTGCCATCATCTCCATTAGGCTGGCGATATTGTCCTCGGGTTCGTACACGTTGGGCGCACGGCGGATCTGCTGTTCAGCCATATCGCGGCGCAGACTGGCCAGCGGCTTTTCATTCAAAAAACCTGTCATGTAGTAGCTGGCATAAGGCAGAAGCTCGCCGCGACCGATGCCGATAAACAGGGTGTTGAACTCGCGCTCCGCAGCCTTTGCGTTGGTCTTGCCTGCCAGAGTGGCCAGCGTCTGGATGCCCTGCCCCAAATCGGTCTCGTCACCGGTCAGCTTCGCAGTATTGCGCAGCAGCCCTTCGGTCGGTGGGTTCGCCAGCAATGCAGCGAGAAAGTCATACAGTTCCGCCCGAAGCTTATCCTCGGGTGTGATCTGCGGGGTTTGTACAGCGGCCTGCGTCATGAGCGTCCTCAGTGGCTATCGGCAAAAACAAAGCGCATGTGACGCCGCGGCATCGGCTGCGCGCCGTCGTCGTGCGTGTCGTCTGGTGTGGTGTCCGGCGTCTCGGCGCGTGTTTCGAGTTGCTCGTCTTTGGCCGCGTCTGCTGACACGGCCTCTTCGACAGGCGCCTCGTCGGTGTTGGCGACCTCTTCGGGCATTTCACGCACACCGGCCAAGGCTTCGGCCTCGGCAGCCAGCTTCTGAACGTGGGCCATCATGCCCTTGCCGACCTGATAAGCGGTCTTCAGGTCAGGGATCACAACGGCAGAGTCACGAAAGTCGTCTGCGTAGTCGACCATGCCATCCACGTTGGCGAGCAGCGGATTCGACACCCACAGTTTTCGCAGCGCGCGTGTCCGCAAACGCTGAGGGACGGCTTTGGACATAAATGCCGAGAAGTCATCGCCCTGCTCCATGCTGTCCGGATCCGGCAGACCCAGTTCAGCAAGCAACTCTTCGTCCGTCTTGTCCGCTTCGCGCTTGGCGCGCGCTTCGGCCTCTTGCGCTTCGGTCAGACGCTGGCTCTCCAGCACCTCGGCCTCAGCTTCGGCCTGCACGGCAGCGCGGCGGCGGCTCCAGAAATCACGGGCCATCAGTTCACCCTCCCCGACGAATTACGAGGCGCACGGAACACGTCAGAGGTCTGGCGGATGCGGATATCGCCCTTGCCGTCCTCGACCAGATCAATCCGCTTTTTATCGCGGCGGCGTTTGATGAACTCTTCTTCGACGTGATGCTTTTCAATGAAATCGCGCAGCCATGCGATCATCGGCACAGGCATCGGGACCAGTTCCACCAAGCCTTCGCCGCTTTCGTTGTACCCTTGCCCCTCGAACGCGTTCACTGTGATCAGCTTGGGGGTCCAAGGGCATCCATTCACCGGATCCGCCGCATCGCTCATTACGACATACAGGCTTGGCGCGCGCGAGTTCAGGGTCGCGCGGTACGCGTCTGTGTCTGATGAGTAGATCGTCAGGTTCAGGGTCGCTGCATGATATTCCACAATATCACCGTCGCGGCGCAACTCACGCCACTCCGCCTCACCAGCGCCAGGGATCAGCCCGACAGGCTGCCATATCCACTTGACCCAGCGCGTAACGCCAGGCTGCTTACGAATGATCAGGCCGACAGGCATGGTGTCAGTGATCAGTGCCATCGCGGATATGTTCCCCCCTTCGTGTCGGTGTACCATCGCACACTCTTGCTTATTTGATGCCTTTGCTGGTCCGGTGCTGTCCAACCCAAACCGCATTCGGCACATCGCTTTTCAGTTTCGAGATAGCGCTAGGGACAAAATGTCCAGTTTCCCCAAAAGGTCGAAATTTTAGCCTAGACGATTTGTCCAGATTTACCTTTCCGTCTTTTTTAGTCGGGAATTTTGATGTGGAAATCCGCGCGAATCACTTCATTTCACGCTTTACGTTTGCGGGGGAAACATGCCTAGCTGCCCCCTGCGCCGACAGGCCGCGCCACCCAGCCAGTATCAGCCCGGGGAGAGGATGATGACTAAGCAACTGATTTTGTGCGATTGTTCAGGATCTCAGAAGATTGATCCGTCACGTATCGAAGGCGCGACCGGCCTGACATGTTCCAAGATCCATACGGCACTCTGCACCAAAGAGACTGAAAGCGCGGCCAAGGCCATTTCGTCCGGCAATGCCATCATCGCCTGTCAGCAAGAGGCCCAAAGGTTCGAAGAACTGGCAACTGAATTGTCAGCCGAGGTGCCACTTTTCATCGACATTCGCGACCGCGCGGGCTGGAATGATGAAAAAGACGCCAGCCCCAAAATGGCCGCCCTGGTGGCAGAGGCCCTACTGCCCGCCCCCGCAACCAAGACCATTGATGTGACGTCAGAGGGCATGTGTCTGATCATTGGCGCGGGCGCCGTGGCCTTGCCTGCGGCGGACAAGCTGTCCGAGACCTTGGCCGTGACTGTTCTGCTGACCGATGATGCGGAACTGCCGCTAACACGCGCCTATGAAGTTGTACGGGGCAAACTGGCCAAAGCGACTGGCAGCTTTGGCGACTTCAAGCTGCGGATTGATCAGTTTCAGATGATCGACCCATCGGGCCGTGGCGGCTTTGCCCTGACGGCGCCGCGCGACGGTGCTGAGACTCAGTGCGATGTGATCGTCGACCTTAGCGGTCAGACGTCGCTCTTTCCCGCGCCGCATAAACGCGATGGCTACCTGCGCGCTGATCCGGGCAGCCAACCTGCGGTGGCAGAGGTCGTGACGCAGGCACGCGATCTAGTCGGCACCTTTGAAAAAACACTCTACTTGTCGCTAGAGCCCCATCTGTGCGCCCACTCCCGCGCCGAGCAAACGGGCTGCACCCGCTGCTTGGATATCTGCCCGACTGGCGCAATCTTTCCTGCAGGCGAGCATGTAGACGTAGACCCGATGGTCTGCGCGGGATGCGGCGCCTGTGCGTCCCTGTGCCCATCCGGAGCGATCAAGTACGACGCCCCGCCTGTCAGCCACATTCTGACCCGCGTCCGCACGCTGGCCGAAACCTATGCCAAGGCAGGTGGCAAAGCGCCCCGCCTACTGGTCCATGATGATACCCACGGGGCCGAGATGATCAGTCTCGCTGCGCGGTTTGACCGTGGCCTGCCTGCTGACGTGATCCCCCTTTCGATTGCCGCGCTGGCCGAGTTTGGACACGCGGAAATGCTGGCCGCGCTGGTGAGCGGATTTGCGAGCGTTCAGATCCTGCCAAGCCCTCGTACCGAGCGTGATCCCATCGCGCGCGAGATCGCATTGGCGAACGCCATGGGCGGTGAGGATCGTCTCTCTATGATTGATGCAGATACACCGGACGACCTGAGCAGTGCCCTCTATGGCTCTGAAATCACACCCCTAGATGTCGCGCCAAAGTTGATGATGGGCGACCGCCGCCAGGTCGCGCGCGTGGCCGCGAAATCCCTACTGGACGGCGACGCGCCGGTCGCCTTGCCCGCCGGAGCGCCCTATGGCGCGACCGTCGTGAACAAGGACGCCTGTACCCTGTGCCTGTCCTGCGTCTCGCTCTGCCCTTCGGGCGCACTGGTGGACAACCCTGACAAACCCGAGCTGCGTTTCCAAGAGGACGCCTGCCTGCAATGCGGCATCTGCGCTACCATTTGCCCCGAGCAGGCGATCACGCTAGAGCCGCGCTTCAATCCTTCGGACGAGGCGATGAAGCTGGTCACCCTGAACGAAGAAGAGCCGTTCTGCTGCATTGAGTGCAACAAGCCCTTTGGCGTGAAATCCACGGTCGAAAAGATCATGCAAAAGCTCGAAGGCAAGCATTCTATGTTCGAAGGCAATGGCGCGGGACGCCTGATCCAGATGTGTGACACCTGCCGCATTCAGGCCCAGTATCACAACAAGTCAAATCCCTTTGCCTCGGCAGAGCGCCCACGCGTTCGCACGACTGACGACTACCTGAAGCGCCGCGATCACTGATGCGCCACCTCTGCCCCAAGGTCTGCAGGCGCGACGCTCTGCACATAGGCCAACAGGTCGTTCAACTCGTCCACGGTCATCTCGACCGGGACGAGCGACGGCGGCCTGCGCGGGTCAAACGGGGCGGTCATATCCTCGATCTGGATAAAGGACGGATGCGGGTTCAGCAGGTAGAACTGCGCAAACCGATCCGCCCAATCCGGGATCGCTTTCAGCGCCATGAAGGACGGCGTGGACCCAATTGTGCTCCGATCCTCGGGGGACACTTTGTGGCAACGGGTGCAATGGGCCGCAGCAACCACATGGCCTGCGTCGGCATCTCCTTCGAAGTAAATCACATCGGCCGCGACCTCTTGGTTTACGGCTGCAAAAGGTTCACCGCTTTGCTCGGCATAGGTCAGAATGGCCTTCTTTCCGACCTCGGACGTCAACCAATCCACAAATCGCGCGGCAGGATCGCTACCGGTCATCATCTCGATGCCGTAAATCGCATCACCATATTGGAAAATGGGTGCGCCTTGGCCCACCCCCAAGGCCACATCGGGGGCCAAGTCGGGGTCAACGCGCCTTCCGGTCTTGAGGGCAAAGCGCGGCAAGATATAGTCAAGCAAACCCGAGGTCTGCAGCGCCGTGTCGGCTTGCAAACCAAAGGTCCGCACCTCTTGGGCCATGGCGGGGCGCACCATCAGCGCCGCGAGCATCAGGCCAGCCAGTATACCAGTGGTCCGTTCCATGGACCAAGTATGGACCGCCGCGCCCTTGGGTCAACGGAAATTGAAACGAACAGGAGACGCCAATGGATGACGATCTGAACATGTCGATCCGCAAATTTCTCAAGCAGGTCGGTGTGACCTCGCAGCAGGCCATCGAAGAAGCCCTGCGCGCCGAGGGCGTAGATCCGTCAAAGGCACTGCAGATCAAGGTGGTCATGACCATCGAAGATCTGGGTGTTGAACATGTTGTCACTGGCGAAATCAAAGGAAAACAAGCATGAGCGTGACCCGCGAGGACGTTCTGAACGCCCTGAAAACCGTCAAAGATCCGGTCACTGGCAACGATCTGGTGGCCGCAGGTCTGGTCCGCGCGCTAACCGTGGACGATAACGGCGTACGCTTTGTCATGGAAATTGACCCCGCCAAAGCCGACCCAATGGAAAAGGCTCGGGCCGAAGCCGAGGCCAAACTGAAATCGCTGGGAATCGACAAGGTATCGGTCGCAATGACCGCCCACTCGGCCGCGCCGAAGCCGCCAGAACTCAAGGGCACCGCCCGTCCCAAACCCGCAGGTCCCGAACCCGTGCCCGGTGTGGCGCGCATCATCGCCATCGCCTCGGGCAAAGGCGGCGTGGGCAAATCCACCGTGTCCGCCAACATCGCCACCGCTCTGGCCGCCGAAGGGCGCAAAGTCGGGCTCTTGGA
The DNA here is from genome assembly GCF_041224595.1 of Donghicola sp. XS_ASV15. NCBI lineage: Bacteria > Pseudomonadati > Pseudomonadota > Alphaproteobacteria > Rhodobacterales > Roseobacteraceae > Donghicola > Donghicola sp. XS_ASV15. The sequence continues at coordinate 20,057 of NZ_JBGFGN010000126.1, read as the reverse complement.
TGCCGACGTCTATGGTCCCAGCCAGCCGCGGATGCTGGGGGTCACGGGCCGTCCGGCCTCGCCCGACAACAAAACCATCCTGCCCCTGCGCAACCACGGCGTCACCATGATGTCGCTGGGTCTGATGACCCAAGAGGACGAAGCCGTTGTCTGGCGTGGTCCGATGCTGATGGGCGCACTACAGCAGATGTTGTTCCAAGTGCAGTGGGGTGCCTTGGACGTCCTGATCGTGGACCTGCCACCGGGCACTGGTGACGTGCAAATGACCCTCGCGCAGAAGACGCATCTAAACGGCGCGATCATCGTCTCGACCCCACAAGACATTGCGCTGCTCGACGCCCGCAAGGGGATCGACATGTTCAACAAGCTGAACACGCCGATCTATGGCTTGATCGAGAATATGAGCACACACATCTGTTCGAACTGCGGCCACGAAGAGCACATCTTTGGCCATGGCGGCGTTGCCAAGCAAGCCGAGAAGATGGGCGTGCCCCTGCTGGCCGAAGTGCCGCTTCATCTCGACATCCGGACGGCCTCTGATGGCGGCGCTCCGATTGTGGTCAGCCAGCCCGACAGCCCGCAGGCCCAAGTCTTCCGCGGCATTGCCAAGCAACTGATTGCGGACGGCAACGCATGATCCGCGTCGCGCCTCAGTTTCCGCCACTGATCAAGGGGATGGCCGCAGGTCCGGCCAACCCTCTGACCATTGCCAGCGCCGAGGCGCAGCGCGGCACCGATGCGGGCCTTTTGGTTTGGTCATTGACAGATGACCGAATGCGGGCCGCGCTGGTGCTGGCCCCCGAAACGCCCCTGTCCCATGCCGCGTCCGCGCTGGTCGCTTGCGGCGTGGGTCTGCAAAATGCCCTTGGCGTGTTGGTCCCACCGGAAACCGCTGTCCATCTGGAGTGGGCGGGCGGCATCCGTCTTAACGGCGGGCACGCGGGCGGCATGCGACTCTATTCCAGCACTTTAAATGCCGACGACGTTCCCGACTGGATGATCGTCTCGCTCGAACTCACTCTCCGCCTGCCCGACAAGGCAGAGATAGAGCCTGGAGAAACACCGGACTGGACGGCCCTGGACCAAGAAGGCGCTGGAGAGGTTGATGCCATGGACCTGCTCGAAGGATGGTCCAAGCACGCGCTCCTTTGGCTTGGAGAGCTTGAACACCCGAACGGTTTGGCCACGCTCTACCGCGAATGGCGCGGGTTGGTCTGGCAGCTTGGCGAAGATACCGCCGTGACCCTGCCCGGAGAACGTATTGGCGGTCGTTTCCTTGGCGTTGATGAAAAATTCGGGATGATCCTGAAAGCAGGCGAAGACACCCGCCTGATCCCCCTGACCACACTGGCCGAAAGGGTTTAAAATGCACCTCGCTCGCGCGATCCACTTTGATGAAAGCGACCGCAACGTGTTCCATTCGCCCGCCCGTACCGGAGAATGGTGCATCTCGGGGGGCTTTGAGTTCTCGAACTGGGGCGAAGGCGATCTGGTCGGCAAAGCCCGCCAAGCCTTTGCCAACGGCTGGTTGGGGCTCGAGACGTATGGCCGTGTCACCTTTGTCGCCGTGACCCAGATAGAGCCGTCCGAATACGACGCCCTTTGCCAATCTTTGGCGCAGCATTTCGTGCAGGTGTATGGCGCACCTAGCGTCGAGGCCGCCTTGCCCGTCGCCCAAGAAGAGCTGGCCCAGATGGCAGAGCTTTGCGCCGATCATAGCCCGAATATCGTTCTGACGGTGGCGCGCTCCCTGACCGATGCGGGCGTGCGCGAAGAGTTCCGGTTCATCGAACCCAGTGATGCGGGGCTAGAGCAGTTCGCGATCCACGGCTCTTTGGATGACGACCACGGGCACAGCCACTAACGGCGGCGCAGGCAAGGTCGCCTGCTAATTTCCCCACACCTCCTCAGAGCCGAACACGGTACCGTTCGCATTCGCACAATAACTTTGGGAACAAATGCTGCGTGTGCACTGTTGCTTTATCTGAATGAACAACAGATCGGAGTACAGATGCCCCTTCAGGACACCCCCAGCCGATATGGCTTGATCTCGCGCGCCCTCCATTGGGGCATGGCCTTGCTTTTCTTGGCCCAATTCGCTTCTGCCGCAGTTCATTGGGCTTTGCCACGCGAAAACGCCCTGCGGGAAACGCTGTGGAGCTATCACGTCGATCTTGGGATTACGTTGTTCGTGCTTGTGCTCTTGCGCGGTATCTGGGGGCTGATCAATCTACAACGCCGTCCCGCGCACAGCGGCGCCCTGGGCGCTGCGGCTCAGGCAGGACACGCAGCACTGTACGCCCTGATGATTGTCGTGCCCGGCACGCGCATTCTGGCGGCGGCAGGCAGCGATCGTGGCCTAAGCTATTTGGGCATGACCGTCTTTGCCCCCCGCGAAGCTGAGATTGCTTGGATGCAGGCGCCGTCCGAGTGGCATGGCGAGCTGGGTTGGATTTTGGCGCTGATCATTCTGGGCCACATCGCGATGGCCGTGGGCTGGCACCATTTGATCCAACGCGACGGACAGTTGCAGCGGATGACCAGCTAAGTTTACACGCAAAAGCAGCGCCCACTGAGGCGCTGCTATCCTTTCCAGACCTGAACAGAGATCAATCGGCCGCGTTGTAGACGAACAGCTGCTGGCCTTCGATGGTGTAGGCGTTGATCAGCTCTGCCGCCTCATCGCTCAGCAACCATGCCTCAAGTTGGTTGACGAGGTCAGTTTTTACGTGCGGGTGCTTCTCAGGGTTCACAGGCAGATAGGCGTACTGATTGAACAGCACCGGATCGCCCTCAAAGACGATGCCCAGATCGCCCTTGTTCGCGAACTTCAGCCAGCTGGCGCGGTCCGACATGATGTAGGCGTTCATGCCTGATGCAGTGTTCAGCGCCGCGCCCATGCCTTGCCCCACCGCTTTGTACCAGTCGCCCTCGGGGGTCACGTCCGCGGCTTTCCACAAACGCAACTCCATTTTGTGGGTGCCGCTGTCATCGCCGCGGCTGACAAACGCGGCTTCTGCCCCAGCAATCGCTTGCAACGCCCCAGTCGCAGCCTCTGCCCCGCCAGCTTTGGCAGGGTCCGCCTGCGGGCCGACAAAGACAAAATCGTTATACATGATCTCGGTCCGGTGGGTGCCGTTGCCCGCAGCCAACCACTTTTCCTCGGCCGCTTTGGAGTGGACCAGAACCGCGTCCACATCACCCGCCGCGCCCAAAGCCAGCGCCTGACCCGTGCCGACGATCAAGAGCTGCACGTCGATGCCGGTATCTTCTTTGATCTCGGGCAGCAAAACATCCGCGAGACCAGAGTTCGCAAAGGACGTGGTCACCGCCATTTTCATCTCTTCGGCCATTGCGGCGGTCGAGGTCATCAGAGCGGCAACCGCCCCCAAAACGACTGTTTTGAATGTCATAGTAGGATCTCTCCCTTAAGATAGGCCTTTGCCTCGGCCGTTTGCGGGGCGCCAAAAAAGTCGTCCCCAATTGCTTGTTCCACCAACTTGCCCGCATGCAGGAACAGGACACTGTCCGCGAGCCGTCGTGCCTGTCCCAGATCGTGGGTGGACATCAGAATGCGGGTGCCGCTGGCTTTGATCCGCAGCAGGATCTCTTCGATTTCCTTGACCGAGCGGCCATCCAGATTGGCGCAGGGCTCGTCCAGAAACAGGATGCGCGGACGGCGCATCAGCGCGCGGGCCAAGGCCATCTTTTGCTTCTCTCCGCCCGACAGGAACATCACCGCCTGATCAAGATTGACGTTCAGCCCCACTTCATTGGCACGTGCGCGGGCCTGTTCGCGGGCCGCAGCCCGTTTCACTCCATCCAGCAACAGCGGATACGCGATGCAGTCCAGCACTGAGCGGCGCATCAACACGGGCGTCTGAAACACAAAACCTTGGTTCCGCCCCTCGGCGTCCTTTGGATCGGTCCAATGGATATCTCCGGTGCTCACACGCTCCAGCCCATGCAGGGCGCGCAGCAAAGTTGTCTTGCCCGCCCCGTTCGGCCCCATCAGGATCGACAGACCGCCCCCGTTCAGAGAGGCATCCAGCGGCCCCAGAATAGTCCGGCCACGGCGGCGCACAGACACGCCGCTCAGGGTCACCCAGCCACTCACCACCGTGCCCCCCGTTCTGTACGGCTGATAAAGTGCAGCCCCAAATTCACAAGGATCGCGAGCCCGATCAGCACAAAGCCCAAGGCCAGCGCCATATCGAACTCCCCTTTGCCGGTCTCCAACGCGATGGCAGTGGTCAGGACCCGTGTGGCATGGTCGATGTTCCCACCGACGATCATGATCGCCCCGACCTCTCCGATCGCGCGGCCAAATCCAGCCAATGACGCGGTCATCAAGGCGCGGCGCCCGTCCCAGAGCAGGGTTTTGATCCGCTGCAACCGCGTCGCCTGAAGCGAGATCAGCAAGTCATGATAATCCGCCCAAAGCTCGCGGATCGCCTGGTGCGCGACAGAGGCAATAATTGGCGTTATGATAATGACTTGCGCAATGACCATCGCGGTCGGCGTGAACAGCAGGCCCAGAACACCGAATGGCCCAGAGCGCGAGAAAAGCACGTAGACCATCAGGCCTACCACCACTGGCGGCAGTCCCATGAGCGCATTCAGGATCGCGATCACAATGCGGCGGGCGGGAAAGCGGTTCACCGCAAGCCACGCCCCCAGCGGTAGCCCAATCAAAGACGCAATGACTGTCGCGCCCAACGAGACGCGCAAGGACAGCGCCGTAATCTCGACCAGATCAGGGTCGAACGTCGCAACGAGTCGCGCCGCTTGCCACAATCCATCTCCGATCGAATTCATCTTGGGTCACACCGTGTCTGTTAAGTCAGGACGGGGTAACATCCCGCAAAACCGCGCTAAATGGACAAATTGGGGTTTCTGGAAAATCAGGTGGACAATTTGTCCACCCTAGCCGTCGATCTGGGTCCGCACCCAATCCATGACCGTCTCTGGCTCTGCGGGCAGTTCCTGCCCGAAGTCATCGGCAAAAGCGCGAAATCCCTTCACATTGCCGGGTGCGACGGCGGTCAGGACGGGGATACCACGCCCCAAAGCCTCTCCGATAACGGGGCGAAATCCGCGGCCGTCCAGCTCTTGTTTTCCGAATTTATTCAGGATCATCACCTGCGGGTCGGCCTCTAGCGCACTGGCCACAAGGCCCACTGCGCGCTCCAGCCCCTCGGGGTCCAGACGGCACCCCTGCGAGAGGGTCCCAAGGTCCTGAGAAATCCGTACAACGTCCGCACCCGTCAGAATATGCAGGTCCATCTGGCATTTGTAGGCGGGATCGGTCTCGATATTGAACTGCACCGCACCAGCCATGGTAACCCCTGCCTCGCGCAGCATCTCGGACACTTTGACCAGACAGCGATCCGCGTCCCCGCGCCCCTGACCGACAACATATCCCAGCATGCAGACCTCCCCCTTGCAAAACTTCGGTGCGGCATAAATGATGCCCCGAAATCAAAAAAAGCAACCACTTGCTGCGGAACCTCGCCCAATGGACCACGATCCCATACTGCCGAACCCATCGGACCCGCGCCTGACGCGGCGCGTGACGGGGCACGATCACACAGGGGCCGAGGTCGACGTCTCGGTTGTCGAGGAGCGCCCCCTGACCATCTACTTGAACAGTCAGGAAATCGTCACCGCCATGACCATCGGGGACTACCCCGAATATTTGGCGCTGGGCTTTCTACGCAATCAGGGGATGCTGCGGGATGACGACGTGGTCACCGGTATCGACTACGAGGAAGACATCGAAACGGTCGTGGTCCGCACCACCCGCCAGACCAGCTACGAGGAGAAGGTCAAGAAAAAGACCCGCACCTCTGGTTGCGCCGTGGGCACAGTGTTCGGTGACATGATGGAGGGGCTCGAGGGGCTGACCCTGCCTGCAACCCCAGTCCGCACCTCTTGGCTCTACTCACTGGCCAAAGAGATCAACACAACGCCTTCGCTATACCTAGAGGCTGGCGCGATCCACGGCACAGTCCTGTGCTGCGGCGACAAGCCCTTGGTGTATATGGAGGATGTGGGCCGCCACAACGCTGTCGACAAAATCTCGGGCTACATGTTCCAGCACGGCGTTTCGCCTGATGACAAAATCCTGTACACCACGGGCCGCCTGACCTCTGAAATGGTGATCAAGACCGCGATGATGGGCATTCCAGTGCTGGCGTCGCGCTCTGGTTTTACCGCGTGGGGCGTCGAGATCGCCCGCCAAGTAGGCCTGACCGTGATTGGCCGGATGCGCGGTCAGCGCTTTGTCTGCCTCTCGGGCGAGGAACGCCTGATCCGCGATGCCGATGTCTCTGTCGTGGGCGACGAGGACCGCAAGCACCGCCGCAAGGGAGTTGACCATGACTAAGCCCCCCGCAGTGATCCTTGCTGGCGGCAAAGCCACGCGCATGGGCGGCGGTGACAAGGGCCTGCGCACCATTGGCGGCAAGCCCCTGCTGGACCACGTTCTGGATCGTATGCGCCCCCAGTCTGGCCCGATCGCCCTGAACGCCAACGGAGATCCCGAGCGGTTTGTAGGCTACGGCCTGACTGTTCTTCCCGACACCTTGCCCGACCACCCCGGTCCCTTGGCGGGCGTTCTCGCGGGCCTCGACTGGGCCGCTGCAAATGGGCACGACGCGATCGTGACCGCCGCCGCAGATACGCCTTTCTTCCCCGCCGATCTGGTGGACCGCCTTCAGCAGGCTGCAGGCCCGAGTGGCCTCGCCCTTGCCGCCACCCGCGAAGGCGAGAAAATCTGGCGTCAGCCGACCTTTGGCCTCTGGCCGGTGGCCCTGCGGGGCGACCTGCGCGACGCCCTGCAAAACGGGCTCCGCAAGATCGTGATGTGGACCGATCAGCACGATGCGGGCCTTGCCATTTTTGACACCGATCCTGTTGATCCCTTTTTCAACGTTAACACCCCCGACGACATTACCGAGGCCGAACGCCTCTTGGAGGCCTTGTGAAAGTTTACGGCGTAACCGGTTGGAAGAATTCTGGAAAAACCGGATTGATGGAGCGTCTCGTGGCCGAATTCACCGCCCGAGGCTACCGTGTCTCGACCATCAAGCACGCCCATCACACCACTGATGTGGACCAACCGGGCCGCGACAGTTTCCGCCACCGAGAGGCCGGCGCGACCGAGGTCATGCTTGCCTCGCCCAACCGCTGGGCCCTGATGCACGAGCTGCGGGACGAGGGCGAGCCGCCCCTCCACGAGCTCTTGGCGCGCATGTCCCCCGTGGACCTGATCCTGATCGAAGGCTTCAAGCGCGACGCACACCCAAAGGTCGAGTGCGTCCGCGCCGAAACGGGCCGTGCGCCGCTTGCGCCCGACAGCACTACGATCCACGCGATTGCGACCGACACGCCGCTGGACATCGACAAACCCCAGTTCGACCTGAACGACACCGCCGCGATCGCCGACTTTATCGCCGCTGAAACAGGGCTGTAACCATGTTTGACCGCATCGCCATTCTGGACTGGTCCGCCGCTGGAACGCCAAAAACCGGCAAGGATAGCATCTGGCTGGCGATTGCGGATGGCTCTGGCGTGCGGTCCGAGAATATCCCCACGCGGATGCAGGCCGAAGCGCGTCTGAACGCGCTGATGGCAGAGGGTGACCGTCTGCTGATCGGCGTGGATTTCTCGCTTTCATTGCCTGCTGCGGCGCTGGAACGGCTGGGGGTGGATGCTGCCGGACTCTGGCGCCATCTTGCGACCAACCACACGGACACGGCGAAAAACCTGTCTAATTACCGGAACGTGGCGGCCGAACTTAACCAACGGTTCGAGGACGACGGTCTCTTTTGGGGCAATGGGGCAAAGGCGGACACTCCGCATTTGCCGCGCACCAAGCCTACCAGCGCTTTACCCGAATGGCGCGCCTGCGAAGAGGTTGCGCAATCCAATGGACTGAGCCCGAAATCCTGCTGGCAACTGGCTGGGGCGGGCGCGGTCGGGGCGCAATCCTTGACAGGAATGCCCATGGTCCACCGCTTGCGCGAACGGGGCGCGACCGTCTGGCCTCTTGATCCGATCAGCCGCGTGACAATCGCCGAGGTTTACCCCTCGATCCTGAGCGCCGAGGTCCGCGCGCACCTGTCCCGACATCCCGATATGGTGCCCGATCAGGCGCAGGTCGAACTACTGGCGCAAGCCTTGTGGGTGTTAAATGCGGGCGGAACGCTGCCCCCATTGTTCGATGTGGAGCCGACCCAAGAGGGCCATATCCTTGGCCTGAACCACGAACTAAGCCTGCGTGCGGCGGTGCCCTCTGCCATCCTGCCGCCCCGCCTACGGAACGACTGTTTCGCCATGCCCCAAGGGGTGAACTGGGTGCCCGTCGACGCCGCCTTGGACAAGCTGAAACAGGCGCTCCATCCGATCAAGGGCGTCGGGACAATCAACAGCCACAAGGCACAGGGCCGCATTCTGGCCGCTGATGCTGTGGCCCGCCGATCCAACCCGCCCCGCCCCAATTCCGCCGTGGACGGCTATGGCTTCGCGTACGAAGCCACGGGTGACTACCCACAGAAATTGCCCCTGCTTCGGGGCCGCGCCGCTGCTGGTCAACCCTTTGATGGCGCTGTGCCTCATGGCGCGGCCGTTCGCATCCTGACGGGCGCCATCCTGCCCGATGGCGTGGACACGGTGGTGCTGGAGGAAGACTGCGCCCTCGACGGTGCCTCGGTAGTCTTTGACGGACCGGTCAAGCCCCGCGCCAACACCCGTAAAGCGGGCGAGGATGTGGAGGCCGGCCAAACCGCCATCCACGCGGGCCAGATTCTGCGCGCGCCGGACATAGCGCTGCTCTCAGCCCTCGGGATCGCCGAAGTGCAGGTCTATGAGCCCCTGCGCGTCGGCGTGCTGTCTACGGGGGACGAGATTATCGCCCGCCCCGACATGGATGCCCTGCCCCACCAGATTTTCGACGCGAACCGCCCGATGCTTCTCAGCCTGCTGAACGGGTGGGGGTATGAGCCCGTCGATCTGGGCCACTGCAAGGACGACCCGAAACTGATTGAACGCACTCTGGACCGGGCGAACGTCGACGTCATCCTGACCTCCGGCGGTGCGTCTGCGGGGGACGAGGATCACGTCTCGCATCTGCTAAGGACCAAGGGCACCCTGTCCAGCTGGCGCATTGCCCTGAAACCGGGTCGCCCGCTGGCGCTGGCGATGTGGGACGGCACGCCCGTGTTCGGCCTGCCCGGAAACCCCGTGGCGGCGCTGGTCTGTGCGCTGGTCTTTGCGCGCCCTGCTTTGTCTTTGATGGCGGGCAGCGGATGGGCAGAGCCCGTCGGCTTCACCGTCCCCGCAGCGTTCGAGAAACGCAAGAAGGCGGGCCGCCGCGAATACCTGCGGGCGCGGCTGAACGATCAAGGCATGGCAGAGGTCTTCAAATCCGAAGGCTCGGGCCGGATCAGCGGGCTGTCGTGGGCGGATGGGCTGGTGGAACTGCCCGATGAGGCCGCGGAAATTACCAACGGCACGCCCGTGAAATACATCCCCTACGCGATGCTTGGCCTGCGTTAGACCTTGCGGATCAGGTAGATCTGGGTCTCGCCCTCGTCCGACTGGCTGATGAGTTCATTCCCACTCTCGAAGCAGAAATGGGGCACGTCCACAACAGCCGCCGGATCGGTCGCAATCAAACGCAAGACCTGCCCCGAAGTCATTGACTTCAGGCGCTTACGTGCCTTGAGCACGGGCAAAGGGCAGAGCATCCCAATCGCATCAATTTCTTCGTTCCATTCCATATGTGTCGATTTAGGGCCCACTTATGTCGGTGTCCATCTTTATATCGCCGCCGATATGATAGTGTGCGCATGCAAACTCCAAATAAATTGTGAGTTGATTTTCTGCCCCCATTTGTGGGCACTTGCGTCGGAAACCCACCGGCTTCGGGAAGGCAAATTAGATGGCTCTGGATCACAAAGACGTCCCGTGGACGTCAGGCCGCAGCGGCAAGAAGGGACGCGCCCACACCAAGGGACGTCCGCTGGATGAACAAGCATGGACCGAGGTCGAAGATCTCTTGGGGGATCGCCCCCGCCGCCGTGACCTGCTGATCGAGCATCTACATCTGATTCAGGACCGCTATGGCCACCTGTCCGCGCCCCATCTGCGCGCATTGGCCGAGGAGATGCGCCTGTCCATGGCCGAGGTTTGGGAGGTGGCCAGCTTCTATGCGCACTTCGATCTGGTAAAAGAGGGCGAAACCCCGCCCCCAGATTTGACCATCCGCGTGTGCGACTCCTTATCTTGCGAATTGGCAGGATCAGAGGCTCTGATTACCGCGCTGGAGTCTGGCATGGACCCCGCCAAGGTCCGAGTACTGCGCGCACCTTGTATGGGCCGCTGTGACACCGCACCGGTGGTCGAACTGGGCCACCGCCATTTGGACAATGCCACCCCTGCCCTGATCGAAGACGTGATCGCTGGCGGCGACTTCCATCCCATCATGCCTGAGTACGAAGACCTGCCCGCTTACCAAGCCCGGGGTGGCTACGACAAGCTGGCCCAGTTCCGCGAAGGCGGCGATTGGGAACAGGTACAGGACATGCTGCTGTCCGCCGGTCTGCGCGGCCTAGGCGGTGCTGGCTTTCCGTCCGGAAAAAAGTGGGGCTTTGTCCGTGCCGAAGCAGGCCCCCGTTATCTGGCTGTAAACGGGGACGAAGGCGAGCCTGGTACGTTCAAAGACCGCTACCATCTGGAGCGCGAGCCGCATGTCTTTCTTGAGGGGATGCTGATCGCCGCGTGGGCCGTCGAGGCGGATAAATGCTTTATCTACATGCGCGACGAATACCCCGCCGTGCTGAAGCTGCTGCGCAAAGAGATCGCCGCGCTGGAAGAGGCCGGCATCGTAGAGGCTGGCTATATCGACCTGCGCCGCGGCGCGGGCGCCTATATCTGCGGCGAAGAAAGCGCGATGATCGAGAGCATCGAAGGCAAGCGCGGCATTCCCCGTCTGCGTCCGCCGTACGTGGCGCAGGTCGGGATCTTTAACCGCCCCACCTTGGTGCATAACGTCGAAACCCTGCACTGGGTGGCCATGATCTGCCGCGAAGGCCCCGAAGTCATGAACGCCGTGGTCCACAACGAACGCACCGGCCTGCGGAACTACTCAGTCTCTGGCCGCGTCACCAATCCGGGCGTCTACCTGCTGCCCGCCGGCTCGACCATTCTAGACATCATCGCCGCCGCTGGTGGCATGGCCGACGGGCACACATTCAAAGCCTACCAGCCCGGTGGCCCCTCGTCCGGTCTACTGCCCGCACATATGAACGACGTGCCGCTCGATTTCGACACACTGCAACCCCACGGCACCTTTATCGGGTCCGCCGCTGTGGTCGTTCTGTCGAATCAGGACAGCGCCCGCGATGCTGCCCTGAACATGCTGCGGTTCTTCGAGGCTGAAAGCTGCGGTCAGTGTACCCCCTGCCGTGTTGGCTGCGAAAAGGCCGTGAAGCTGATGCAGGCCGACAGCTGGGACCGCGAACTTCTGACCGATCTGTGCGAAGTCATGACCGACGCGTCGATCTGCGGCCTCGGCCAAGCGGCCCCCAACCCCATCAAGCTAGTGATGCAACATTTCAGCGAGGAGGTGTGATCATGGACGGCAACAACATCGAACAGGTCACCTTTACCCTCGACGGCGAGCAAGTCACCGCCGTGGATGGCGAAACCATCTGGGAGGTCGCGCAGCGCCACGGCAAGACGATCCCACACCTGTGTCATAAGCCGCAGACCGGCTACCGCCCCGACGGCAACTGCCGCGCCTGTGTGGTCGAGATTGATGGCGAGCGGACCTTAGCGGCCTCGTGCTGCCGGAACCCGTCGAACGGCATGAGCGTCAAAACCGACAGCGACCGCGCGGTGAAATCCCGCGCTATGGTGATGGAACTGCTGCTGGCCGACCAGCCCGAGCGCGAGGCCGCCCATGACGCAGGCAGCCACCTGTGGGACATGGCCGACGCACAAGGCGTGACCGAGAGCCGTTTTCCGACGCTGGATGTGGACCGCATCCCCCTGCTTGATGACAGCCATGTGGCCATGCGCGTGAACCTTGACGCCTGCATCCAGTGCGGTCTCTGCGTTCGTGCCTGCCGCGAAGTGCAGGTGAACGATGTGATCGGCATGGGCGGTCGTGGGCACGACGCCTTTCCCGTGTTCGATCTGGATGATGATATGGGCGCCAGTTCCTGTGTGGCCTGCGGCGAATGCGTGCAGGCCTGCCCAACGGGCGCGCTCATGCCCTCGACCGTTCTCGGCGCGGACCAGCAGGGCGATAGCACCGATTACGACAACGAAGTGCAGTCCGTCTGCCCTTTCTGCGGGGTCGGCTGTCAGGTCAGCCTGAAGCTCAAGGACGGCAAGGTAAAGTATGTCGAGGGCATCAACGGCCCCGCTAACGAAGGCCGCCTGTGTGTGAAGGGCCGCTTTGGCTACGACTACATCCACCACCCCCACCGCTTGACCAAACCGCTGATCCGGCTGGAAAACGCACCCAAAGAGATGGCCGTGGACCCTGCGAACCCCTTTACCCACTTCCGCGAGGCCACGTGGGAAGAGGCGCTGGACGCCGCCGCGAACGGCCTCGGCGGTCTTCGCGATGCCAGCGGCGGCCGCAGCGTCGCCGGTTTCGGCAGCGCCAAATGCACCAACGAAGAGGCCTATCTGTTCCAGAAGCTGATCCGTCAGGGCTTTGGGCACAATAACGTGGACCACTGCACGCGCCTGTGCCACGCCAGTTCCGTGGCCGCGCTGATGGAGAACGTGGGCAGCGGCGCTGTGACCGCGACCTTTAACGAGATCGAGAATGCGGATGTGGCGATCGTCATCGGGGCCAACCCCAGCGAAAACCACCCTGTGGCTGCGACCTACTTCAAGCAGTTCGCCAAGCGCGGCGGCAAGCTGATCATCATGGACCCGCGTGGCACCGCAATGAAGCGCCACGCCGAACACATGATCCAGTTCCGCCCCGGCACCGACGTGGCCTTGCTCAATGCGATCATGTCCGTGATCGTCGAAGAGGGACTGTACGACCAATCCTACATCGACCAGCACACCGAAAACTGGGAGGCCGAGAAGCAGCACCTCGCTGGCTTTGCCCCCGAAAAGATGGCCGAGATCTGCGGCATTGATGCCGAGACCATCCGCGCCGTGGCCCGCGATTTCGCATCGGCCGAAGCGGGCATGATTTTCTGGGGTATGGGCGTGTCGCAGCACATCCACGGCACGGACAACTCGCGCTGTCTAATTTCGCTGGCCCTGATGACCGGCAACGTGGGCAAACCGGGCGCTGGCCTGCACCCCCTGCGCGGTCAGAACAACGTGCAGGGCGCGTCCGACGCGGGCCTGATCCCGATGTTCCTGCCCGACTATCAAAGCGTCACCGACGACAAGATCCGCGGCCATTTCAACAAGATTTGGGGGACCGAGGATTTCAGCGCCGAAAAGGGTCTGACCGTGACCGAGATTCTGGATGCGGTCCATGCGGGTGACATCAAGGGGATGTATGTGCTGGGGGAAAACCCCGCCATGTCCGACCCCGACGTGACCCATGCCCGCGAGGCGCTGGCCAAGCTGGAGTGTCTGGTCGTTCAGGATATCTTCCTGACCGAAACGGCGAACTATGCGGATGTGGTCCTGCCCGCCGCAGCATTCTACGAAAAGAACGGCACGGTCACGAACACCAACCGTCAGGTCCAGATGGGCCGCGCGGCCGCGACGCCTCCGGGTGAAGCGCGCGAGGATTGGGCGATCACCGTTGCCTTGGCGCAGAAGCTGGGGCTGGACTGGACCTATACTCATCCCAGTCAGGTCTTTGCCGAGATGAAGGAGGGGATGCCCAGCCTCGACAACATCACGTGGGACCGTCTGGAAGGCGAGAATGCCGTCACCTACCCGTCCCTGTCGCCCAAAGACCCCGGTCAGGCGATTGTCTTCGGCGACGAATTCCCGCGGGCGGGCGGACGGGCGAAGTTTACGCCTGCCGACGTGATCCCGCCGGACGAGGCCCCCGATGCCGACTACCCGATGATAATGACCACGGGCCGCCAGCTAGAGCATTGGCACACAGGCTCAATGACCCGCCGCAGCACCGTCTTGGACGCGATCGAGCCAGAAGCGAACTGTTCCCTGCACCCGTCCACCCTGCGCAAGCTGGGGGTCAAGGTCGGCGATAAGGTCAAGCTGGAAACCCGCCGTGGCAATATCACCCTGCTGGCCCGAGAGGACCGCGCGGTGTCGCCTGACATGGTGTTCGTACCCTTTGCCTACGTTGAGGCGGCGGCCAACGTGCTGACAAACCCTGCCCTCGATCCCTATGGTAAGATCCCCGAATTCAAATTCGCGGCGGTCAAGGTTTCGGCGCTCTAACAAGCGCCGACATTCTCAAAATCAAAAGGCAGCGCAGGATGGGGGTCCTGCGCTGCCTTCTCTCGGCTCAGCCCAAAGGGTGGGGGTTTGGGCCTAGCCCAGATTGAATTCGAAAGTTTCGGTCTTCTTTTCGCGTTTGTCTTGGACAGGCGCGCTGTCTTCAGCCAATGCGTCGGCTGCTACCGCCGCTTCGGGAACGAAGTCAGACACATCTGCGGGCGCTGTGGCGGATTTTGTATCCTGTGCACGAACCCATTCAGCACCATCCGCCATCACGTCATCCTCACCCGTCTGGAAGAAAGAGATCGCATCCGCGAGTTGCTCTGCCTGACTGGAAAGTTCGGTCGCAGCAGAGGACATCTGTTCAGAAGCCGAGCTTGTATTCTGAGTGATTCTGTCAAGCTGTTGTACCGAACCTGCGATATTCCGCGACCCGCCTGCCAATTCACGCGAGGCCAAGGTGATCTGGGTCACGAGCTCTGAGGTCCGGCCAATGTCCGGAACCAATTCTTCAAGCATCTTGCCCGCAGCCGCAGCCGACTGGACAGTGTTCGCTGACAGAGCCGAAATTTCCGAAGCTGCTTTCTGGCTGTTCTCGGCCAGTTTGCGCACTTCGGAAGCCACAACCGCAAAGCCGCGACCATGTTCGCCGGCTCGCGCCGCTTCGACCGCAGCGTTCAGAGCCAGCAGATCGGTCTGACGCGCGATTTCCTGCACCACGTTGATACGCTCTGCGATGGCACGCATTGCTTTCACGGCATCCGCAACCACTTTGCCGGATTCAGCGGCGTCTTTGGCAACTTTGGTGGCGATCTCTTCGGTCAGACCTGCGTTTTCCGACGTGCTTTCGATGTTGCCGGACATTTGGTCAACTGCGGTCGAGACGCGCTCGGTCGAGGCGGACTGATTGTTCGAGTCGGTGGCCAGTTGCTCTGAGGTGTTCGCCATCTGGTTTGCGCCCGCCGCAACATTGCGTACGGCAGAAGCGACGTTGCTCACGGTGCCGCGCAACTTCAGGACCATGTCGTTCTGGGCATGAAGAACATCGCCGACTTCATCATCGCGCTTAAAGGTCGCGATCGCCCGAAGATCACCCTCTGACACTCTGCGTGCTTGATCCACTGCTTTGCGCAGACCCCGGTTGAGCGACGAAATAATAAAGAATGCGCAGATCGTACCGATCAGAATGCTGGCAGCGCCAACCGTAATCAGAACTGTGACCGCTCTATCATACACTGCCTGCGCTGCGGCCACCGACTGCTCCATGCGCTCCAGCAGATAGGTCCGCAGTTCTTCTGTGGTTGCTACGACCGCGTCAGTCGCGGCCTTGGCATCGGTGTGAAAACTCACATTGGCCATGCTGTCGCCCTGCAACTCGTAGGCAACGGTGGCGTAGTTCACGACCATGGCATCATTGTGGGCCTTGATAAGATTGGCGTACATGAGAAATTCATCGTTGCCCGCGTCTGCCGACAGAGCATTCACGTTGTCGGAGATGCTTTTGGATAGGGCTTTAATCTCGTTTCGCAGCGCAACGATACGCTCTTCCCCAGTGCCATCCAAACCAACCAGCGCTTCGCCAACCTTGGACCGAATGCCGACCTCTGCCTCAGCAATGGCACTGATTGCACGAATGTCGACTTCCTGCTCTTGGATCACCCTGCTGAACGAGTCATTCACGCGCTGAAAATCATTCAAAGCAAGCGTCAAAGAGCCCGCGGACATCGCGAATACCGCGCCGAAGGTTAGGATGAGTTTAGACTTTAAGGTGAAGCGCATGGCGGTCCCTGATGAAAAATGGCGCGCTGCTGTACCCCCCATGAATACAGGCACTGCGACCACGGTTTCCGAGACAATAAACCTCTGAGAAGAGCGCGCGTAGTGGCCCCACGGCAAAGGGATGCCAAACCTATACCGGATGACGTAACCGCTAGACTCTTGGCGAAATGGCAAAGATCAAATTACATCGAGAAATCCGAGTGTTCTTGGCGCCATCGGATCAATCATTTTCCCTGTGTTCTCTGCACCTTACGCCTCTCGGCGCTACCCGAAGACGTTCTGGCCCGTGGTCAGAGGTTGTGTAAGCCAGTCTGCCAACCGGTTCGCTGACGGGGGCGCATCAGGATGTATCCGAACGTAGAAGTCTTTGGGGGTGGCGATTCCCTCGGGCACGAGTGGCACCAATTTACCGGTCGCCATCCGGTCTCCAAGGAGTTCGGTCCAGCCCAGAACAGCCCCCATGTCGTCCTGCGCAGCCCCTAGCGCGACCACGTAGTTGTTCACCCAAAACCCCCGCCCCTCTTCGTAGTCGGTATTCAGGGATTCGAACCAGTCCGACCACTTGGTCCAATCCCGATCTTCGGCCGTCAGATGGATCAGGGGAACGTGCGCCAGATCCTCGAGCGTTTCGATTCGGTTCTGCTCTTTGAACGCGGGACTGCCCAAAGCCAAAATTTGGCCATTGAACAGGGGCCGAATGCTGTCGGGCACGTCGTCTGGCAGGGGGCCATATTCGATACTCAGATCACAATTGCTGGTGGCAACAGGCTCGTCACTGACGTGTTGCGATACAATGGTTTCAGGGTGATGCTTCCAGAACGTCGCGAGCCGCGGGGTCAACCACAGGGCGCTGACCGCCGTGCTGGCGTGGACGACCACATCGGTCCGCTCGGCGCGAATGCGCAGCTGGCTGACAGAGTCAGAGATTCCCTCGAAACCTCGCTGCACTGCGATGAATAAATAAGCGCCACTCTCACTTAATTCGACACCGCGATGATGCCTTCGGAACAGTTGGCGCCCCAGATCCCGCTCCAGTCCCTTGATCTGATGCGACACGGCGGCGGGGGTCACATTCAGCTCTGCTGCAGCCAATTTGAAGCTCTGATGTCTCGCCGCCGACTCAAAACAGGCCAAAGACGTCATCGAGGGCATGTCGTAGGGGCGTTTTGCCATAGACCATCTGTTCCAAAATACGGGAATGTGCATGCCTGTCAGGGCCATGACAAAGCTACAGATGAATTCATTTCACCTCAAGCTGAGAATTATTGGCGTTGTCTTGGAGGCAGGATATGAAAAACGGTCACTCCATAATACAGGTTTATCCGCACACAGGACCCCTCCCATGGACGGCTCTCTCAACATCACCGACCTGCTGGCCCGCCGCCGCTCCGGTTATTCGCTCGAACGCCCGTTTTACACCGCACCAGAGATTTTCGATCTGGACATGCAGAACATCTTTTACCGCGAGTGGCTGTTTGCCATCCCTGCGGCGCAGCTGACCAAAGGTGGCAGCTATGTGGTGCACACCGTCGGCGACTACAGCGTCATCATCATCCGCGGTCAGGACGGCGTGATCCGCGCAATGCACAACTCTTGCCGCCATCGCGGCTCTGTTCTGTGCAAGGTTGCCTCGGGCCACGTGCCCAAGTTGGTCTGCCCCTATCACCAGTGGACCTACGAGCTGGACGGCAAGCTGCTGTACGCCCGCGATATGGGTGCAGATTTCGACGCCAGCCAGCACGGGCTGAAGCCGGTGCACTGTCGCGAACTCTGCGGTCTGGTCTATATCTGTCTGGCAGACGAAGCGCCTGATTTCGACGAGTTCGCGGCTGTTGCCCGCCCCTATCTGGAAGTGCACGACTTGACCGACGCCAAAGTCGCCCACGTGTCGAGCATCACTGAGAATGGCAACTGGAAACTGGTCTGGGAAAACAACCGCGAGTGCTATCACTGCAGCGGCAACCACCCTTCCCTGTGCCGCTCCTTCCCGCTAGATCCCGACGTCGCAGGCATCTTGCCCGACGGCAGCGTTCCCCCGCGTCTGCAAGCCCACTATGACCGTTGCGAGGCCGCAGGCGCGCCGTCGCAGTTCAAAATCTCGGACAATGGCCAGTATCGTCTGGCGCGTCAGCCCCTGCAAGAGGGCGCGGTCAGCTATACCATGGACACCAAACCCGCTGTGGCCAAAAATCTGGGCCGCGTCGCGCTGCAAGATGCGGGCACCCTGCTGAAGTTCCACTACCCCACAACGTGGAACCACTTCCTGCCGGATCACTCGATCACCTTCCGCGTGACGCCTGTCAGCCCCACCGAGACCCAAGTCACCACCACATGGCTGGTGCACAAAGATGCGGTCGAAGGTGTTGATTACGACCTGAAGCGTCTGACCGAGGTTTGGGAGCACACCAACGACGAAGACCGCGTTGTGGTTGAAAACAACCAAAAGGGCATCAACTCGCCCGTTTACCAACCCGGTCCCTACTCGCCGATCGAAGAGACAGGCGTGGCGCAGTTCGTCGATTGGTACGCCGAAACGCTGGAGCGTTCCCTGACCCCCACCCGACTGGCAGCGGAGTAATCTATGGCCCTTCCCGACAAACCGACATTCTGGACGGATAAAGAGCCCCTTGAGTGCGTCTCGGTCTTGGCCGAGACCCGCGATGTGGTCACGTTCTGCTTCCAAGCACCTTCGGGCGCGTTGTTTCGCTTTGATCCGGGCCAGTTCCTGACCTTGGAATTGCCGGTACCGGGGGGGCCGCTCTATCGGACTTACACCATCTCGTCCTCGCCCTCGCGCCCCATGTCGATCACGGTCACGGTCAAAGCGCAGGACAACTCCATCGGCACCCGCTGGATGCTGGACAATCTGACCGTGGGCACACAGGTCAAAGCGACTGGCCCCGGCGGGACATTTACCAATGCGGGCAAGCCAGACGGCAAGCTGCTGTTCATCTCGGCGGGCACAGGCATCACTCCGATGATGTCAATGACCACCTATCTGTATGACTTGGGCCGCGCCCCCGACATCATTTTCGTGAACTGCGCGCGCCGCCCGTCGGACATCATCTTTCGCGAGCGGCTAGAGCACATGGCCAGCCGCGCCAACGGAATCGACCTGAAATGGGTTGTGTCCGGATCGGACCGTTATCGCCCTTGGACCGGCTACCAAGGCCGCTTCAACCAGCTGATGTTGGGTCTGATGGCCCCCGACTATCTGGAACGGGACGTGTATTGCTGTGGCCCCGAAGCCTTCATGACATCTGTTCGCGAGGCATTGGCCGGTCTGGGCTTCGACATGTCGCGCTATTTCCAAGAGAGCTTCCATGCGCCTCTGCCCGAAGTCGAGGATGTCCCCGAGGACGCCGTCCCCGAAGAGGACGCGAAGTCCGAAATCGTCTTTGTCGGATCTGGCGAGCGCGTCAAATGCCAAGAGACCGACACCGTTCTGGCCGTCGCCCGTCAGGCGGGGCACAACATTCCATCGGGCTGTAGCTTTGGCGTGTGTGGCACCTGCAAGACCAAGAAGGTCTCTGGCGATGTGCACATGGTCCACAACGGCGGCATCACCGAAGAGGACATCGCAGAGGGCTATATTCTAGCCTGCTGTTCGCATCCTATCGGGACGGTGGAGATCGAAGCTTAGAAGGCCAGAGCTGGTCGGCATCAGAGAAGACAGAGGGGGCGCTGCCCCCTCTTGCCGTTTTGAGGAACGGCAATTCACCCCGGGGTATGTGAACGGCGGAGCAATACTCGGCCACGGTAGCGACGGCATAGTGTTGTCGCGGGCGGCGTAAAAGTCGTCCACTTTTGCCCTTTCGGATTTCGGGAGGGCTTGGGGATATACACCGTGGACTTGTATTTGAAGGTGC